>NZ_JACVUO010000022.1:0-85736 GCF_016625145.1 Pantoea sp. S61
AACCGCCGACCCCCTCCGTGTAAAGGAGATGCTCTACCAACTGAGCTAATCACCCCCGCTGTGTGGAGTCGCATTATAGGGATCCTTCGAAGTGAGTCAACGCTTTTTAAAACATAAATGTGCGTTCGCTTTAAATTTAGGCAGCATGCCGCGCTTTTAGCCAATGTGCTGGTTTTATTAGCAGAAAAACGCACTTCAATCTGTGATGCCGCCGCGAGAGTCATTGAGGAAAGCGTCCCACCTGCTAGAATATGCGCACTGTTTTTTCGCGTTAACCCGTTTTTTTGTCATCCAGACAAAGAAACCTGCGCATCTAAGGCAATGCTGAATGAAAATCAAAACTCGCTTCGCACCCAGCCCAACGGGATACCTGCATGTGGGCGGTGCCCGTACTGCTCTTTATTCCTGGCTTTATGCTCGCCATAACAAGGGCGAATTCGTTCTGCGTATCGAAGATACCGATCTGGAACGTTCAACGCCGGAAGCCATTGAAGCCATCATGGATGGCATGAACTGGCTGAACCTGCAGTGGGATGAAGGCCCGTACTATCAGACGAAGCGCTTTGATCGTTACAACGCGGTCATCGATGAGATGGTAGAAGCGGGTACCGCTTATAAATGCTATTGCTCTAAAGAGCGTTTAGACGCGCTGCGTGAAGAGCAGATGGCGAAAGGCGAGAAGCCACGTTATGACGGCCGCTGCCGTGACAGCCATGAACATCATGCGGCGGATGAGCCTTGCGTGGTCCGTTTCCGTAACCCGCATGAGGGTTCGGTCATTTTTGACGACCAGATCCGTGGACCCATTGAGTTCAGTAATCAGGAGCTGGATGATCTGATCATCCGCCGCACCGATGGTTCACCAACCTACAACTTCTGTGTAGTGGTGGATGACTGGGATATGGGCATCACGCACGTGATCCGTGGTGAGGACCATATCAACAACACGCCACGCCAGATCAACATCCTTAAGGCGATTGGTGCAGAAGTGCCAACTTACGCACACGTCTCAATGATCCTGGGTGATGACAGTAAGAAGCTGTCGAAACGTCATGGCGCAGTGGGTGTGATGCAGTACCGTGATGACGGCTATCTGCCGGAAGCGTTGCTCAACTATCTGGTGCGTTTAGGCTGGTCACATGGCGACCAGGAAATTTTCAGCGTGGCTGAGATGGCCGAGCTGTTTACCCTGGATGCTGTCAGTAAGTCTGCCAGTGCGTTTAACACCGAAAAACTGCAGTGGCTGAACCATCACTACATCAATACGCTGCCGCCGGAAAACGTGGCAACGCAGCTGCAGTGGCACATCGAGCAGCAGAATATCGATACCCGCACCGGCCCGGAGTTGGCGAAACTGGTGACGCTGCTGGGTGAGCGTTGCAAAACGCTGGTCGAGATTGCCGCTTCTTGCCGTTACTTCTATGAAGAGTTCGATGCTTTTGATGCCGATGCGGCGAAGAAACATTTACGCCCTGTTGCGCGTCAGCCACTGGAAGTGGTGCGTGACAAACTGGCTGCGCTGAGCGACAGCGAGTGGAATGCGGAGAATGTGCACAACGCGATTCAGGGTGCCGCCGATGCGCTCGAACTGGGTATGGGCAAAGTGGGCATGCCACTGCGCGTGGCGGTCACCGGTGCAGGTCAGTCTCCGGCACTGGATGTGACTGTCGAAGCGATTGGTCGCAGCCGCAGCGTGGCTCGCATCGATAAAGCGCTGGCCTTTATTGCTGAGCGTGAAGCCCAGGCTTAATTGAGGTAGCGGCAGCCTGTAACGTTGCCGCTGCACTTATCGTGGGCATTAAAAAAGCCGGGAGCATGAGCGCCCGGCTTTTTTTAATCTTCTTTAATCCCTAGCCGTTCCAGCACACCACTTATCCCCTCGCGTAGCAACAATGCAGCCAGTTGATCTTGCTCAGCGGTTGTCATTTGCTGGACAGAATTTATTAATAACGCAGGTAACGTATTTTGTTGAGCACCGTAATTGGCCGCCGGCTCGGTCGCGTGGCGGGTAGACTGAATAAAGCTTTTTACACGCTCATCAATATGAATCAATCGCGCCTTACCACCCTGTACACCGGGCTTGGGCGTGGTTGTCCAGTTTTCGCGTTTGATCCATTTATTCACCGTTTGCCGACTGTAGCCCGTTTCCAGCGCGAGCTCCTCGGGGGTGAGCCATTCCTTTTTCACGATGCTGTCCCTGTTAAATACATTAGCTGTACATATTACAACAAAACGTAACGGGGAAAAGTAATCAGGCAGGAAAATGCCTCTTGTCTCATGACAAAAGGCATAAATCGGATATTAAGCTTCGCTGGTTTCAGCTTGTGCAGGACGGAAAGCAAGGAAATAGGTGAGGCCAACAAATATTGCACCGCCCACGCCGTTGCCAAGGAAGACGGCAATCACGTTTGGCGCAAAGTCTGCCCAGCTCATTTGTCCGGCAAAAATCGCGGCGGGCACAATAAACATGTTCGCCACCACGTGCTGGAAGCCAATCGCCACGAAGGCCATCACCGGGAACCACATGCCAAAGATTTTGCCGACCATATCTTTACTGGCAAAAGCTAACCACACAGCCAGACACACCAGCCAGTTGCAGCCAATACCTGAAATGAACGCGTGCAGGAAATCCGCATTCACTTTCGCGTGAGCAATCGCCACGGTCTTTTTCAGATAATCGCCTTCGGTCATACCGAGCATATGACCAAAGAACCAGGCGACTGCGATGCTGCCAATAAAGTTGGCAATCGTGACCCAGAACCAGTTGCGCAGCACACTCAAACCGCTGATGCGGCGGGCGAACCAGGCGATCGGTAAGGTTATCATGTTGCCAGTCAACAGTTCACCGCCGGCCAGAACGGTCAGTATCAGGCCAACCGGAAACACCGCGGCGCCGAGGAAGCCGCCAAAGGAGCCCCATTCAGCAGGCAGTTGGTTGATAACATGCAGATCCAACAGAAAACCGGTGGCAATAAATGCACCGGCCATAAAACCAAGGATCAATAAGGTGGAAACAGGCAAACGGCTTTTAGCCACGCCCGCTTGAATCGCCAGTTGGGCGATCTCTTTCGGTGTATGCAGCGACATAATTCACTTTTCTTTTATTGAACAAGGGGAAAATGCTGGCCGATCAATGAGTGATATACCCTGGAAGGTTGACCGGTTAATTAGCGCGCTAAGTTTTACACTTACCCGTAACGAACACAAGATTATTCCTAACATCTTTAACCCTGATTTAACCTTGGTTGCAGGGCGTTAAATGCGAAAATGCGTTAACGATATGCGTAATTGCGTTGAAAAAAAAGCCATTACGGTAGGGCGTTGCCGCCTTTTTCAGCGATTGAACACAGAACGAGAATTTGGCGTTGACACTCAGGGAGCGGTTTCATATGATGCCGTCCGTCGAGTTAAATCGGCTGTTTTTCGGTGCTGGGGGTATAGCTCAGCTGGGAGAGCGCTTGCATGGCATGCAAGAGGTCAGCGGTTCGATCCCGCTTATCTCCACCAAATCGTTTTAACGATGCACTGAAAAAGATTTCCAGATGTGGGGGTATAGCTCAGCTGGGAGAGCGCTTGCATGGCATGCAAGAGGTCAGCGGTTCGATCCCGCTTATCTCCACCAAATCTCTGTTCGTCCTGAACAATTGCAACACAATCCAACCTTACTGAATTCATAATTGCTCATTTCATATGCAGAATGGCGTCTTTATTGGTGCGACGACACTCCCAGCGTTCTGAAATGCGCCCATCTTTTGATATCAAGTCTCTCGACGAATTGCGCCATAAAACGCGCGAGCTTCTTCCTGTTCGCTGATTCTTCCTGCGCGCTGAGATGATCTCACCCCATTCAGCATTCCAGCTTCTTCTCAGGGGGCGCAATGAATGGCACCGCAGCAGCTTCTCACGCGCTGCGATGATCTTATCCGTTCAGCATTCCGGCTTCTTCTCAGGGGACGCAATGAATCGCACCGCAGTAACTTCTCACGCACTGCGATGATTTTATCCGTTCAGCGTTCAGCGTTCAGCATTCAGCATTCAGCACTGCATGAGAGTGCGCAATGAATCGCACCGCAGCAGCTTCTCACGCGCTGAGATCATCTTATCCGTTCAGCATTCAGCACTTCATCAGAGTGCCCCATAAATCGTGCCGCCAGAGCATAGTGTGCACTGAAATTATGCACAATCTTGTCGCGGCGCAATTTATGGCGCTAAGAGTTTAGCGGTTGCGGCTTGTTCTTGAGCAGGCAACACACGGAAGCCGTGCGTGCCATCACGATCCAATTGCGCCACCAGGCCGTATTCCCAATCCAGGTACGCCTGCATCACGGCAGGTGCGATATCGGTGCCTTCATACGGACGGCGATAGCGATCAATCACCGGTGAAAGCAACTGCTGGTCGCCTTGCTCGGTCGGCAGGTGCGCTGCGCGCCAGGCCGCATTGCCGCCTTCCAGCACAAACACCGGCTTGCCGGTGAGTTCCGCCACCTGGTCAACCGCATATCCGGCCAGCAAACTGCTGCCGCAGGTCAGCACATAACGTCGTGCCGTTGGCAGTATGGCTTTACCTTCTTTTTGCAGCGTTGAGCGCAGCAGCCAGCCCGCACCCGGAATATGGCTGTTAAGGTGATTGGCGTGCGTGGTGAAGTCCAATACCTGGGTCTGACCTTCTTCCAGCCACTCCGCCAGCTGCTGTGGCGAAACAAACTCGGGCTGCGCAACAGCAGGAACCTGCGCTTTCCAGGCACCGGTGGCACTGAAATCACTGGCCTGCAGCTCTTCCAGCACCGACACTTGCCAGCCCAGCTGCGCCAGCCAGGAGGCGGTCATGTTGGCACGCACGCCATCGTCATCAATCAGTACAATACGTGCACCGCGCACGCTGGCGTAATGATCGGTTTCCTGCACCAGCTGTCCGCCTGGTACATGACGACTGCCAGGCAGATGACCCGCTGCATACTCGTCAGCGTCACGCACATCAAACAGATAAGTGGTGCGTGTTTCCTGCTGCCAGCGCTTGAGTGTTGCCAGAGGAATGCGCTCCACGCCTGCGCGATCCGCGATGCTACGCGCGTTCGTCGCAGCCTGGCGCTGTGCCGTTTCACTGGCTTCACCGTATCGGCGCGACTGAGCATGCTCCAGCGCGTGGCCTGCCAGCGTCCAGCCAATAGTGCCGTTACGCAGCGCAAACACCGGATTGCGAATGCCCGCATTCACCAGCGACTGAGTACCAATAATGCTGCGCGTGCGGCCCGCACAGTTCACAATCACCGTGGTTTCCGGTGATGGCGCGATATCGCGTACGCGCAACACCAGTTCACCGCCTGGTACGCTGGTGGCGCCTGGAATGCTCATGGTCTGATATTCATCAAAGCGACGCGCATCCAGCACCACCACGTTGGCATCACTGTTGATTAAGCTGTGCACTTCATCGGCTGACAGGGAAGGGGTATGATTGTGATGTTCAACCAGTTCACCAAAGGCCTTACTCGGCGAATTCACATCAATAAACAGCTCACCGCCCGCAGCCTGCCAGCCGGCTAAATCCTCTTTTAACAGCGCTATATTGCTGTAACCCAGTGCTGCAATTCGTTCCGCAGCCGTCTGTGCCAGTCCTTCGCCGTTATCATATAGCGTGATAGCTGTCGTCAATTGCGGGATGCGATCCAGTAGTTCCAGTTCCAGTTTGGAAAGCGGGATATTGACCGCAAACAGCGGATGACCGGTGGCAAACAGCGCTTCGTCGCGGACATCAACAATCGCCACTTCCTGCTGTTGACGCAGTGACTCAAGAATGTCCGTCGCCTGACGGAAAGGGAATGCGGGTTTACTCATGTGATAGATCCCAAATGTTCGGTAAGTAACGGTTGCTGTAACCGGAGATAAACTGTTTTTCACTGCCGTCTTCGCGGTACACCGCGCGTTTTACCGCGCCGATATTGGCGCCATACACGTGGATGCTGATTGAGACGCGATCGTCATAGGCATTGCTGACGCGATGAATATCGCCCACGGTGGGAGATACGGCTTCAACGCTGCCGGGATCAAGGCGTATTGGTGCACCTTCCGGCTGCAAGCCGTTTGGCCCGGGCTGCCAGGATTGTGATATCTCCGCACCGCGTAGCATGCCAATTAATCCCCATACGCGATGGTCGTGAATCGGGGTTTGCTGGCCCGGCCCCCACACGAAGCTCACGACTGAAAAGCGCTGTCGGGCATCGGCATACAGCAGATATTGCTGATAGTGTTCGGGATGTGGCTGGGTATAAGCCTCGTCCAGCCAGTCATCATGCTGGATTAACTCTCCGAGCCAAACGCTACCCTGTTGCAAAATGGTGGCTTCATCGGGATTCTGGTCGAGTAACGTAGCCAGATTGCCGACAAAATCGCGTAAACGATGATGCTGATTGGCACTCATGATTTATCTCCCGGCGCGCTTTTGGCAACCTGATTGGCCTGAGCCGACAAACTAAAATCAAAGGCTTTACTGACATCGATCGCTTTCGGCAGCACCTGATAGCGATGGAAGAAGTCAGCCGATTTTTGCAGGGTGGGGATCAGGCTGGCATCAAACACCAGTGGACGAATACGTGCATCAGCAATCCAGCTGCTGGTGATATTGGTGGGCATATTCAGTGTCTTACCCAGCACGCTGGCAAACTCCTGCGGATGTTGCTGCGCCCAGATTTGTGCCTTAGCCAGACGCGCCAGTAGATCGGCAATCGCTTTACGCTTACCGGCATCATGTAAGGCCTCGTCACGCGCCAGCGCATACGAATAACCCGACATAATGCCTTTGCCGCCGCCGTCAGCAACGCGCACCGTGCCATCTACAGCAGTGGAGGTAGCGATATAAGGTTCCCATGGCGCCCAGGCCGATACGGCTCCTGAAGTCAGTGCGGCGCGACCATCAACAGGGCCAAGGAAACGCAGCGTGACATCGTCTGGTTTTAATCCGGCGCGCTCCAGCAGTCCAAGCAGCAAATAGTGGCCCCATCCGCCGCGATTGACCGCAATCTGCTTGCCTTTCAAATCCTGCAAATGGTGAATCCCGGCATCAGGACGCGTCAGCAGCGCGATACTGTCAGGATTGCTTTGCCATGCGCCAACCGCTTTCACCGGCGCGCCAGCCGCAAACACAAACAGGAACGGCAGATCACCGGTAAAGCCGACATCCAGTGCACCGGCATTTAATGCTTCCTGCACCGGTGCACCCGAATCAAAGGCGGTGAGTTTCAGATCGTAGGGCAGATTATTAAGTTCACCTGACGCTTTTAACGCGGCAAAACGATCCCCCTTAACATCGCCCAGGCGCAGCGTGACTTTGTCTGCGGCGAAAAGCGGATTGAGCGTGGAGAGCGCCAGCGCAACACCGGTAAACACTGCAGCCAGCCGCATCAGGCGCTCCTTTTGTCAGCGGCGTTTAGCGCCGCGACTTTCTCGCGCGTCAGCGGAATCAGCTCCTCGCCGTATTCCACCGCATCATTCAGCGGATCGAAGCCGCGAATCAGCACGCTGTGAATGCCAAGGCGGTAGTAATCCAGCAGCGCGTCGGAAACCTGATCGGCAGTACCCACCAGTGCTGTGGAGTTGTAGCCGCCTTGCACCAGTTTAGCCACGCCTGTCCACAGTACTTTGTCCAGGCGATCGCCTTCATTGGCGGCAGCCAGCAGGCGCTGAGCACCGACGCTTTGCGGCTTGGGTTTGCCAAACGCAAATCCGGTCTCTTGTAACTGTTTTTCTGCCAGCTCACGGATATGCTCGGCGCGCTCCCAGGCTTCTTTTTCGGTTTTACCGATGATGGGGCGGAACGAGATATTGAAATCAATTTCGCGCCCGTGCTGAGCCGCAGCGGCTCGTACGTTGCGCACCGTTTCTTCCGCCCCTTTCAGCGGTTCGCCCCACAAGGCAAACACATCTGCATGGCGTGCAGCCACATCAATCGCTTCCTGAGACGATCCGCCAAAGTACACCGGCAGTTTTTTCTGCACGGGCTTGATGGCTGAAAACGCCTGTTCAGCCTGGTAAAAGTTTCCCTTATGATCATAAGGCTGACTGGACTCCAGGCTCTGCCTGAGCACGGTGAGGAACTCGTCGCTGCGTGCATAGCGTTCGGCTTTATTCAGGAAATCGCCATCGCGACGCTGCTCGACGTCGCTACCGCCGCTGATGATATGCACCGCCAGACGACCATCGGTCAGTTGATCCAACGTTGCCAGCTTGCGTGCGGCCAGGGTCGGTGCGACAAAGCCCGGACGGTGTGCCAGCAGGAATTTCAGTGAGGAAGTGTGTGCCGCCGCGTGGGCGGTGACCAGAAAGCCATCCGGTTGATCGGACCAATACCCCACCAAAATACGGTCAAAGCCCGCTTCTTCATGGGCGCGAGCGAAACGTGCGATGTAATCTTTATCAAACAGCGGGCCGCTGGCGGGGATGATCTCGGAAGCCAGTCGGTGGCCAATCATGCCAAGAAATTGAATGCTCATACGATTCTCCAGATGTGACGTTATGGAGAAAAGCTACGGGCGCAGGCAACCGTGAAGGAAATTCAATATTGTGCAAAGGTTTTGCGTTTAGCGGGGAAGTGGCGATTGGCGGGGATAAGCGGGAATCGAAGTGAGATAGAACAGAAAGGCATAATTAAGAAGAGAAGGGCGAGCCGCAGCTCGCCCTAAACATCAGAAGGCCAGAACCAGACCGGCGATAGCGGCAGAAAGCACGCTCACCAGGGTTGAACCGTACAGCAATTTCAGGCCGAAGCGTGAAACCACGTTACCCTGTTCTTCGTTCAAACCTTTAATCGCACCTGCCACAATCCCAATAGAAGAGAAGTTAGCGAAGGACACAAGGAACACTGACAGAATGCCTTCCGCATGCGGTGACAGCTGACCGGCGATTTTCTGCAGATCCATCATCGCCACGAATTCGTTAGAAACCAGTTTGGTCGCCATGATACTGCCCACCTGCAGCGCTTCGCTGGACGGCACGCCCATCACCCACGCGAACGGGTAGAACACATAACCCAGCACACCCTGGAAGCTGATGCCGAAGATCAGGTCAAACAGCGCGTTCAGGCCAGAAATCAGGGCGATAAAACCAATCAGCATGGCGGCAACGATGATCGCCACTTTGAAACCGGCGAGGATGTATTCACCCAGCATTTCGAAGAAGCTCTGACCCTTGTGCAGATCCTGCAACTGCAGATCTTCTTCGCTATCGACGCGGTAAGGGTTAATCAGTGACAACACGATAAAGGTGCTGAACATGTTCAATACCAGCGCAGCCACCACGTACTTCGGTTGCAGCATGGTCATGTAGGCACCGACGATGGACATGGAGACGGTCGACATCGCCGTCGCCGCCATGGTGTACATGCGACGCTGTGACATTTTGCCGAGGATATCTTTATACGCGATGAAGTTTTCTGACTGTCCCAAAATCAGAGAGCTTACGGCGTTGAAGGATTCCAGTTTGCCCATACCGTTCACTTTTGACAGCACGGTACCGATGCCGCGGATCACCCAAGGCAGGATACGGAAATGCTGCAAAATACCGATCAGCGCCGAGATAAACACGATCGGGCACAGAACATTAAGGAAGAAGAACGCCAGGCCCTTGTCGTTCATGTTGCCAAACACGAAGTTGGTACCTTCGGCGGCATACTTGAGCAGATGATCAAACAGACCTGCAAACCCTTTGACGAAGCCGAGGCCCGCTTCAGAGTTGAGGAAGAACCACGCCAGCAAAACTTCGATCACCAGAAGCTGAACGATGTAGCGAATGCGGATGCTTTTACGATCGTGACTGACCAGCAAGGCCAGTACGGCTACCACCACTAATGCCAAAAGAAAGTGCAAAATATGGGACATGTCGGCTCCAAATTTGAGGAGGGTTGTATTTTGTTGCGTATTCTATGTAACGCGTTACTTAAAAACGAGATCAAAACCACATTATAAGTATTCGGTATCGACAAATTTCTAAGAATAGTCTCACCGCTCACAACCTCTTCACAAAGCCTTCACAAGAAATATCCACAAAAACATTGTCTATAAAATAACCCGAGAGTAGAGTGATTCCTGTTGCAAACATTTTGGCAAGAACTGGCTTTACCGCAAGGTATAGCAATGGCTATACTTCATAGCACCATCTATTAATACGATAACTATAATCAAATTTCACTTGCCTTGAGCGCCCGCTAAGCTACACGGGTCAACAAGCGTTAGGACAGGGTCCATACTATGTCAGAAAGTCGCACCGCTGAGCGCGCCGCTCGCGGAGCCAGAAAGATCAAGCTCGCGCTGCTGGGCCCCGCCTTCATCGCGGCGATTGGTTATATCGATCCCGGTAACTTTGCCACCAACATTCAGGCGGGTGCGGCCTACGGCTACAAACTGCTGTGGGTGGTGGTCTGGGCCAATGTGATGGCGATGCTGATTCAGCTGATGTCGGCCAAACTCGGTATAGCCACCGGTAAAAATCTTGCAGAACATATCCGCGATCGTTTTCCGCGCCCGGCGGTGTGGTTCTATTGGGTGCAGGCGGAAATCATCGCTATGGCCACTGACCTTGCTGAATTTATCGGTGCGGCGCTGGGCTTTAAATTATTACTGGGGATTTCGCTACTGCAAGGCGCAGTGCTCACCGGTGTCGCCACCTACCTGATTTTGATGCTGCAAAGCCGGGGCCAGAAACCGCTGGAATTGGTGATTGGCGGCCTGCTGTTGTTTGTCGCCGCTGCCTATATTGTTGAGCTGTTTTTCTCGCAGCCGAAAGTGAGTGAACTGGTCACCGGTATGGCGCTGCCTTCGCTGCCAACCTCCGACGCGGTGTTCCTCGCTGCCGGTGTGCTGGGTGCCACCATCATGCCGCATGTGATTTACTTGCACTCGGCACTGACGCAACACGGTAACATTGGCAGTAAAGCGGATCGCTACTCATCAACCAAACTGGATGTGGCGATTGCCATGACCATTGCCGGCTTTGTGAATCTGGCGATGATGGCGACTGCGGCGGCGGCTTTTCACTTCAGCGGTCATACCAGCATCGTTGACCTCGATCAGGCTTATTTAACGCTGCAACCTTTATTGGGCCGCGCAGCAGCCATTGTATTTGGATTAAGTCTGGTGGCGGCAGGCTTGTCTTCTACTGTGGTGGGAACGCTGGCGGGGCAAGTCGTGATGCAGGGCTTTATTCGCTTCCACATTCCGCTGTGGCTGCGCCGCACTATCACCATGCTGCCTTCCTTTATCGTGATCTGGGCCGGATGGGATCCTACACGCATTCTGGTGATGAGCCAGGTACTGTTGAGTTTCGGTATCGCTCTGGCGTTGATCCCGCTGTTGGCCTTTACCGGCAACCGTGAGTTGATGGGCGATGAGATGGTCAATTCACGCCTGATGCAGAACGCCGGACGCCTGATAGTGGTGCTGGTAGTGGCATTGAATCTCTATCTGTTGGTGGGCGAGGCGCTCGGCTGGTAACTCTTTGCCTGGTCAACACGAAGAAAAGAAAATCCCGGCTTTTAAGCCGGGATTTTTATATTAATGATGGTGGTGATCGTGATGGTCGCGGCCATCATCATGACGATGGTCATGGCGCCAATGCTCACGGCGTTCCCGTTCATGCCAGCGGCGTTCGCGCTCACGTTCGTAAGCCTCATGGCGACGCCACTCTTCATGACGCCACCAGCGGTGATCGTTGTAGCGATAACGGTCATTCCACCAACGCGGCTCGCGCCAGCGGCCGCCATCCCAATAGTAACCTCGACGATCGCGATCGCCGAGATGCAGCGTGACACCCGGAGCCAGCGTCAGGGTGGCACTGTTGGCTTCTGCTGTGTGCATTGCCAGGGGTGAAAGTGTTGCCAGCAAGGCGGCAAACAAAATTGCACGTTTCATAACTTCTCCTTTTCAGTGGCTTATCACTGCCACCGTTGCGCTAGTGTGCCACATCGGTCCAGTGTTGCCTTGAGAGTGAATCTGAAAACGTTGCGGGAAATCTGAATTGAGAATTTTCTGCTGCGGAAAATACCCGGCCTGAGCCGGATAGGTAAGCGTTTACACTAATATGTTATGAATCGCTTCGATCTCTTCAGTTGTCAGCATGGGCTGGCTTAGCATCTCAACCGCATCATCAATTTGCGCAGTTTTACTCGCACCAATCAGCACTGAAGTCACACGCGCATCACGTAGCACCCAGCTCAGCGCCATTTGCGCCAGCTTCTGCCCACGCTGTTGCGCGATGGCCTGCAGCTTACGCACTTTTGCCATCTTCTCTTGCGTCAACTGGCTCTCATTGAGGAATTGACTGCCGCTGGCGGCACGCGAATCCTCCGGGATGCCTTGCAGATAGCGATCGGTCAACACGCCGCCAGCCAGCGGAGAGAAGGCGATGCAGCCGACGCCATTATCACCTAGCACATCCAGTAAACCTTGCTCTTCCGGTGCACGTTCGAACATGGAATATTTCGGCTGATGAATCAGGCAAGGGGTGCCCAGATCGCGCAGAATGGCAATCGCTTCCGCTGCTTTATCTGCCGGGTAATTGGAAATGGCGGCATACAGCGCTTTACCCTGACGCACCACCTGATCCAGCGCACGCATGGTCTCTTCCAGCGGCGTCTCCGGGTCAGGGCGATGGTGGTAGAAGATATCGACATACTCCAGCCCCATGCGCTTGAGGCTCTGATCCAGACTGGAAATCAGATACTTGCGTGAGCCCCAGTCGCCGTAAGGGCCGTCCCACATGGTGTAACCGGCTTTGGTGGAAATCACCAACTCATCGCGCAATCCGGCAAAATCCTCACGCAAAATGCGACCAAAATTGGATTCGGCGGAACCCGGCGGGGGTCCGTAGTTATTGGCGAGGTCGAAGTGCGTGATGCCGCGATCAAAGGCGTGGCGCAGTAATTCACGGCTGTTATCAACGCGCGTGCTGTCGCCAAAGTTGTGCCATAAACCGAGCGAAATAGCCGGTAATTTCAGGCCGGTACGGCCACTGCGACGATATTGCATCTGTTGATAACGTTCGGGGTGAGGAAATACAGACATGCAGCGTTCCTGTCTCAAGAAGGGAGAAAGTGACATCAGCATAGCAGTGTATGCGTTTACACTAAGCCGAAACGCGCCGAAGATCGCAACTTACAGAATTTTCTGTCGTCGTAACGATTGCTTGCCACAAATCACCATGCGCTGATGGTGAAAATCTCGCCAATTCAGCCACATCGCTGATACTTCGATCATCCCCTTAAGAAGGAGCTGTCGATGAAAACCCTCAACGTTGGCGACTATTTACTGCACCGTTTACAGCAAGCTGGTATCCGTCATCTGTTCGGTGTGCCGGGTGATTACAATCTGCAATTTCTCGACAGCGTTATCGCGCACCCCGAGATTGCCTGGGTCGGTTGCGCCAATGAACTCAATGCCGCATACGCGGCGGATGGCTACGGTCGTTGCAACGGCGCTGCTGCATTGCTCACCACTTTTGGTGTGGGTGAACTGAGTGCGATCAATGGGATTGCGGGCAGCTATGCCGAATATGTCCCGGTTATTCATATTGTTGGCGCGCCAGCCAGTCGTGCGCAACAGCAAGGTGACTGTGTACATCATTCACTGGGTGATGGCGACTTCCATCATTTCCTGCGCATGGCACAAGAGGTCAGTATCGCCAGCGCGGTGCTAACTGCGGAGAATGCAGCTGAAGAAATTGACCGCGTGATAGCGGAAGCGCTTGACCAGCACCGGCCCGGCTATCTGCTGCTGGCGGTGGATGTCGCGGCGACGGAGATTACGGTGCCTGATGCCCAGCCCGTTGCGCCTGTCCATCAGGACACCGCAGTAGCGACAGCTTTTGCTGCTGCCGCTGAACGCTTACTGGCTCCTGCACAGCGCGTGGCGTTACTGGCCGATTTCCTCGCTTCACGTTGGCAATTGCAATCGCAGCTATTTTCACTCCGCCAACTGCGCGCCATTCCCGCCGCCACATTACTGATGGGCAAAGGCGTGCTTGATGAACAACAGGCAGGTTATGTTGGCACTTATGCGGCCGAGGGCAGCAGCGATCAGGTGCGCCGTGCTATCGAGGAGACGGACGTGACGTTGTGCGTGGGCGTGCGTTTCACCGATACCTTGACCGCCGGTTTCACCCAGCAATTACCTGCAGAGCGCGTTATCGACCTGCAACCGTTTCACGCCATGGTGGGGGGCGAACGCTTTGCGCCGCTTAGCATGGCGCAAGCCCTCGCCGCATTATTGCCCGTTTATCAACGCCACTGCGCACATTGGGCGCTGGCTGACACCGCATCTTGCGAAGAAATTGAGCAAAACGATGATGCGGTAATCAGTCAGCGCGCATTCTGGCAGGCGATGCAGCGCTTCCTGCAGCCGGATGATATTATCCTGGCCGATCAGGGCACGGCCGCCTTCGGTGCGGCCGCGCTGCGTTTGCCGCCGGGCGCGCAATTGCTGGTGCAACCGCTATGGGGATCGATTGGCTATACTCTACCGGCGACCTTTGGTGCACAAACGGCACAACCTGACCGGCGCGTCATTTTGATTATCGGTGACGGTTCGGCGCAGCTGACAATCCAGGAACTAGGTTCCATGCAGCGTGATGGGCAACAGCCAATTATTTTCCTGATCAATAATGAGGGTTACACGGTTGAGCGGGCGATTCATGGCGCTGAACAGCGCTATAACGACATCGCGCAGTGGAACTGGACTGCGTTGCCACATGCGATGAGCGTCCAGTGTGCCGCACAAAGCTGGCGAGTGAGCGAAACGGTGCAGTTAACGGCGGTGATGGAGCAATTGATGCGTCATCGTCGCCTGACGCTGGTGGAAGTGGTGATGGAGAAACAAGATCTGCCGCCGCTGTTGCGTAAAGTCACGGCGGCTCTGCACCAGCGCAACGGCGGCTAGCCGCTATCCGGCTCAGGCTTTGTGACTTTAGACCAGGCGGCGCCTGAAATCATTACGTACTCCCGGTACGCTCCGGTTTCTCCGCACCGTCCGTTTCCCGTGAGGCTACGACGATAACGCCTGGCGCGATAAGCCCGCAGTTTCGGAAAGTTGCCTCTATACAGTGAAGCCGCTGATTGTCAGGCTGTGGCACGCACCCGAAGTGTTTACGCCCATCATGCTGGTGGGCGTTATTGTTTTATTGGCAGGCTCTTATATAGTGTCCTGCAATTGTTTATGACCCAAGCGGAGCAGCAGAAGAATGACAAAATACGCCCTGGTCGGCGATGTGGGCGGTACCAACGCCCGTCTCGCCCTGTGTGAGGTGGAAACCGGTGCCATCTCCCAGGCCAAAACATTCTCAACATCAGACTACGACAATCTTGAAGCGGTGATTCGTGCTTATCTCGACGAGCAAAAGCTGGACATTAAGCATGCCTGTATCGCGATTGCCTGTCCTATCACCGGTGATTGGGTGGAGATGACCAATCACGATTGGGCATTCTCAACGCGTGAGATGAAAGAACATTTGGCATTCGACAGCCTGGAAATCATTAATGATTTCACCGCCGTGTCGATGGCAATCCCGATGCTGACCGACAATGAAGTGATTCAGTTTGGTGGCAAAGCGCCGGTAGAAGGCAAACCGATTGCCATTTATGGCGCCGGCACCGGATTGGGCGTCAGCCATTTGGTGCACGTTGATAAACGCTGGATCAGCTTGCCGGGAGAGGGTGGGCACGTTGACTTCGCCCCGAACAGCGAAGAAGAGGGCGAGATTCTTGAAGTGCTGCGCGCGGAGCTAGGTCATGTGTCGGCAGAGCGCGTGCTGTCAGGCTCCGGTCTGGTGAATCTCTATCGCGCCATCGTCAAATCTGACAGCCGTGAGCCTGAAAACCTCAAGCCGAAAGATGTCACCGAACGTGCATTGAAAGATAGCTGCATCGATTGTCGTCGCGCGCTGTCACTGTTTTGCGTGATCATGGGGCGTTTCGGCGGCAACCTGGCGCTCAATCTTGGTACCTTCGGTGGCGTGTACATCGCAGGGGGAATTGTGCCGCGCTTCCTCGACTTCTTCAAAGCTTCCGGCTTCCGCGCCGCGTTTGAAGATAAAGGCCGCTTCCGTGATTATCTGGTCGATATCCCGGTGTATATGATCACGCACGATCAGCCAGGCCTGCTGGGCGCGGGCGCACATCTGCGCCAGACACTGGGTCGCGTGCTGTAATCTGTTCAGGCGAGCAGCGTCCTGCTGCTCGCTTTACAACCTCATCAACTGGCGAAACGCCTTCACCTTGCTGCGACTCACCGGCACTTGCGCATCCAAATCGCGTAACTTCACCAGATAGGTATTGTTAAACCACGGCTCGATCTCACGAATTTTGCTGAGGTTGACGCAGTACGATCGATGACATCGGAAAAAGAGCGGTTCTGGCAAGCGACTGCAGAATTCACTGATCGCCATCGACATCACATACGCTTCGCGGCGGGTATAAACAAACGTCAGTTTTTCGTGCGCTTCAACATAATAGATATCGTTGATATCTGTCACGATAATGCGCTCATCTTTCACCAGGTTAACGGTTTGCGGCGCACTTTGCTGAGTGGACGGCTGTGCGAGTTGCTGCTGTGCGCTGGCCTCCAGCTTGTTCAGCATGGTGATAATACGCGACTCATGATAGGGCTTGAGGATGTAGTCAAACGCATCCAGTTCAAAAGCATCCACCGCATGCTCTTTCCATGCGGTGATAAACACTATCAACGGCTTATGCGCAAATTGGTTTATGTTTTGTGCCAGTAGCATGCCATCCAGCGAAGGGATATTGATGTCGAGGAAAATGACATCGACGCGATGGTTTTGCAGATACTTCAGCACCTCCAGCCCATCATCAAAACAGGCTTCGATAGTGATCTGACTGTGCTGCTGGATCATCCAGCTCAGTTCTTGCTGAGCAAGAAACTCGTCTTCGACGATAATGGCTTTCACGCGCTGGGTTCCGTGATATGGCTCAACGGTGCAGCCATGCGCTGACCGTTTTTGCTCAGAGTGAAGGCGATTTCCGTGCCCGGATGATGACGAGTGATGCTCAGACCCTGGCCGGAAAGCAGCTTCACCCGATGATGCACATTAAGCAGGCCGATTTTGTTACCGGGCATCTCATCGCGTGCCACCCGGCCAATCACCTCTTCACTGATCCCTGCGCCCGTATCGCGCACCGCGACGCGAACACTCTCCCCGAGATCTTTCACACTCAACGTCACCACACCTTTGCCACGGCAGGGCTGAATCCCGTGCACAATGGCATTTTCCACCAAAGGCTGAATCAGCAAACTTGGCAGCGTGAAGTGCAAATCTTCATCAATGTCATAAATCATCGAGAGCTTATCGCCAAAGCGCGCCTGTTCAATGGCAATGTAATCCTTCACCTGCCACAGCTCTTTTTTAATGTCGATCAGCTCGTCATCGTTAAGCTCAAGGTTGTAGCGCAAATAGCGCGACAGATTAATCACCAACTGGCGTGCCGTATCCGGATTGAGACGAACGGAAGAGGAGATGGCATTCAGCGCGTTAAACAGGAAGTGCGGGTTAATTTTGCTCTGCAACGCGCGCAACTCGGCTTTATTCGCCATCTCACGTAACTGCTCTGCACGTGACACCTCCAGCTGGGTAGAGATAATTTGCGACAAACCTATAGCCATCTCTTTCAGCGATCCGGTAATACGATGCGCACGACGATAATAGATTTTTAGTGTGCCCGTTACTTCCCCTTTTTCCCAAAGGGGAATAACCAGCATCGAGTGAATATCTTTGGTGCGATGGGCTTCATCATTATTCTTAATGATGATTTTGCCGCTCGCGATTGACTGCGCGGTAGTCGGGCTGATGCCATCATCCCCATTTTGATAGTTATGTTCACCGTAACCGACATAGGCGAGAATTTGTTGGGTATTGGTGATGGCCACGGCATCGGCGTGAATATCGCTACGAATAATCGCGCATACCTGGCGAAGTGACTGGCTATTCACCTGACGAAACAGCGGCAGAGTTTTATTGGCTATCTCCAGTGCCAGCTTGGCCTGGCGCGCGGCAATCGCCTCTTTTTCCCCTTCCACGCTCTGCACTAACAGCACAATCAAGCCAATGCTCGATGCGCCGAGAATCATCGGTAAAGCGATCTCAGAAACAATGGAAAAGCCCAAGGCCATCGGCCGAGCCCATAACACAATCAGCACCATGGTGAGGGTTTCGCACAGCATGCCGCCAAGAATACCGGCGCGCCAGTGCTGCTCTTTGCTCACGCGGCGATTAATGACGCCAGAAGCGACACCGGCAATGATACTGGTAATCAGGCAAGGCACGGCCGTGACACCATCCATATCGATCAGATAACGATGTATGCCCGCGATCACCCCTGTCGCGATGCCAACCCAGGGGCCAAACAGAATACCGCCGGACATCACCGCTATCACACGCACGTTCAGCAGCGAGCCATCTACGTTAATGCCTGACCAGGTGCTAAACAGCGCAAACAACGAGAAAATCGCCGTCACCACCACCTTTTCTTTGATCGAATGCTCATCTTTTTGCAGCAGCTGACGGAATACCCGCGTGCGGGTAAGGAAGAACAGACAAATCAGCATCAGCGCAGCGCGGTCAAATACCGCCAGCAGCATGTCAAAGTGGGAAGGCAAGGGCATCTCTCGGAGTGAACCTGGGTGAGGTTATGATAAAAAATGTGATCAAGATCTGCCAGCGCCGCGACACCCGCAAAACGCTTCTCATGGTTTAGATCAATTTTCTGCCAATTTCTCCAACATCCTCCGCGCGGTTTTAAACAGCAACGTCTTCAGCTCATGCCCAAAACAAACCAACCCGAATATCAAAGCACTTCCAATAGCCTGCCAATTTCTCCAGCATCCTCCGCGCGTTTTTGAAACAGCAACGCATTCAGCTCAAGGCCAGAGCGGACCAGCCCGAAGAGCAAAGCGTCTGGGCCATGGATGGCCCAGCCGATCTGCACGGATGCGTTTTGTCTTTGCGATCGGGCTGGTCCGTTCTGGCCCTGGCTCCCAACCAACAGCAACTTTAAATCCAGCTCCCAGCTCCCAACTCCCTCAATCTCCTTAAATTCCCAAAAAGAGGAAAACTTGAGTAACAAAAAGAGGATTAGTTATCCCTGCGCGGAACGCTGGTTGTCAATGACTCGGTTTGCTATGTTGCCATGAGTTATTTCGCGGAGCGCAGCAATGCAACTTCTTACCCCTCGCTTGTCCCTGACACGCTTACAACCCGAAGACTGGCAAATCTTCAAAGCGGTACATGAAGATCCCGGCACCATGACCTGGGTCAGTGAAATCCCTGACGAAAACGACATTCGTCAGCGCTTCACTGAACGCCTCGCACCCTGGCAAGTCACCAGCTTCCACATGCTGTGCCTGGTGGCGCGCTTGCGCGAAACCAATGAACCCATTGGCCTGTTCGGATGCAGTGCCGAATGGCAGCCTTATCGGCAGGCCGAGGTCGGCTACATGCTCTGCCATCGGTTCACTGGAAACGGCTACGGCAGTGAAGCGCTCAAGGCACTGTGCGACTTCTTGCTACAGGCAGAATTTCATAAACTCAAAGCTCTGGTCATAGAGGGGAATTGGCCGTCCCGACGCATTCTGGAAAAGAATGGTTTCGCGTTAGAGGGCACGCTGCGGGATAATTATCTGCTAAACGACCAATGGGTAAACGATTGGGTGCTGGGTCGCCTGAATCCACAAAATTAAAAAAATATTCTGTTGCTCTCGACAATTCTGTTATCAGCGCGTTATGTTCTTTCTTCGGTCACCGCAGTGACCAGCGTCGCTCGGACGGTCCGGGCGCCTACGTAAACCAGAGGACATCATGGCTGATAACAGCACACCCCGTCGTTTCTCGCGTATTGAACGCCTTCCCCCGTATGTATTTAACATCACCGCTGAATTGAAGATGGCTGCGCGTCGGCGTGGCGAAGACATCATCGATTTCTCGATGGGGAACCCGGATGGCCCTACGCCGCCACACATCGTGGAAAAACTCTGTCAGGTAGCGCAACGCGAAGACACGCACGGTTACTCCACCTCGAAAGGCATTCCTCGCCTGCGTCGCGCCATCTCGCGTTGGTACGCAGATCGCTATCAGGTGGAGATCGATCCCGAATCAGAAGCGATTGTCACCATCGGTTCCAAAGAAGGGCTGGCACACCTGATGCTGGCGACGCTCGATCATGGCGACACCGTACTGGTGCCAAATCCGAGCTATCCGATTCATATCTACGGCGCGGTGATCGCCGGTGCGCAAGTGCGTTCCGTACCGCTGGTGGCAGGCGTTGACTTCTTCAACGAGCTTGAACGCGCCATCCGTGAAAGTTACCCGAAACCGAAGATGATGATCCTCGGCTTCCCATCCAATCCCACTTCACAGTGTGTTGAACTCGACTTTTTCGAACGGGTGATCGCGCTGGCGAAACAGTACAACGTGCTGGTGATCCACGACCTCGCTTATGCCGACATCACCTATGATGGCTGGAAAGCGCCGTCGATTATGCAGGTGCCGG
Organism: Pantoea sp. S61; assembly: GCF_016625145.1. Classification (NCBI taxonomy): domain Bacteria; kingdom Pseudomonadati; phylum Pseudomonadota; class Gammaproteobacteria; order Enterobacterales; family Erwiniaceae; genus Pantoea; species Pantoea sp. S61. The sequence goes on from NZ_JACVUO010000022.1 coordinate 20,537, forward strand.
GCGCACGAGACGTGGCGGTGGAATTCTTTACCCTGTCAAAAAGCTACAACATGGCAGGCTGGCGTATCGGCTTTATGGTGGGTAACAAAGAGCTCGTATCTGCACTGGCGCGCATCAAAAGTTACCACGATTATGGCACCTTCACCCCACTGCAGGTTGCGGCGATTGCCGCACTGGAAGGCGATCAGCAATGCGTGCGTGATATCGCTGAACAGTACAAACGCCGTCGTGACGTGCTGGTGAAAGGCCTGCATGAGGCGGGCTGGATGGTCGATCTGCCGAAAGCATCGATGTACGTCTGGGCGAAAATCCCCGATCACTACGCGCATCTCGGTTCGCTGGAGTTCGCTAAACTGCTGTTGCTGGAAGCCAAAGTGTGCGTCTCACCTGGCATCGGCTTTGGTGACTACGGTGACACCCATGTGCGATTTGCCCTGATTGAAAACAGCGATCGTATTCGTCAGGCGGTACGTGGCATCAAAGCGATGTTCCGCGCGGATGGTATATTGCCGGGAACGGTAAAAGCGCTGGAAGAAGAGTAAAACTAAGAAGGGCGACTTTGGTCGCCCCGCCTGGCAGGATTTATTTGAGCATCAGCACGAAGGTGCCTACCCAGATTAACAGGAAGAAAGAAACTCCCATCAAAGCGTATCTCACAAAATGACTCCTCTGAGCGGTTACCATGCTGGTGATCCCACTCCAGCGTAACCCGAACAGAATAAGAGAAAGGTGAAGTTCATAACCGCTGCACGCTTTCTTCTCAGGTGGTTCCAAGCGAACTCAGAACAGGATCGAGCGCTAATTTACGCGCAATCGATCCGAAAATAAATAGGCCATTTCTGAGAGATTGCTCACATTTTCATCGCGCTTCAATTTCCGGTATCGCGGACATGCCCACACGCAGTTGTGCCAGATCGGGTTGGTTGGCATCCAGCACAATTTTCACCGGTAAACGCTGCACGACCTTGGTGTAATTACCGGTAGCATTGTCCGGTGAAATGGCGGAGAAGGTCGCGCCTGTCGCCGGTGCAATGCTGTCGACATGACCGGTAAAGGTCTTGCCAGGCAATGCATCGACTCTCACTACCGCTTTCTGCCCAGGCTGGACATCTGCCAGCTGAGTTTCAAGATAGTTGGCGGTGATATAGGTTTGCTGTAAGGGCACCACAGCCAGCAAACGGGTTCCGGCGCTGACGTAAGCGCCCAATCGCACCGAACGCTGACCCACCATACCCTCTACCGGCGCCACAATCCGCGTGTAAGAAAGATTTAATTTCGCCTGATCCACGCTAGCCTGCGCCGCCGTCACATCGGCTTCTGCCTGACGCACGGCCGCTTGCAACACGCCAACCTGTTTCATTGCGGCTGCCAGCGCCGCTTCACTCTGGCGCACCGCAGCGGATGCTGAACGCTGAGTTGAACTGGCTTTCTGCTGCTCATCAGCAGCAATAGTGCCGCTTTTATACAGCTGGTTATAACGCGCCGCACTCTGTCCGGCATATTGCGCTGACGCCTGGCTCGCCGCTAAGGTCGCTTTGGCTTCATCAATCGTTGATTGCTGCTGCTCCAGTTGAGCCTGGCTGCTCAGGCGCTTGGCATCGCTGACCTGCAAATTCGCCTGCGCCGTTTCCAGCGCCACGCGGTAATCGCGATCGTCCAGTGTGGCCAGCAGTTCGCCCGCTTTTACTCGCTGGTTATCTTGCACATTCACACTGGCGATATAACCGGACACTTTGGGTGCCACCAGCGTGTAATCCGCATTGACGTAAGCATCATCCGTGCGGTGATCATTCCCGGTCATTGATGACCAGACAAAAAAAGCCATGGCCAGCAACACGATTAATAGGGCACTCAACAGTACTGTTCTTTTCAAAGCAAAAGCTTGCATATCAGTTATCTCGACGTCGTCGTAACAGGTTGAATCAGGGTTTGTGGCGGCCAGACACGTTTTGGCAGCCAGGCAGTCAGCAATAGCAGCAGGGCAGCGAAGCCAATCAGCATCTGATAACAGTCACTCAGGCTAAGCACCATCGCCTGATGTTTCAGTAACGTTGCGAAACCGCTAAGGTTCTCTGCGCTACTGGCGCTGCCATCAGGTAATAAAGGAAAACTGCTGCTGGATTGGGCGCTGCTGGGCGCGGTCATCAGCCAGGGGCGACTGGCGGCATTGCCCACCAGCACGCTGGAGTGAAACTGTTCCCGGTGACTGATAAACCACCCCACCAGGGTGCTGGCGGCAATGCTCGAGAAGCCGCGCACCGTATTAAACATCGCGGAGGCAAAAGGGCCTTCCGGTGGCGCAACCACGCTGGTCGCACTCATCAATACCGGCAAAATCACCATCGGTTGACCGAAGGCCTGCAACATCTGGATTTGCCAGAAATTTTGCCGCGCCCAGTCGCTGGTGATATGCATGCCCATCAGGCAGGAGATCACCAGCAGCGCCACGCCAGCGGTCAGCATCCAGCGGCAATCAATCCAGCGGATATTCAGCAGTGCCGCCACCAGCGGGGCGATCAGTAATTGCGGCAAGCCGATGGTTAATGCCAGCGGCGCGAACTGCAGCGTGCGGAATCCCTCCACCTGGCCAAGATAAGCTGAAGGCAGCGCCGATCCGGAAAGTGACAAAATCAAGACACCTGCCAGCGCCAGCAATCCGTGCGTGAGATTGTGACGACGCAGCATCTGGAGTTTGAACAGTGGCAGCGGGTGAAACCATTCATTAATAAAGAACACAGTTAGCAATGCCAGCGCGCTCAATAATAGCGCCGCAAACAGCGGTGAATTGAGCCAGTCGAGACGTTCGCCCTGCGTCAGCGCCAGAATCAGCAGTGCCATGCCTGAGCAGCCGGTGAGCATGCCGAAAAGATCGATCTGTTTGAAACGCTCGAAGCGCAGCGGGTCTTGCGGTAAGCCCCAACCAATCAGCAGCATGGCGATCAGCATGCTGGGGATTATCTGCCAAAACACAAACATCCAGCTCACCTCATCGGTCCAGAAAGCGGCGAGCGTGGCGGCGAGATTGGGACCAAAGGTGGCGGTCAGCGCGTAGGCACCAAGGCCATAAAGCTTGATCGGCGGCGGCAGAAATCGCAGTGCCACGGTCATGAGTAACGGTGGCAATGCACCGCCAAATAACCCCTGCATCACGCGCAGCGCAATAAAGAGTGTGGCGTTCGGCGTTAAAGGCAGCAGTAAACCGCACAGCATGAAGCCAGCGGAAACAGCCAGAGCAAAACGACGCAGGGAAAAGGTCACGGCAAACCACGGTGCGATCATCATCGCGGCCACTTCTGCGGCCTGATAAGCGGAGATGATCCAACTGCCTTGATCGTAGCTAATGCCGATAGCGGCACGGATATCCGCCAGCGCAATATCCGTCACGCGGTCATTTAATCCGGAGGTGAGCGCAGCAATCAGCACGCCAACCAACCCCAGCGCCAGGCGCAGGGTAAACGGATGGGGAGCCGGAGCCGCAACAGGCTGGGCGTTCATAACAGGTGTCTCTTTTTATTATTGATGCAGTGTATTGCGATGTGATACATGTCGCATCTTACATCTCGGTATGATGTATTGCAATGTGATACAGGGTGTAAAAGTGCGGTCATTCGCGCTAAAGTAGGGCAGGCCAAAAAGGAACGCACAATGGTTGAACTTCCCTCAAGCCGTGAGGATGAAAAAGCGGGTGGCATTCAGGTCATCGCGCGTGCGGCAAAAATTCTGAATGCGCTGGGTGAACATCCGGGTGGCATGAGTCTGGGCGAAATTGCGCAGGTGGTCGATCTGCCGCGTTCAACGGTGCAGCGTATTATCGCCGCGCTCGACAGTGCGCAACTGGTGCGCAGCAGCGGGGCGGGCGGGCTGCGTCTGGGACCGGCTCTGCTCAAGCTGATTTCCAGCGTGCACAGTGATGTGGTCGAAATCGTCCGTCCATTTCTGGAACAACTCTCAGCCGATATTAACGAGACCGTCTCGCTGGCGCGCGCCAGTGGCACGCAGTTGGCGATTGTTCACTATGTGGTGGCATCCCGGGAATTGCGCGTGGTGCCACGCATCGGATTGAATCTCCCGCTCTATAGCACTTCAGGCGGTCGCGCACTGCTGGCACTGGAAAGTGATGAAGATGTGCGAGTGATGGTCGGCGAAGCCTATAAAGAGTTGACCGAAATGACGGTGAAAACCCTGCCGCAGCTGCTGGAGCTGATTGCTGAAGTGCGTAACAGCGGTCTGGCCATCGATCGTGGCGAAACGCTGGAAGGCATTTCCACCATGGCGGTGGCGATCGACACGCTGTTTGGTCGCTTCTCCATTTCGCTGCTGGTGCCGACGGCGCGTTTTCATAAACAGGAAGCACGCTATCGTGATGAAATCATGAAATGCAAAGAGGCGCTGATTCGCGAAATTGGCAAAATGACCGCTGTGGAAGGATAACCAACTGATGAAAACCTTGCTGATGGCCATCGATAACTCACCGGTGGCAGAAAAAGTCATCGCGTTAACTATTGAACAGGCGCTGGCACAACAGGCTCAGGTCACGGTGTTGTGCTGTGTCGATCCCACTTATTCCTCCTGCAATCAACCGATCGAAATCGATGCGGGCGAAGATCCGGATGATTTCGTCGCGGCAAAAGATGAACAAAACACCGCTGAAATGGTGGTGCGCCACGCCCTGGCACCGCTACTGCGTGCCGGTGTGGCTGCCAAAGGTTTGATTCTGGCCGGTGAAGCAGCGGAAACCATTGTGGCACAATCCAATGCATTGAAGGCCAGCATGATCATCATCGGTCGCCGTCATCTCTCTCCTTTCAATCGCTTACTTAAAGGTTCGGTGAGTGCGGCTGTGATTGAGCGCGCCAACTGCCCGGTTCTGATTGACGTTCGCAAGGATTAATCACGCTCCATGTTTTCCCTCTTACCTATCACGCTGGCAGCGTTTGCGCTGCTGGCGGTGATTATCATCGTTCTGATTCGCACCACCGCACTGCGCTTATGGCAGGGGCTCGTGCTGTTTTTACTGCCACTCGTATTGGCGAATATGCTGTGGTTCAGCTGGTTGCATCCACGGCAGGAGCGACAGGCGCTGGAAACCGAGGTGGCAAACCAATTAAGCCTCGCGCCAGGCTATCGTCAGTTAAAAACACAGGAGCCAGCGCTGTGGCAAATGCTTAATCGTGAGTTGCTGCACAAGCGTATGGAAGGGGTGCCTGCGGATCAGGCACTGGGCGAGTTGCGTGGATGGTTAATGGATCTGGTAAATCAGCGTATGGCGCGTGCAGACGACGAAACGCTGCTCAATTATTTGCGCGTGTCAGTGCAGGAGATGCAGGCACTGCAGCAACCGGAGCCACAACGCTGCTTTCGCTTCCTTTACCCGCAGGTAAATGGCGGCATCAATCTGCAACAAGCGCTGTCACCGACGTTATACCAGCGTGATGCACAGGCGTTAGATTTGCTCCTGCAAAACAGCACCGGCGAAGAGCGTCCGATTGATCAGCAGGGCGCACAACGTGATTTGCAAAGCGTCGTGGAGAAACTTTACGGCAAGTGGGGTGATAAACTTCAGCAACTCAACATGCCTGCTGATACTGCCGTCGATCGCAGCGCCATGTGTGCCATGTCGATTGATCTTTACAGCGGTATTCTCGCATTGCCTGCCAAACAGTCCGCCAACCTTTTGCGTAAAATGGTCAGCCTTACCGGTTAGGTTTACGCGTAAAAAAAAGCCCGCTCAGCGCGGGCATAATGGTCACTTTCCGTTTGTTTTTCTCGTGTCACCTGGTGTGGTGCAGACTTCGTGCTGTCTGAAAGCATCATGGCATCGGTTAAGTGATATGAAAAACCGTTTGGTTTTATTGATTTGATTGGTAAAAACTTTTTCAAAATGACTATTTCGCGCCAGTTTCCTATAGATGCGTGCGGCATAGGCATTTAGACTGCTTCGCTTGGAAGAGGACACCCTAATGAAAAAAATGCTGATTAGCGCACTCGCGCTTTTTATGCTGGCCGGTTGTAGTGTCAGCAAACCCGGTGGATTTGAACGTGTTGATGAAGATAAAAGCTCAAATACCGTGCAATATCGTTATGACCCGCAAACGTTGAATAAAGATGCGATGGAAGTCGATCTGGCGAATTATTGCAACCAACGTGGATTTGATAAAGTGGAATCGCTGCCGGCACAGGACAGCCATCTGCCCGGATTAAAGAAAGCCTGGTATCAATGTAATTACGCGGTAAAAAGCTAAAAGAAAGGGCGGGATAAATTCCCGCCCTTTTTGTTTTTTTATTATGTGCTGTGTGTGCTTTGCCCAATTACCAATGGCGACCATGATAACCATGGTCATGATGCCAGCCGCCACCGTGCCCCCAGCCCGGTCCGCGACCATATCCGTCATGAACGATACAACCACTCAACATCGTCATAATGGCAACAACCGAAGCAGCTTTAATAAGTGTTTTCATGGAGAGTCCTCCTCTTTTCCAATGAGGCCAGATTACCGGGGAAAAGTGGAGTGAAGATGCAGTAAATGTAGAGTTATTTCTGGATCTATTACCAGATATGTCAATTTAAAGCTAAAAACGTCAAGGCGGGAAATAAACCAATCAGATAAAACCGAATGCCTGATGATAATAACGCGAATAGTCTGAAATGCAATCCTAAATAACAGCCGTTCTCAACTTCAAAAACATTATGCAGGAAAGAAGGAGAAAATAGATGCCGCAAAGTGATGCGGCATCTGTGGGAATTAATTATGCAGCAAAGGTTCACTGACGTTTTGACGATTTGGCAGACGGATGCTGAGCGACAACACCAGTGAAATCACCAGCAGTGTCATGATCAAGCTGAAGGTCACGGTAAAACCACCAAACACGGAAGCCACCAGTGAACCCATCACGCTGCCGATACCGAATCCCAGGTAAATCAGCCCGTAATTTTTCGTCAGATTATTAAGACCGAAGAAATCGCTGACCAGAGAAGGGAACACGGTGATGGTGCCACCAAAGCTAAAGGCAACGCAGGCCAGTGACAGGAAGAAGGTGGTTTCGTTCATCCGGGTAAACAACAAAATACTCATGCCCACCAGAGAAACGATCTGTGCCAGTGAAATGACGCGAATACGTGCCATTTTATCGGAGAGTACGCCGAGAATAAGGCGGCCACTCAGGTTAGCAATCGCGATGACAGTCACGGCATTAGCGGCGGTTTGCGTGGTCAGATGGACCATGCCTTCGCCGATGTCTTTCGCTACGCCAATGACATACAGTCCGCTCATGCAGGCAGTGAGGAACATCAGTGCCAGCATCCAGTACTGTGGCAAGCGCACGGATTGCGCCAGCGTGTAATCTTTTTCCTGCAATTTCGCGTTACCGCTGCTTTGCTGGATCGGGGCATCACGCATCATCAGCGCACCCACAATGATCATACTCATCGCCAGCACACCCCAAATCATAAAGGTGTTCTCCAGGCCGTAAGTGCTGAGCAACGCGCCACAGATAAATTTGAAACCCAGGCTACCTAAGCCATAAGCGCCAATTGAGCAGGCGGAAATTAACCCTTTACGCTCCGGGAACCACTTCACGCAGTTTGACAGCGTCATCAGGTATCCTGCGCCATCCGCTAAACCGACCAGGATGCCGGCGCTGAGATACAGCATCATCAGGTTATCGGCATGAGCGGTCAGCCAGAAGCCAATCGCCATCAATATACCGGCGCCGATGGTGACGTTACGCACACCAAAGCGCTCCTGTAATTTCCCCGCCAGTGACGATGCAATCGCGAGCCCCAGGCTTAACAAACCGAATGAAAAAGCGACCTGACTAATGGGAGCATCGAGTTTATGTGCCAACTGGCCGTTAAACAGGCTCCACGTATAGACCGAGCCCAGAGCAAACTGCGTGATAATAGTGCCGATAAGGGTAAGCATGCGGGTGTGCTGCAACTGCGCGGATATTTCTGTTTTCATTTTTATCTCTCCCCTCAGGGAATGCGGAATCTGCAGCGATAATAGGCAGCTTACGCGCGCGCGTGGCGAAGCAGGGCATCAAGAGACAGGACGAGGGAATGAAATGCAGTAAAACGGGTATGAATGGCATTAGGCCCTTGGGATGTCAATTTAAGCGTGGCGGTTGCTATGGGTAAACATGTGTAACCAGGTGTGATAAGCGCGCCAGTTTTGCTGCAAGAGGACAGATTTTTGCCAGGATTAAAATTCACTAACAGGAGGAAATATGACAGACCGAGCATATGAATCCGCGTCAAGCGAGGATGAAGTTTGCTGCATCATCGGTCAGGCGGTGATCGAGTTAAGCGATGAGCATCAGCCTGTGAATAAATCCACGCTGTCGCTGAAATTACTGGCTATGGCCGATCGCGACAGAGATGATGAACGCGTTCTGCTTTACTGGATTGCCAGAAAAGCCATCAGTAAACCTCACCAGCTCAATATCGGCGTTCAGGGCTGGCGCTAGAGGACCAAAGAGCGGGCGCAATGCCCGCTCTCGCTATTTACGCCAGGCGTAATTTGCCTGCCGTGGGCCAGCGCACAAACATCACCATATTCCCCATCAGAATCATCGCCAGACCCACGATGGCATTGCTGTGCCATTGATATCCCTCATAAATGGTCGACAACGTTAGTGCCACCAACGGGAAAAGCAGTGTGCAATAGGCGGCCTGGCTGGCTCCGATACGACCGACGAGCGTGAAATAAGCGCCAAATCCCAGCACCGAACCAAAAATGGCCAGATAACTCATCGAACCAAGCCACTGCAGATTCAGCGCAGGCGCTAATGAATCGCCATTCAGTAGTGCGATGATTGCCATAACGATTGCACCATATAACATGGCATAGCTGTTGGTGGTCAGCACATCACGTTGACGGCGCTGATGGCGAGTTGAAATCATGTTACCCAAAGAGAATCCAAGCGTGCCCAAAGCACTTAGCCCAACGCCCCATAGCAGTTGCGGAGCCGGGTGCGCTGCCTGAATGTCATTCCAGAACAAGGCAACAATTCCCCCCAAGCCGAGCACGGCCGCGGGTAACAGGCGAAACGGTGGGCGCTGACGGAAAAAGATCCAACTATTAAGCGCGTTATATAACACTGCCATGGAGAAGATGACCGATTCCAGGCCACTGCTGATCCACGCTGCCGCATGATAGAAACAAACGAAGTTGAAGCCAAATACGCAACAGCCTTGCAGTAAGCAGAAAAGGTGATCCTGCTTATCCAGTGGGCGCAGGCGTTTAATCAGCTTTAGGATCACTAACATCAATACCGATGCCAGTAAGAAGCGCCAGAATACCGCCACCAGGACTGGCGTGTTGGCCGCCTCTTGTTGTAGAAAAATGGCGATCCAGGTGGTGCCCCAAATCAATACAACCGCAAGGTACAACATGATGTTCATCGTAAACTCTCCAGCAAAATCATTGCCCGAAGTGTGACGAAAACAATCACCACTCGCTTGCACGCCGTTGCGCGTGAATTGCAAAATCTTGCGCTTTTTACACGGATGTCCCGCGTTGGCCTGTTTTCTGGCCGGGGAGATCCGTAAACTGTGCGTTATTAACCTGTGAGTGGACCTCCCGATGCCCGATTATCAGACCTTTGACATGCTGCAGCGCCATAAAGCGCAACTGCGCGATAGCGTGCAGCTGTCGGGTGGCATCAAGTTGGCGGCCTGGTTTAATAGCGGCGATCGCGTCACCAACCTGAGCGACCACCACACGCTGAGCCTGTATACCGCTGATGGCTATGATACCTGGCACAAAACCCAGCATGGTTGGCGCAATGGCGGTGGTCCGGATCGCTTCTGCCTGATGCCGAGCGGGGTTGAATCGACCTGGGATCTGCGTGCCGATTTGTCATTCGTGCACCTTTACTGTACGGATGAGCACTTGCGGCATCTCGGTGAGCAGATCTGGGATCGCAGCCCCGCGCAACTCAACCTGCATGAAAAGATCTTTGCCGATGACGATCGCATCACGCAGCTTTATCGCCATTTCCTGCTGAGCGTTGACTGGCAGCAACCCGCTAATCAATTGATGTTGAGCAGTGCCTCGACGTTGTTGATGACGCATCTTTTGCAGCGCTACAGTGAAGTGCAGTGGCAGGCGCCACAGGTGCGTGGCGGATTAGCGCCCGCGGTATTGCGACGTGTATTGGCGTTTATCGATGCGCAGCTGGATCAGCCTTTGACGCTGGCACAGCTGGCGGCAGAAGCGGCCTTGAGTGAATACCACTTTGCACGCATGTTCCGCAGCAGCGTGGGTGAAGCGCCACATCAGTTCGTGATGCGTCGTCGTATGGATACCGCACTGCAACTGCTAAAGTTCAGCGCTCTGCCGTTAACTGAGATCGCGCTGCGCTGCGGTTTTCACTCCTCCAGTCACTTCAGTAACCGTTTCCGCCAACTGCATGGCGTAACGCCCTCCGCATGGCGCCAAAACCCGCATCAGCTTTGATTTCACTGTAATTGCCTGAAACAGCCAGTTTCTACCTTCGAGAAACGTCGCAAATTCATTCACTCACGCGTAATTGTGGTGATTTTTTCTTCGCCTTAGATACAATGCCATCCATTAACATATTGTTTTTGATGTGATAATTACATGTTTAGCTTATGCGGAGTGGTAATGATGGAAATGCGCGTTTCAAAGCTTGAAGCCGATGTATTTGAAATGAAGGCAGATATTAAAACGTTGAAAACCGATATGGAAACGGTGAAAACCGACCTGGCGGTGATCAAGTCTAACTACGTAACGAAAGCCGATTTACATCAGGAAATCGGCAAAACGCATGTAGAGATCGCCAAAATTCACAAAGAGATGACAAAACAAACCAAATGGATCCTGGGTGGAATAATGAGCGCCGCTGGGCTCAGCTTGGGCATAGCTCGCTGGCTGTTTTGAGGAGGGAGGGAGGTCTGAACTGGTGTCCCCTGCAGGAATCGAACCTGCAACTAGCCCTTAGGAGGGGCTCGTTATATCCCTTTAACTAAGGAGACGCGGCGCGCAGTATAGCGTACCGACCAGCAGAATTTAACCGTGTTAATCCTGTTTGCTCAATCTATCAACAATGTCGTGCCACAGATCACTGTTGTTTCTTCTGCGCTTTCTCTTTGCGCTTCTGTTCCGCCTTCGCTTTGGCCTTCGCCGCCTCACTCATATCGTTGCGAATTTGCGCATGGCTGATCAGTGCAAAAATCAACGTACCGCCGGTGATATTTCCCAGCAGGGTAGGCAGCGCAAACGGCCAGATGAATTCCTGCCAGGGCAGCGTGCCGGCAAACACCAGATACAGCACTTCAACGGAACCCACCACAATATGGGCCAGATCCCCCAGCGCGACCAGCCATGTCATCATCACAATCACCACGATTTTGGCCGCGCCCGCGTAAGGGAACATCCAAACCATGGTGGCGATAATCCAACCTGAAATCACGGCATTGGCAAACATTTCGCTGGGGGAGTTGTCCATCACCTTTTCGCTAATCACGGTGAAGGCCTGACGCGTCGCCTCGTCAAAAATCGGCATATGATTAAACGCCAATGCGCCGAGCGCCGTACCGATCAAATTTCCCGCCAGCACCACGCCCCACAGGCGCAATAACAGCATGAAATTACCGCCAGTGGGTTTGTGCATCACCGGTAATACCGCAGTAACCGTGTTCTCAGTGAACAGTTGCTGACGGGCCATTATCACGATGACAAAGCCGAAGGTATAACCCAGATTCTCCAGCAGGAAACCACCGGGTACATCAGCCAAATGCACATGGAAAATCCCTTTTGCCATCAGCGAAGCGCTCATGGATAGCCCCGCAGCCACGGCAGACCACAGCAACGCCATACCATCGCGCTCTAACTCTTTCTCGCCGTCCTGGCGAATCTCTTCATGGATTGCCGCAGCCCGCGAGGGCAGGGCATCTTCATCCACTTCTATCTCTTTACCCTGGTCCTTTTCGTCGCTCTCGACATCGTTGTCATGTTCTGAAATGGATGGTGATTGCTTCATGTTTTCCCCTGGTGATAATGCCAACGCGTAATAAGCGTAGACGGTTTTATCAAGGACGAAATGTTACTAAGATCCAAATTAAGAGTAACAAGATTTTAACTGAGGTGCTTTTTTGCACAGTTCCTTGATCTGATGCGCACGAATACCCCCTTTGAGTGAAGTGAGAGCAACCTCACAGGCTTCGGCCCACAGATTCATTGTGGTATTATCCCCGCCTTATTTCACAGCTGCGATTCCCTCTTTCATGCTCGAAGTCATTAATCTCTCATGCGTTCGTGATGAGCGAACCCTGTTTCATGGACTGAGCTTCCATATGCAACCGGGTGACATTGTGCAAATTGAAGGCCCTAACGGGGCAGGAAAAACCTCACTGCTGCGTCTGCTGGCTGGTTTAAGCCGGGCAGAAGAGGGCGAGGTGATGTGGCAATCGCAGCCGATTCGTCAGCAGCGCGAAATATGGCATCAAAACTTGCTCTATCTTGGTCATCATCCTGGTGTGAAGTCGGTACTCTCACCTCTGGAAAACCTGCATTTCTGGCACGGCGATCGTGATGAAGAAGTGATTTTCGACGCGCTGGAGCAGGTGAACTTGCTGGGATATGAAGAAGTGCCGGTTGCACAGTTGTCCGCAGGGCAGCAACGGCGTGTAGCCCTGGCTCGCTTGTGGCTCAGCCCGGCTAAAATCTGGATTCTGGATGAACCGCTCACGGCCATTGATAAAGGCGGCGTGGAAAAATTAATGGCGCGTTTCGCTGAACATGCCGATAACGGAGGCGCAGTGATTTTGACTACCCATCAGGATCTGCCTGATGAGAGTGAACGCGTGCGCAAAATCCGCCTTATCTCGGAGTGGGCTTGATGTTAGGTCGCGTGATTCAGCGTGAGTTGAAAATTGCATTTCGCAGCGGTGCCGAGGTGATTAACCCGCTGTGGTTTTTCCTGATTGTTATCACGCTGTTTCCGTTAGGTATCGGGCCGGATCCTCAGCAGCTGGCGCGCATTGCGCCAGGCGTGGCGTGGGTTGCGGCATTGTTAGCCTCACTGCTGGCGCTTGAACGACTGTTTCGTGATGATTTTCTGGATGGTTCGCTGGAGCAACTACTTTTGCTACCCACACCGCTGCCCGTCACGGTGCTGGGAAAAGTGATTGCTCACTGGCTGATTACGGGCTTGCCACTGATTTTACTGTCGCCGCTGGCGGCACTACTCCTGTCACTGGATTTTGCTGGCTGGCGCGCGATGGCACTGACGCTATTGCTCGGCACGCCAACCTTGAGTTTTCTTGGTGCGATTGGCACCGGTTTGACCGTTGGGCTGCGGCGTGGCGGCGTACTTCTGAGTTTACTGGTATTGCCGTTGTCGATACCTGTTCTGATCTTTGCCAGCGCGGCCATCGATGCCGCCGGTCAGGGATTGCCGATCGGAGGTTATCTGGCAATTCTTGGCGCGATGCTGGCAGTGAGCGCAACACTTTCGCCGTTTGCTACTGCAGCGGCTTTGCGCATTAGTCTGCATTAATCCGTGCTGCCCCAGAGCTGCCGGTATCCGAATTCTTTTTATTGTGAGCTATGCAAATGTGGAAATGGTTACACCAGTGGGCGAAGCCTGAGCGGCTTTACCAGCTATGCGGTCGCTTAATTCCCTGGTTCGCAGTGCTGGGCGTCGCCACGCTGCTACTTGGTTGGGTATGGGGCTTTGGCTTTGCACCGGCCGATTATCAGCAGGGCAACAGCTTCCGAATTATGTACATTCACGTGCCTGCGGCGATGTGGTCCATGGGTGTTTACGCCTCCATGGCGATTGCCGCGTTCATCGGCCTGGTGTGGCAGATGAAGATGGCAGATCTAGTCTCCGCTGCGATGGCGCCGATTGGCGCAGTATTTACTTTTATCGCGCTGGTCACCGGTTCTGCCTGGGGCAAACCGATGTGGGGCACCTGGTGGATTTGGGATGCCCGCCTAACCTCGGAGCTGGTACTGCTGTTCATCTATATGGGGGTGATTGCGCTCTATCACTCGTTTGAGGATCGTCGCACCGCCGGTCGCGCTGCAGGCATCCTGATTCTGGTGGGCGTGGTTAACTTGCCCATCATCCACTTCTCGGTGCAGTGGTGGAACACCCTCCATCAGGGATCGTCTGGCATTTTGCAGCAGGCGATTGCGCCGAGTATGCGGACGCCGCTGCGCTGGGCCATTCTCGGTTATCTGCTGGTGTTTGGCGCGCTGACGCTGATGCGCCTGCGTAACCTGATTTTGTTCAGCGAGCGCCATCGTCCATGGGCGATCGATGTGGCTCAGGGAGGGCGCAAAGCATGACACCGGCTTTCTCATCATGGAGCGACTTCTTCGCCATGGGCGGCTATGCCTTCTATGTCTGGCTCGCCGTCATCCTCACGTTAATCCCTTTATTTGGTCTAATGCTGCATACCCTGTTGTTCCGCCGCCGTTTGCTGGCAGAAATTCGCCAGCGTCAATCCAGGGAGCGCCGCATTCGCGCGGCCAAGTCGAAAAAAGCTGCCAGTGAAGCAGCAGGAGAAACCGTGTGAATATCCGTCGTCGTAACCGCCTGTATGTGGTGGTGGCGATTTTGGTCGGCTTAGGCCTGGCCACATCGCTGGTGATGTACGCGCTGCGTTCCAACATTGACCTGTTTTACACCCCGAGTGAAATTCTGTACGGCAAAGGCGAAGCGCATCAGATGCCGGAAACCGGGCAACGTCTGCGCGTCGGCGGCATGGTGATGCCTGGCAGCGTAAAACGCGACCCCAAAACGCTGGCTGTCTCTTTCAAGTTGTATGACGCCAACGGCGTGATCAGCGTAAGTTACGAGGGCATCTTGCCGGACCTGTTCCGTGAAGGGCAGGGCGTGGTAGCGCAAGGCGTGCTGGAAAGCGGCAACCTGGTCAATGCCAAAGAAGTGCTGGCAAAACATGACGAAAAATACACCCCGCCAGAAATTGAAGATGCGATGAAGAAAAACCACACAGGACCTGCAGCGACTTATCAGCAGGCAGGTGCTCAATCATGATGCCGGAAATTGGCAGCTTTCTGCTTTGCCTGGCGCTGGGACTCGCGCTGCTATTAAGTATTTATCCGTTGTGGGGCGCAACCCGTCAGGATGCACGTTTGATGGCGATGGCACGTCCGCTGGCGTGGGGCATGTTCGCCTGTATCGTTGCCGCCTTCGTGGTGCTGGTACATGCGTTTATCGTTAACGATTTCAGCGTGGCCTATGTCGCCACCAACTCCAACACCCTGCTGCCGGTTTACTATCGCATCGCGGCCACCTGGGGCGCGCATGAAGGTTCACTGCTGCTGTGGGTGCTGTTGCTCAGCACCTGGACGGTAGCTGTCGCAATTTTCAGTCGCGGTATGCCGCAGGATGCACTGGCGCGTGTGTTGTCAGTCATGGGGATGATCAATCTCGGCTTCCTGCTGTTTATTACGCTCACCTCGAATCCGTTTACTCGTACCCTGCCGAACTTCCCGGTTGATGGCAGCGACCTCAATCCGATGCTGCAGGATATCGGGCTGATTTTCCATCCACCCCTGCTCTACATGGGTTATGTCGGTTTCTCGGTGGCATTTGCGTTTGCTATTGCGTCATTGATGGCAGGGCGTCTCGATACCGCATGGGCGCGCTGGTCACGCCCGTGGACGACCGCAGCCTGGGTTTTCCTGACCATTGGCATCGTGCTCGGTTCGGCGTGGGCCTATTACGAACTGGGCTGGGGCGGCTGGTGGTTCTGGGATCCGGTCGAGAATGCTTCGTTCATGCCTTGGCTGGCCGGTACGGCGTTGATGCATTCACTGGCGGTGACAGAAAAACGGGGTAGCTTCAAATCCTGGACGGTGCTGCTGGCGATCACTGCATTTTCCTTAAGCCTGCTGGGCACCTTCCTGGTGCGTTCTGGCGTGCTGGTATCGGTGCACTCGTTTGCTTCCGATCCGGCGCGTGGCATGTTCATCCTTGCCTTCCTGGTGATTGTGATTGGCAGTTCATTGCTGCTCTATGCGATTAAAGGCGGCAAGGTGCGCAGCCGCGTGCAAAGCGAAACCTGGTCACGCGAATCCTTCCTGTTGGGTAATAACGTGCTGTTAATCGCCGCCATGTTGGTGGTGCTATTGGGCACGCTGTTGCCGCTGGTTCACAAGCAGCTGGGACTGGGCAGTATTTCCATCGGCGAACCGTTCTTCAACACCATGTTCACCTGGCTGATGGCACCGTTCGCGCTGATGCTCGGCATTGGTCCGCTGGTGCGCTGGCGCCGTGATGAGCCGCAAAAGTTGTGGAAACGCCTGGGTGTCGGTTTGCTGGTGACCTTGATCCTGTCGATCGCACTGCCGTGGTTGTTGCAGGATCGCATTGAAGCGATGACGGTGATCGGCCTGCTGATGGCGATATGGGTGATCTTGCTGACGTTGATGGAACTGCATGAACGCGCTACCCATCGCCACAGCTTCTTGAAAGGCCTGCGCCATTTAACGCGCAGCCACTGGGGCATGGTGCTGGGTCATTTAGGCGTTGCCGTAACGGTGGTGGGTATCGCTTTTAGCACGCAGTACAGCGTCGAGCGCGATGTGCGCATGAAATCGGGCGATACCGTGGATATCCACAACTATCACTTCATTTTCCGCGATGTACACAACCTGCAAGGGCCGAACTACAGCGGCGGTGTCGCCATTATCGATGTGACGCGTGACGGAAAATTTGAAGCGGTACTGCATGCTGAAAAACGGTTCTATACCGCAGCTCGCACCATGATGACCGAAGCGGCAATCAGCGGTGGTTTCACTCGCGATCTCTACGCGGCATTGGGCGAAGAGCTGGATGACGGTTCATGGGCGGTGCGCATCTATTACAAACCGTTCGTGCGTTGGATTTGGTTCGGCGGCGTGTTTATGGCGGTTGGCGGCCTATTGTGCCTGCTGGACCCGCGTTATCGTTCGCGCAAAAAAGCGCAGCAGGAGGAGCTGGCATGAGTAAGAAAATCTTGTTCATCCCGTTAGTGCTGTTTCTGCTGCTGGCGGCCGCGCTGTTGTGGCAGCTGTCTCGCAACGCTAATGGTGATGATCCCACGCGTCTGGAGTCGGCGCTGATTGGTAAGCCGGTACCGGTTTTCAAACTGGAAGCGCTCGATAAGCCGGGCAAAATCTACGATCAGCAGGTTCTGACCGACGGCAAACCGATCCTGCTCAATGTCTGGGCCACCTGGTGCCCGACATGCCGTGCTGAGCATCAGTATCTCAACACGCTGGCCGAGAAGGGCATTCGCGTCGTCGGGCTGAACTACAAAGATGATCGCACCAAAGCGGTCATCTGGCTGAACACGCTGGGCAACCCGTACGCGCTGAGCCTGTATGACGGTGACGGCATGTTAGGTCTGGATCTCGGCGTCTACGGTGCGCCGGAAACCTTCCTGATCGACGGCCATGGCATTATTCGTTATCGCCATGCGGGGGATATGAATGATCGTGTGTGGAACGAAGAAGTGAAACCGCTGTGGGATAAATACAGCAAGGGGGCCGGTGCGTGAAACGGCTGCTTCTGTTAATAGCGGGCATTCTGCTCAGCACCAGCCTGTGGGCTGCCATTGATACTTACCAGTTCGATTCGGTACAGCAGGAAGAGCAGTACCGCGATCTCACCGGTTCACTGCGTTGCCCTAAGTGTCAGAACAACAGCATTGCCGACTCCAATGCGATGATTGCCGCAGACATGCGTCTGAAAGTGTATGAGCTGATGAAGCAGGGCCAAAGTCGCCAGCAGATCATCGATTACATGGTGGCGCGCTACGGCAACTTCGTCACTTATGAACCCCCGGTTACCCCTTCAACGCTGATTTTGTGGGTGGGGCCGGCGCTGTTTGTGGTGCTGGGCGGCTTGATTATTATTCTGCGCAATCGCCGGGGGAAAACCCGTAGCGATCTCGATGACGATGAACAACAACGCCTTGCGGCGATTCTTAAGCGTGACGGGAAGCCGTAATGACTGGATTCTGGATTACCCTGATTATTTTGCTGGTAGCGGCCTCGGCGCTGTTTCTCAGTGCAGGCTGGCGTCAACGTCAAGCCACTAGCGGCGATCGCGATCGCCTGAATACCGATTTTTACCAGCAGCGCCTGCGTGAACTCGAACGCGATGAAGAGGAAGGCGTGGTTGCCGAGCGTCCCGAGATGGTACGTGAACTGCAACAAACGCTGCTCACCGATGTGCCAAACGAGCACGCGGCTCGCATCCATCACAGTAGCCGTTGGGTGCTATTGCCGGGTTTGATTGTATTGTTGCTGGTGTCGGTTGGCTTTTACCTGAAGACCGGTGGACTGGCGCAACTGGCCGGTTGGGTTAGCGTACAGCAGGAGTACCCTCAGTTGCGTGCCCGTGTAATGGATCCCAAAGCGGCGCCCTTAACCATGGAAGAGTTGGCTCGCCTACAATTAGGGTTGCGCACCTCATTGCAAGACGATCCGCAAAACCTCAATGACTGGACGATGCTGGGCCGCCTTGGCATGGTGCTGAATAACGCGACCAATGCCAGCCAGGCCTTCCAGCGCGCATTGCAACTGTCACCTGATAATCTGGAACTGCAGCAGGATTATGCCGAAGTCCTGACGCGTTCCAGCGATCCGCAGGACAACCGCCAGGCCAATGTGATGCTGAAAGATCTGCTAAAACGCGACCATAGCAACGTGCGCACCCTGAGCTTGTTGGCATTTAATGCTTTTGAGCAGCAGCAATATGATCAAGCGATTGGCGCCTGGCAGGTGATGCTGAAGCTTCTGCCCGCGGGTGACAAGCGCATTACCATGATAGAGCGCAGCATTGAACAAGCGAAAACTGATGCGGGACAGCAAAATAGTCACCTGGCATTGACGGTGAGTTTAACCTCGCAAGCAGAAAAAATGTTACCGCAAGGCGGAGTGTTGTATATTTCTGTGTCTGACGGTGTTTCACCGGTGCCTGTGGCTGTGAAGCGTTTACCGCTGAGCCATTTCCCGTTATCGCTCACGCTGGATGACAGCAACGCCATGATGCCCGATCGCCTGCTTTCGGCGCAGCATCAGGTGCAGGTCAGGGTGCGTATTTCGCGCGATGGTAGCGCCAATCCTCAGTCGGGAGACTGGTTTGGCTTAAGCGCGATCACCCCCTGGGATGGTCATCAGCAACTGGCTGTGGAGATTAATCAACAGCAGCCCTGAAGCGATACATTATTCAACCGCACAGGGAGATAAGAATGAATAACCGCCTGACCGGTCTGGCGCTGGCCAGCTTGCTGCTGGTGGGTTGTGCCAGTTCCAAACCGGCCGATCCAACGCAGCCTGCGCAGCGTAGCGATCCGCTCGAAGGCTTTAACCGCACGATGTTTAATTTCAACATGAACGTGCTGGATCCTTATGTGGTGCGCCCGGTGGCGGTTGCCTGGCGTGACTATGTGCCGGTGCCTGCGCGCAGTGGCATGAGCAACTTCCTCGGCAACCTGGATGAACCTGCCAGCATGCTGAATTCGATTCTGGTGGGTGAACCGCGCCAGGCAGGAATCCACTTCACACGTTTCTTCCTCAATACCGTATTGGGCTTGGGCGGATTTATCGATGTGGCGGGCAAAGCGAATCCTGAACTGGCGCGAGAAGTTCCGCACCACTTCGGGAGTACTCTGGGTCGTTACGGGGTGGGCTATGGTCCTTATGTGGTTCTGCCGGGTTATGGCAGCTTCACGGTGCGTCAGGATGGCGGCGACTATGTCGATACGCTTTATCCGGTGCTGAGTTGGCTGACCTGGCCGATGTCGATTGGTAAATGGACACTGGAAGGTGTGGAAACACGTGCACAGCTGTTGGATTCCGATGGCATCCTGAAACAGCAGCAGGATCCGTATGCGTTTATCCGCAACGCTTACTTCCAGCGTAATGATTTCCTCGCCAACGGCGGAAAGTTAAAACCGGAAGAGAATCCGAACGCCAGTGCGATTCAGGATGACTTGAAGGACATCGATTCACAGTAACAAAAATGGCGACCGCATTGGTCGCCATTTTTTTCGAGCTAACTATCAGAACTTGTAGTTAAAGTTCGCGCCGTACAGCCAGGCTTTACCCTCGGAGTTAAAGGTATAAGGGCCTTCTTTCACGGTGACTTTCTGGCCGTGCATGTAAGAGATACCAAGGTCAACTGACGCATTTTCGTTGAAGGCGTAAGAAGCACCGGCGCTCAACCACAGACGGTCCTGATCCGGAATTGAGATCGAGCGTTTGTCAGCGGGAACCGGGCTGTCATCAAACGCGATACCGGTACGGAAGGTCCAGTTATCGTCGTAGAAGTAAGTGGTACCCAACGCGATGCGATAGGCATCTTTAAAGCCTTCATCCTTATAGAACAGCGTCTGGCCGTTGCTGCCCGTGGCCTTCAGTTCCTGGAACTGGCTCCAGCTGGTGTAGGTCAGGCTGTAGTGCACGGCCCACTGCGGAGCGACTTTGTGCCAGCCCGACACTTCCCACATTTCTGGCAGGTTCAGCGTGAGTGAACCCGGAATGGTCTGGCCGCTGGTGCCGTATGGCAGGCCTAAGGCAATCGCCTGCGGTGTACCGTTGTAAGCGGTTGGAATGCTGCTCTTATAATCGCCGTCAAAGTCGATTTTTACTTCTGAACGATAGGTGAAGCCGAAGCGGTTGTTTTTATCCACTTCATACAGGATACCGGCGTTCCAGCCGTAGCCCCATTCATCACCTTTCAGGTGGGCAACCTGAGTATCAGCTGGCATGCCGACGCGAGCGCCAGCTTCACCCGCATAACGTTCGATTTTTGCTTTAGCGTAAACCGCATCAAAGCCAACACCAAAGCTGAAGTGCTCATTCAAACGATAAGCCGTGCTAAGGTTAAAGTTACCTGTCATCAGGTCGGTTTTACCACCGTAGCCGCCAGCGGTGTAACCGTCATTGAACTCTGTCGCCAGACCATAGTTAGAGGTGACGGATGCGCCTACCCACCACTGATCGTTAATCGGATGAACATAATGGAGGTTAGGGATCCACTGATTCGGTGCGATGTTTTTCGCATTCAGGCTGTTGCCGGTTGGGCTCTGGCCGCTGATATCAACTTCCGGATCAATATAAACAGTACCGATGGAGAAAGAAGGGCGATCCATCAATGCCATGGTCGCCGGGTTACGACTGGCAGATGCGGCGGTATCGCCCATCGCACCTTCACCCGAATAAGCACGACCTAAACCAATTGCTGAGAATTCATTAAGTTGAAAGCCTGCGGCGTAAACTTGGGAAGAAATAAGTGCCACTGCAGCTGCCACAGCTGACTTTGCAAACAGGTTCTTATGGTTCATGACCACAACCTCATCTAGATTTATTATTAAACGTTGTTACGTCGCGTAACAAAGGACGGCGGATTGTAGGGACTGATGACAAAGGCACATATCAGACCAGTGCGACGAGTATAGGTCTGACCTGTGTATTTGTTGCAATAATGTTTTTTAAATATTTCCGATTTGATCGATAAAATCAGATCTGCTTAACAAAATCTTGTCGATGCCCATCTAGCATAGCGGTCAAATTTGTTCTGGATCAATTTTTAGTGTGATATTCGTCACTTAGCCGCTGAGAGATAGAAGCCAGGCCGCGCGGGGCGTACACTTTGTGTCAGAAAATGATCCGATTGTGTCTATTTATCGTCAGGAGAAAACAATGACTGATGCCATTAAAAAATGCAGTGCCACGGAAACGGCGGCTTGCTGCTGCGTAGATGTTGGCACCGTAATGGACAATACCGATTGCACGGCGAGCTGGTCTGGCGCTTTTGCCGATCGTCATGCGGCTGAAGCGATGCTGAAGCACCTGACGGACAAAGCGCGTCAGGTTGAATCCGAGCCTTGCGTGATTCAAGCCGAGTTCGTTGAAGAAGCGCCAGGCATACGCCTGAATGTTGATTTCACTTTTGCCTGCCAGGCTGAGACCCTCATTTTTCAACTCGGCTTACGCTAATCCTGTCGCTGCCGGAAGCCCTTCCGGCAGCGTTTTCTCTTTTTCGTGTCTTCCCTCGCACTTTTTTTCTTCTGTTATTGGCGACTTAGCAACACCTGGTTAACACTGATGATCAGGTCAGACCTGTTTGGCAATGATGCTACGGTCGTAAATTACAGGTGAGTGCAATGAGCAAAGCGCAGCCGCTGCTGACGCGTCAGGGCGAACGTATCGCCATAACCCATGGATTACGCACGCCTTTCGCCCGTCAGGCGAGTGATTTTCATGGCATTTCCGCGCTGGAGTTGGGGCGCATGGTGGTGTCAGAACTGATGGCACGCAGCGAGTTACCGGTAGACGTTATTGACCAGCTGGTATTCGGCCAGGTGGTGCAGATGCCGGAAGCGCCTAATATTGCGCGCGAAATCGTGCTGAGCAGCGGATTGAGCGTTCACACCGATGCTTACAGTGTCAGTCGTGCCTGTGCCACCAGTTTTCAGGCGGTGGCGAATGTGGCGGAAAGCCTGATGGCGGGCACCATTGATGCAGGTATTGCCGGTGGTGCAGACTCCTCATCGGTACTGCCTATTGGCGTCAGTAAAACGCTGGCGCGCGCGCTGGTCGATCTCAACAAAGCGCGAACCTTTAGCAAAAAGCTGCAAATTCTACGCCGCCTGCGCCCCCGTGATTTGCTACCGGTGCCTCCTGCGGTGGCGGAGTATTCCACAGGTTTACGTATGGGGGATACCGCCGAGCAGATGGCGAAAACCCATGGCATCACGCGTGAGCAGCAAGACACCCTGGCGTTGCGCTCACATCAGCATGCAGCGCGTGCCTGGCAATCAGGCGTGCTGGCGCAGGAAGTGATGACTGCCTTTGTACCGCCATGGAAAGCACCGATCGAGCAGGATAACAACATTCGCTTTAACGCCAGCGCCAGCGATTACGCCAGGCTGCGACCAGCTTTTGATCGCCACCACGGTTCTGTCACGGCAGCCAACAGCACACCGCTAACGGATGGCGCCGCCGCAGTGATTTTGATGCGTGAAGGCCGCGCACGTGAGCTGGGGATTACCCCGATCGGCTATCTGCGCAGCTACGCGTTTACCGCGATTGATGTCTGGCAGGACATGTTGCTGGGTCCTGCTTACGCCTCGCCGCTGGCGCTGGATCGCGCGGGTATCACGCTCAATGACCTCACGTTAATCGATATGCACGAAGCCTTTGCTGCGCAGACGCTGGCGAACCTGAAAATGTTCCGCGATGAGCGTTTTGCGCGCGAGGTACTGAATCGCCCGCATGCCTTGGGTGAAGTCAATGAAGAACGTTTCAATGTGCTCGGCGGCTCCATTGCTTACGGCCATCCGTTTGCTGCCACTGGCGCGCGCATGATCACCCAAACGTTGCATGAACTGCGGCGGCGCGGCGGGGGATTGGGCTTGGTAACCGCCTGTGCAGCAGGCGGATTAGGCAGTGCAATGGTTCTGGAGGCCGAATAATGAGTGCATCTGCATTCCATTTACATATGCGCCTCGATCATGTCGGCATCATCACCATCGACGTGCCGGGCGAAAAGATGAACACGTTAAAAGCGGAGTTTGTCCCACAAATAAAAGCGGTGCTGGCTGAAGCGCGCAGCAATCCCAGATTGGCGGGATTGGTATTGATCTCTGGCAAAAGCGATAACTTTGTTGCCGGTGCAGATATCAGCATGATCGCGGATTGTCAGACGGCAGAAGAAGCGGAAGCCCTGGCGCGACAGGGGCAAGAGGTGATGGCGCAGATAGCGGCATTGCCCTTCCCGGTGGTTGCGGCAATCCACGGTGCCTGTCTTGGCGGCGGGCTGGAGTTGGCGCTGGCCTGCAGCGCACGCATCTGCACGCTGGATGATAAAACCCGCTTGGGCCTGCCGGAAGTGCAGTTGGGTCTGTTACCTGGCTCAGGCGGTACGCAGCGCCTGCCAAAACTGATTGGTGTGCCGCAAGCGCTACCGCTGATCCTGAGTGGTAAACAGCTGCGTGCTAAACAGGCGTTGAAACTGGGTGTCGTTGATGATGCGGTGCCACAATCCATCTTGCTGGAAACGGCGATTGCACGCGTGCATAAAGGAAAGATCGTTCGCCGTGAGCTGTCACGTCGTGACCGCCTGATGCAGGCACCACTGGCACGCTCGCTGTTATTCGCGATGGCAAAACGTCAAACCGACAGCAAAACGCAGGGCAATTACCCTGCGGCGGATCGCATTCTGCAGGTGGTGCGCACGGGTCTGGAGCAGGGCAGCGATGCCGGGCATGCAGCGGAAGCGCGTGCCTTTGGTCAGCTGGCGATGACACCAGAATCTGCGGCGCTGCGCAGTCTGTTTTTTGCATCGACCGCGATGAAGAAAGAAACCGTGGCCGAGGCTGAACCACGCACATTGCAACGCATCGGCGTGCTCGGTGGCGGATTAATGGGCGGTGGCATTGCCAGCGTGACGGCGCTGAAAGCCGGTTTGCCAGTAAGGATTAAAGACGTCAATCTCAATGGTTTGAACCACGCATTGCAATATAGCTGGGACCTGCTGAGCCAAAAAGTGAAACGGCGTCAGCTTAAACCGGCTGAGCGTCAGCAGCAGATGGCGCGTATCAGCGGCGGTATCGATTATCAGGGGTTCAGCCAGCGCGATTTGGTGATTGAGGCGGTATTTGAGGATTTGGCCCTGAAGCAGCAAATGGTGGCGGATATCGAAAGTCACTGTCAACCGCATACCATCTTTGCTTCCAACACCTCCTCGTTACCGATTGGTGATATTGCCGTCAACGCGCAGCGTCCCGAGAATGTCATTGGCCTGCACTATTTCAGTCCGGTGGACAAAATGCCGCTGGTGGAAGTGATTCCGCATATGGGTACGTCGGCAGAAACGCTAGCGACCACGGTGCAGTTAGCGCGCCAGCAGGGTAAAACAGCGGTGGTAGTGGCCGATAAACCCGGTTTTTACGTCAATCGCATCCTCGCGCCCTATATAAATGAAGCCATGCGCTGTTTGATGGAAGGGGAGCCGGTGGAGCATATCGATCGTGCGTTAGTGAAGTTCGGTTTTCCGGTCGGGCCGTTACAGTTACTGGATGAAGTTGGCATTGATGTCGGCAGCAAAATCAGTCCGATTTTGCTGCAGGCTTATGGCGAGCGTTTCAGCGCACCCGATGCGGTGAATGCCATCCTGGCCGATGGCCGCAAAGGGCGTAAAAACCAGAAAGGATTTTACCTTTACAACGCGGCTCGCTGGCCGGGAAAACGCAACGTCGATGACTCAATTTATAGCCTGATTAACGTCAAGCCGCAGGCAAAGCAGAGCGAAGAACAGATTGCACAACGCTGCGTGATGATGATGCTGAATGAGGCCGCACGCTGTCTGGACGAGTCTGTGGTGCGCAATGCTCGGGATGGTGATATCGCGGCGGTATTTGGCATCGGCTTCCCGCCTTTTCTTGGCGGGCCGTTCCGCTATATGGATCAACGCAGCGCCAGCGAAATCGTCAATACATTACGTGCATTAATGCAGCAACATGGCGATCGTTTCGCGCCCTGTGACGCTTTAATGGCAATGTCAGAAGCGCAAACGAATTTTTACACTTCTGCACAAATTTGAATAGGCGCACAGATTCAGCGGGTTAGTTATGGTGCCATGAAGAAGGTGGTGCGGCACCATTCTGAGATGTGCTTATTTAATAAACAACCGGTTGACTATACTGAAGCCATTGGGGTAAAACACAGCGTTCATTCGCAGAATGAAGCGTCTGGTGCTGTGGTACCCGACGATATCGACAAACAACAGCGGTGCTTTATGCAAGTTTTTATCATGCGTCATGGCGATGCAGCTCTGGAAGCAGCGAGTGATTCAGTACGCCCACTCACAATCTGTGGCTGTGACGAATCGCGCCAGATGGCGAGCTGGCTAAACGGCCAGGCGCTGGATATTGAAAGGGTATTAGTCAGCCCTTATCTTCGTGCAGAGCAGACGCTCGCCACGGTACGCGAGGCACTGAAGCTGCCAGAAGGGCAGGATGTGCTGCCAGAGCTGACGCCGGGTGGCGATCCGGGCATGGTGGCCTGCTATCTGCAGGCGCTGGCGCAGCAGGGGGTTAAATCAGCTTTAGTGATTTCGCATCTGCCGCTGGTGGGCTATCTGGTTTCAGAGCTCTGCCCGCAGGAAGCGCCTCCGATGTTCGCTACGTCGGCAATTGCCTGCGTGAATTTTGATGCAGAGGCCTGTGAAGGCAAACTGGAGTGGCAGGTCAGCCCGTCAAAACTGGCTAAAGCAATGTAAACTCGCCGTGCGTGAGATCTCTATGGGCCGCCTTCTGCGGCCCTTTCCTTTTTAGAGCTAAGGCAGTTCCGGCGGTTGCCACTCTTCAACTTCAATCAACACCAGCAGAGCGGCATCACCGCCAAACAGCTTCGGTGCCTGATGAAATGCCATGACGTGCGGATGTTGCGCCAGCCACAACGGTGTTTGCTGCTTGAGGATATGCTTGCCGTGCCCGGTCATCACGCTGGCACAAAACAGGTGTTCACGGCGGCAGGCGGCAATGAGCGCCCCCAGCTCCTGTTTGGCCTGCTGCTGTCTTAAACCATGAAGATCGAGAAAAATCTCTGGCGTGTAATCGCCGCGTCGCAATTTCTTCAGCTCGTAATGACTGACATCCGCGCGCACATAACGCATCGGCCCCTCGCTGGAGAGCAAAGGCTGAAACTCATCTGAGAAGTAGTGACTGTTATCGGCTTGCTCGGAAAGCAGTCTTTTCAGCGGGACTTCGCGGGTTTTCACTACCGGTTTGTGCACGATAGTGTCTTGTTTCAGTTTACGCGTTCCGCTCATCAACTCACGAAACAGCGCCTGATCGTCCTGGTTTAGGGGCGTCTTCTTACTCATGGCTCAAAATAGGGTTAGAGGGCTGGTTAACAGCCGGTGGCATACCTTAACGCTTAGCGTTAACAAATGTCAGCTTTTTCGCCTTGCTGCGCTGAATTCTGCCCGGCTTCGTGGCACACTATCGGCCGATTGATTTTAAGGCCTGCGGAGGGCTACGTGGACAAGATTTTCGTCGATGAGGCAGTGAGTGAACTGCACACCATTCAGGATATGCTGCGCTGGGCTGTCAGCCGTTTTTCGGCGGCAGGCATTTGGTACGGCCACGGCACGGATAATCCCTGGGACGAAGCAGTCCAACTGGTTCTGCCTACGCTCTGGCTGCCGCTGGATATCCCCGAAGATATGCGCAATGCGCGCCTGACGGCCAGCGAGCGTCACCGCATTGTTGAACGTGTGATTCGTCGCGTAAACGAGCGCATTCCGGTGGCCTATCTCACCAATAAAGCCTGGTTCTGTGGTCACGAGTTCTATGTCGATGAACGCGTGTTAGTGCCACGTTCACCGATTGGCGAGCTGATTGAAAACCGCTTTGCCGGACTGATCGGTGAACAACCGCATCACATCCTCGACATGTGTACCGGCAGCGGCTGCATCGCGATTGCCTGCGCTTACGCCTTCCCGGAAGCGGAAGTCGATGCGGTGGATATCTCCACTGATGCGCTGGCCGTGGCCGAGCAAAACATTGAAGAACACGGTTTGATCCACCACGTCACGCCAATTCGCTCCGATCTGTTCCGTGGACTGCCGCAGGTCAAATATGATCTGATCGTCACCAATCCACCGTACGTGGATGCGGAAGATATGGACGATCTGCCGAATGAATATCGCCATGAACCGGAACTGGGCCTGGCAGCAGGCAGTGATGGTCTGAAGCTGGTGCGCCGAATTCTCGCCTGTGCGCCGGATTATCTGAGTGAGCAGGGCGTGCTGATTTGCGAAGTGGGCAACAGCATGGTGCATATGATGGATCAGTACCCGGATGTGCCGTTTACCTGGCTGGAATTCGATAACGGCGGTGACGGCGTGTTCATGCTGACGCGCGAGCAGATCGTCGCGGCTCAGCATCACTTCTCCTTCTACAAAGACTAAAAAATGGGGCGAAACATCGCCCGCAACATCGTAACAAGGAACCACAATGGCCGGTAACAGCATTGGACAAGTTTTTCGCGTGACCACCTTTGGCGAGTCGCATGGTATTGCGCTGGGCTGCATCGTTGATGGTGTGCCGCCAGGCATTCCGCTCACGGAAGCGGATATTCAGCACGATCTCGATCGTCGCCGTCCGGGCACATCGCGTTATACCACGCAGCGCCGTGAACCGGATCAGGTGAAAATTTTGTCCGGCGTATTTGAAGGTGTCACCACCGGCACCTCTATCGGCCTGCTGATTGAAAATACTGACCAGCGTTCGCAGGATTACGGCGCAATCAAAGATCTGTTCCGACCCGGCCATGCGGATTACACCTACGAGCAAAAATATGGTCTGCGTGATTATCGCGGCGGTGGGCGCTCCTCAGCGCGCGAAACCGCGATGCGCGTGGCTGCGGGTGCGATTGCCAAAAAATATCTGCAAATGAAGCATGGCATTCAGGTTCGTGGCTATCTGGCACAGATTGGTGATGTGGCCTGCGAGCTAAAAGACTGGAGCATCGTTGAAGAGAACCCGTTCTTCTGCCCGGATGCCTCTAAGCTGGATGCGCTGGACGAACTGATGCGCGGCCTGAAGAAAGAGGGTGACTCGATCGGTGCCAAAGTCACGGTGATGGCGGAAAACGTGCCACCGGGACTGGGCGAGCCGGTATTTGATCGTCTGGATGCCGATTTGGCTCATGCATTGATGAGCATCAACGCGGTAAAAGGCGTGGAAATCGGTGACGGTTTTGCGGTGATTAACCAGCGCGGTAGCCAGCATCGCGATGAGATTCGTGCCGACGGTTTCCAGAGCAACCACGCGGGTGGCATTTTGGGTGGCATCAGCAGCGGCCAGACCATCAGTGCGAACCTGGCAATGAAACCCACTTCCAGCATCACCGTGCCGGGTAAAACCATCACGCGTGAGGGCGAAGAAGTGGAGATGATTACTAAAGGTCGCCACGATCCTTGCGTGGGCATTCGTGCGGTGCCCATTGCCGAAGCGATGATGGCGATTGTGTTGATGGATCACCTGCTGCGTCAGCGTGCGCAGAACGGTGACGTCAACAGCAGCGTTCCGCGCTGGTAAGCCACTGATGCGCCGCCTGCTCACTATCGTTGCCGCGCTGTTGTGCAGTGCGACTGCCTTTGCTGCCACGCCCTGGCAGCAAATTCATCAGCCGATTGCTGGCAGCCCACAGTCGATTGGCGGGTTTGCCAATGGCTGTATTGTCGGCGCACAGCAACTGCCTCTCAATTCACCTAACTATCAGGTCATGCGCCAGGATCAGCGGCGTTATTACGGCCATCCCGATCTGATTGCTTTTATTCAACGTCTTAGTACCCAGGTGCATCAGTTGCAGCTGGGGCAAGTGTTGATTGGTGATATGGGCATGGCGGCCGGCGGGCGTTTCAGCAGTGGGCATGCCAGCCATCAAACCGGGTTGGATGTCGATATCTGGTTGCAGCTGCCGCAAAATCGCTGGACGGCGCAACAGCTGCTGAAGCCACAGCCGCTGGATTTGGTGGCACCGGATGATAAGCAAGTGATTGCACGTCATTGGCAGCCGCCGATTGACAGCCTGATCAAGCTGGCGGCGAAAGATAATGAAGTGACGCGCATCTTCGTTAATCCGGCGATTAAAAAGCAGCTTTGTGCGGATGCCGGAAGCGATCGTGCATGGCTGAATAAAGTGCGCCCGTGGTTTGCCCATCGTGCCCACATGCACGTACGTCTGCGCTGTCCGGCAGGCAGTTTAGAGTGCGAAGATCAGGCTGCACCGCCGCCGGGTGATGGTTGTGGCGCAGAGTTAGACAGTTGGTTCCTGCCGAAAAAACCGGGTAGCACGCCGCCTGTGAAGAAAACGCCGCCGCCGTTGCCACCCTCCTGTCAGGCACTATTAGATCGTCATTTACTCTAGCCTTGATGCTGCCTGTTGCAGGAGCATTGGCAACGTTCTCTCTCCCACGCACGGATGTTTGTGAGACCAGGAGAGAGCAAGGATGCCCAGCCTGCAATAAGAACGGTCGGGTTAACTTTACGAGAAAAAAATGGACCTCTTTGTTGTTAGCCCACTGTTGCTGGGCGTGTTGTTTCTGGTTGCGGTGCTGGCAGCGTTTATCGACTCCATCGCCGGCGGTGGTGGCTTACTCACCGTTCCTTCATTACTCGCTGCGGGGCTCTCTCCTGCTCAGGCTTTAGCCACCAATAAGTTGCAGTCGGTAGGCGGATCTTTCTCTGCCAGCCTCTATTTTGTGCGTCGCGGCGCGGTGAAACTGCGTGAACAGCGACTGAACATTGCCATGACCTTTATCGGCGCAGTCTGTGGCACGGTTCTGATTCAGCATATTCAGGCGGAGGTGCTGCGACAAATTCTGCCGCTCCTGCTGATCAGTATCGGTTTATGGTTCCTGCTGATGCCGCGGCTGGGCGAGTCGGATCGTGAACATCGCCTGCAGGGGATCGCTTTTGCGCTGGTCGGCGGTGGTTGCGTCGGTTTTTACGACGGCTTTTTTGGTCCGGGTGCCGGTTCATTCTATGCATTGGCGTTTGTGACGCTATGTGGCTTCAATCTTGCCAAGGCCACCGCCCACGCCAAAGTCCTAAATTTCACCTCCAATTTCGGCAGTCTGCTGTTCTTTATGTTCGGCGGAAAGGTGGTGTGGGGCACAGGCGTGATCATGTTGATTGGCGCATTCGTGGGTGCGCGTATCGGCGCCAGACTGGTGCTGAGCCGGGGTCAGAAGCTGATCCGCCCGATGGTGGTGACTGTATCCGCCGTGATGAGCGCCAAATTATTGTGGGATAGTCATGGCAGCGCGTTGCTGGCGTGGATAGCCACGCTGTAAAGCAGTACTCGTCAAGAACGGCTGCCAATGCGACAATGGCGCTAATTTTTTTAAAGATTAAAATATTATGAGTACAGAACATCATTACCAGCAGCTGGTGGATATTTTTGATGGCTGCTTTGTTGAAGACTTTCAGACCCGTCTAATTAAAGGCGATGACGAACCTATTTATCTTCCAGCGGATGAGGAATCACCGTGGAACCGCGTGGTGTTTGCTCACGGTTTCTACGCCAGCGCGCTGCACGAAATTTCTCACTGGTGTATTGCCGGTGAAGCGCGTCGCAAGCTGGTGGATTTTGGTTATTGGTACTGCCCGGATGGGCGGGATGCGCAAACGCAAAGTCAGTTCGAATCAGTTGAAGTCAAGCCACAGGCGCTGGAATGGTTGTTCTGTGTCGCAGCAGGCTTCCCCTTCAATGTCAGTTGTGACAACCTCGAAGGCGATTGTGAACCCGACCGCATCGCATTCCAGCGCAAGGTCCATGCTCAGGTGATGACCTATTTTGAGCAGGGTATCCCGGCACGTCCGGCTCGCTTTATCGATGCGTTAGCCAGCTATTACGGTACGCCAGCACTGACGGCGGCACACTTCCCGTGGCCGGAAGATTTGTGATTCGCAAATATATTATTAATGACCCAAAGTCACCCGCGTTGCAGCATGACGGCGAATGAACAAACCCCGGGAACGCGAACCAGCGTGTAACGAGGTGAGGGCGTGATGCCAGCGCAGTAGCGGCGCGGCGTATCAAGGGTAATAAGGAACAAGACGATGATCGTAGAATTCGAATCCCGCATCCTGGCATTGATTGACGATATGGTTGATCACGCCAGTGACGACGAGCTGTTTGCCGGTGGCTATCTGCGTGGTCATCTGACCCTGGCGGTGGCTGAGATTGAAATCAGCGGTGAGCACACACCTGAAGCGCTGCAAATCCATGTGACCAACAGCCTGCAGAATGCGATTGCGGCGGGTGAACTGTCACCGCGCGATCAGGCGCTGGTGATTGGCATGTGGGATAATTTGTTCCAGCAGGCGCGTCAGAACGCCTGATAAGTCGGGGCGACCGCTCGCCCCGTCATCCTAGCGTCCCGCTTTCTTACCTTTCAGCAGTTTTCTTACCCAGTAACGATTCGGATTCAATGCCGCCAGCGTAGTGATATCCAGCGGTTGCGGCTCACCACTCATCTGTGCCGCCAGCACTTCCGCTGCCAGCGGCGCGCTGCACAAACCGCGTGAACCCAGCGCACCCAGCACAAATAAACCAGTATGAACCGGTGCATCGGCAAGGGTTTCACCCCGTGCACGCTGCTCCGGCAAATCAGCGTATTGTGCCAGCGTTGCGGCGTAATCAGGCGCGCTGCCACTCATCGGTAAGTGATCGCGCGTGGCGCAGCGTACGCCGACACGCGCCTCGTTATCACTGATATCCACTTGCTGCGGCCACTGCGCATCCGGCAGGCAGTTCACCAGGCGCTGGCGATTTTCCTGCTGATCGTCAGCACGGAAATCGGTTGTGGTATCGCCGCGATGGTAGCTGGCCCCGATGCAGTGGGTATTGAAATGCGGGCTGACTGGCGTGAGATAGCCGTCATAGCAGAGTACGGTATTTAACGCGCCCAGCTCAGGATTGGTCGGCACATGACTGACCTGGCCCGCCACCGCGTATACGGGCAAGTCTTTGCTCTGCTCAATCTCCAGCAGCGCATGGCCATTGGCGAGCACCACCTGCTGATGATTCACCGAGGGCTGCTCGCTGAAGTTCAGGGTCCACCCCTCAGTCGTCGTTTCCAGCGTGGTGACGCGATGCAGCCAGTGCAGGCGTAAACCCAGCGTTTGCGCATGCTCCAACAGGTTGCTGGTCAATTGCGACGGAGAGAGCCAGCCGCCTTGAGGATAGAAAATGCCACCACAACCGGTATCGACGCCCGCTAACTGCTGCGCGTCTTCCTTACTTACGCCGTACGCCACATCATGTGGCAATCCCATCCCCAGCATCTGGGCAATTTTATCGGCACTTTTGCTGTCCCAGCCGAGTTGTAACACACCGCTCCAGTCATGCTCGAACATCACCGGTAGCTGGTCGTACAAACGGCGGGCAAAGGTGAACGCCGCAGGGAAGAACGTAGCGAGAGCGGGATCGTGCTGATTAAGCAGCGGGTAAAGTGCGCCCTGACGATTGCCGGAAGCACCCAGCGCGGGCGCGGCATCGGCGCAATAAAGTGTTACCTTCCAGCCGCGGCGCAGCAGCGCCAGCGCCAGTACGGCACTCGCCACGCCACCGCCAACCAGCGCCACTTCCTGAGTGCGAGCCGCAGGGCGGGCGTACCATGGCTGGGTGTGGGGTAGGGCTGCAACCTGTTCCATTACGCCGGTTAACATTTCGCGCTTGTGACCAAAGCCTTTGCGTTTGGTCACCGTGAACCCGGCTTCCTGCAAACCACGGCGCACAAATCCGGCGGCAGTGAACGTTGCCAGCGTCCCGTCTGGACGCGCCAGACGCGCCATGGCGGCGAAAAGTTCTGGCGTCCACATTTCCGGGTTTTTAGCGGGGGCAAAACCATCTAAAAACCATGCATCCACCTGAGCATTAAGACTGTCATCAAAGGTATTAATTAGCGCGTTAATATCACCGAGCCAGAGATCGAGCGTGACTTTACCGCTGTTGAACAGTAAACGCTGACAACCCGGCAGCACCTGTGGCCACTGTTGCTGTAATTGTTCGGCCCATGGCGCCAGCTCGGGCCAGTGCGCATGTGCGGCAATCAGATCGGTTTGCGTCAGTGGGAATTTTTCGCAGCTGATGAAGTGCAGGCGCTTAAGTGTCGCGTCGGGATGTTCGCTACAGAAGCGATCGAAGGCTTGCCACAGGGTGAGAAAGTTAAGACCAGTCCCAAAACCGCTCTCAGCGACGATAAAAAGATCGCGCGAATGTTGAGCAAAGCGGGCAGGAATATGGTTGCCATCAAGAAAAACATAGCGCGTCTCCTCCAGCCCATTGTCGTTGGAGAAATAGACGTCGTCGAATGCTCGGGAAACAGGTGTACCCTGATCATTCCAGTTTAATTGCGCGTGTTCAACCGGGGATAACTTCACGGGAAAGGCTCATATTTCAGGCAGTGGCGCGATTTTAACGACTGCCGTCACATGACGCAAATTTACAAAAGGAAATGGCTGATCGGACTTGTTCGGCTTACAACTGTAAGCTAGAGTGCACGTCAATCCAAAAGAAGTGGAATGAGGACTATTGAATGAAACGTGCAGTGATTACTGGCCTGGGTATCGTTTCCAGCATTGGTAATAACCAGCAAGAAGTGCTGGCTTCTCTGCGTGAAGGCCGTTCGGGTATCACCTTCTCTGAAGAGATGAGAGATATCGGTATGCGCAGCCACGTATGGGGCAACGTCAAACTGGATACCAACGGGCTCATCGATCGCAAAATCGTGCGTTTCATGAGTGATGCTTCAATCTACGCTTACCTGTCAATGGCGGAAGCGATTCAGGATTCCGGTCTGACTGATGAGCAATATCAGAACAACCCACGCGTGGGTCTGATTGCCGGTTCAGGCGGTGGTTCTCCGCGTTACCAGGTCTTCGGTGCCGATGCGATGCGTGGCCCGCGTGGCCTGAAAGCCGTTGGTCCTTATGTGGTGACCAAAGCCATGGGTTCAGGTGTATCAGCCTGTCTGGCTACTCCATTCAAAATCCACGGCGTGAACTACTCAATCAGCTCTGCCTGTGCCACTTCCGCACACTGCATCGGTAACGCGGTTGAGCAGATTCAGTTGGGTAAACAGGACATCGTGTTTGCTGGCGGCGGCGAAGAGCTGAGCTGGGAAATGGCCTGTGAGTTTGATGCGATGGGCGCACTGTCTACCAAATACAACGAAACGCCAGAAAAAGCTTCTCGTACCTATGATGCAAACCGTGATGGTTTTGTGATCGCAGGCGGCGGCGGCATGGTGGTGGTTGAAGAGCTGGAGCATGCTCTGGCGCGTGGCGCGCACATCTACGCTGAAATCGTCGGTTACGGCGCAACCTCAGACGGCGCAGATATGGTTGCTCCTTCAGGCGAAGGCGCAGTGCGCTGCATGAAGATGGCTATGCAGGGCGTTGATACCCCAATCGATTACCTCAACACCCACGGCACTTCAACGCCAGTCGGCGACGTGAAAGAGTTGGGCGCGATTCAGGAAGTGTTCGGTGACAACTCGCCGTTCATCTCTGCGACCAAAGCCATGACCGGTCACTCACTGGGTGCAGCCGGCGTGCAGGAGGCGATCTACACCTTGCTGATGCTGGAGCATAACTTCATCGCGCCAAGCATCAACATCGAAGAGCTGGATGAAGCCGGTAAAGGCCTGAACATCGTGACGCAGCCGACTGAAAAAGCGCTGACCACCGTGATGTCCAACAGCTTCGGTTTCGGCGGCACCAACGCCACCTTGACCATGCGTAAGCTGCCAGCTTAATCGCGTGATCACAGTTTTCCAGGGGCCGGTCTATCCGGCCCCTGTTGGTTTTGACATTTCCCCCGCTGCTTGCCTACACTCATCCCATCTTGCCTGAAATAAAATAATCGTTTGTGCACATTATGAACCAAATAACCCGTTTTCGTCTGAATGCAAGACACGAACGTGTAAGAGGGTCTCGCTTGTCGCACACGCTCTGAACAAGGAGTTCATACCATCATGTCCACGGCTGCTGATACGCAGACGCAATCTGTGCTGCCTTTGGGTTGCATATCCTTTGCGGTATTTCTCACTTATTTAACCGCAGGGCTGGCGCTCCCGGTCATCCCGCTGTACGTGCATCAGGAATTGGGCATGAGCAACCTGATGGTGGGTGTTGCGGTAGGGATTCAGTTCTTCGCCACGCTGCTGACGCGCAGCTTCGCCGGACGCCGAGCCGATCAGCACGGTGCAAAGCTCACCACGCAACACGGTATGATCGCCATCGCGCTGGTGGGTGGGGCGTATCTGGCCGCGGCGCTGTTGCCCGTTTCGCCGTGGGCAAAATTTGGTTTGCTGGCAGTGGGGCGTTTGTTACTCGGATTTGGTGAAAGCTTGCTGCTCACCGGCAATCTGACCTGGGGCATGGGGTTGGTGGGCAGCAAACGATCCGGCCTGGTGATGTCGTGGAACGGTATGGCGATTTATGGATCGCTGGCAGCGGGCGCACCGCTGGGTTTGCTGATCAATCAGCATGGCGGATTCGCGGCACTCGGTGGTGTCGCGCTGTTACTGCCACTGCTCTCGCTGGCGATCAATAGCTGGGTCACTAAAGTGCCGGTGGTGGGTGGCGAACGTCCCTCATTGCTCAGCGTGGTGAAAACCATCTTTCAACCCGGCATGGCGCTGGCGTTACAGGGCACCGGTTTCGCCGTGATCGGTACCTTTACCTCGCTCTATTTTGCTGCAGAAAACTGGGGCAATGCCGGTTTTGCCCTGACCGCATTTGGCTGTGCTTTTGTATTGGTGCGTGTTTTCTTTGGCGGCCTGCCGGATCGTCACGGTGGCGTCCGCGTCGCAATGATTTCGCTGCTGGTGGAAACCGCCGGTTTGCTGGTGCTGGCATGTGCAACCTCTGGCTGGATGGCGCTGGTGGGTGCCGCGCTCACCGGTTGCGGCTGTTCACTGATTTTCCCGGCGCTCGGCGTCGAGGTGATCAAACGCGTCTCGCCACAAATTCGTGGCACGGCGCTGGGCGGTTTCTCTGCTTTCCAGGATATCGCTTACGGTGCCAGCGGCCCACTGACCGGCCTGCTCGCCACGGCATTGGGTTATGGCTCGGTCTACCTTGCGGGTGCCTGCTGCGCAGCCCTGGGCATTCTCGTCACCTGGTCGTTTGCGCGTAGCGCGACAGCAGCGTAACCAGTTTATCGCAGGCGCTGACAATCTCACCCGGCGTCAGCGCGGCAAAGCCCAGCAGCCAGCCTGGTTGCGACTGACTGCTGGTGTATAACGGCGACAGACGCGGCAACAGCAGACCAATTTCACTGGCCTGCTGCGTGAGTTGTGCTTCCTCACCCTGATGCAATGATACCATCAGCTGCAGCCCGCCAGATGCCTGCAGCGGCGTCAGCCACGGCTGCAGGCGCGTGTTGATCTGCTCCAGCAATCGATCGCGGCGACTGTGATAAAGCTGACGCATTAGCCGCAGGTGGCTGGCAAAATGACCTTGCTGCAGAAACTCTGCTGTGATCGCTTGCGGCAACAGCGCGCTGTGTCCATCAAGAATGCTGCGTGCGCGACCAACGGCATCCACCAGCGCTGGCGGGACCACCATCCACGCCAGTCGCAGGGAGGGGAAGAGCGTTTTGGAAAAGGTGCCGAGGCAGATAACCCGGCTATGATTCTCCAGGCCCTGCAAGGCGGGAATCGGGCGATCGTCATAGTGAAACTCACTGTCGTAATCATCTTCTATCAACCAGCTTTGATGTTGGCGCGCCCAGTCGAGCCATTGCAGACGGCGGGTCAGGCTCATCGCGGTGCCGGTGGGATAGTGATGTCCCGGCGTCAAATAAACCAGCCTGGCATCGCCTTCCAGCGGTATTGCCCCTTCGCCATCCAGCGGCATCGCGCGGCAGTGTGCACCCGCCGCGAGGAATGCGTTACGCGCGCCGGGGTAGCCCGGCTCCTCAAGCCAGACTTCATCATTGGCATCCAGCAACATCAGAGCCAGTAACTGCAAGGCCTGCTGTGAACTGGTTAGGATCACCACCTGCCCGGCAGCGCAGCGTACGCCGCGTGATAACGCCACATAATCCGCCACCGCCTCACGAAGCGGCATAAAGCCCAGTGGATCGCCATAGCCCATCACCTGGCTACCCAGCGAGCGCTGTACGCTGTTACTGATCCGGCGCCATTGCGTATGCGGGAAAGCGCGTAATTCAGGCGAACCGGCGGCAAACGCATGGGGGAACGGCGGATCCTGGCAGCCACCCGTCGCCAGAATCTGCTCGCCGCGTCGGGAGAATCGGGGTGAACTCTGTGCGGGTGTGGTCGCCGCCCGTGCAGGCATCGCAATCGATACAAAAGTACCCCGACCCGCCCGTCTCTCCAGATAGCCTTCACTCTCTAACTGCGCATAAGCGGCTTCCACCGTCACCCGCGACAGTGACAAATCCTCGGCTAACTGACGGCTGGAGGGTAAGCGTTGCTGATGGTGT
Source organism: Pantoea sp. S61 (assembly GCF_016625145.1). NCBI lineage: Bacteria > Pseudomonadati > Pseudomonadota > Gammaproteobacteria > Enterobacterales > Erwiniaceae > Pantoea > Pantoea sp. S61. The sequence continues at coordinate 58,570 of NZ_JACVUO010000022.1, forward strand.
AAATGACCGCTGGTAATGGCCTGGCGTAACGTATGGCACAAACGTTCACGCAAGCCGCCGGATGACGCATGATTAAACAGTGCTAAAAAAGAGTGGCGCATGGTGGTCTTATCACTGTGGAAAAAGTGGTATCAGATTGCAGACCACTTTGCCGTAAACTCAGGGAAAATTACACAAGGAGAATGCGATGTCATCAGTCTTACTCTTCCCACCCGCCGATCCTCAAGAGAGCGTGGCCTATCTGCAGCACAAACTGAGTTACTACACTGACGCCTGGGATTTGGCAGAAGATCTGGCGCAAGGCGTGAGCGCGATTGTGGTGATCGATGCACGATCCACTGAGGTTTATCAGGCGGGGCATATCACCGGGGCGCTCTCGTTTCCGCATCGCACTATGAATGCCGAATCCACAGCACAGTTGGATCGCAGCAAGGTTTATATCACTTACTGCGATGGCATTGGCTGCAACGGCTCAACTAAAGCGGCATGGAAACTGGCTTCGCTGGGTTTTCAGGTCAAAGAGTTGATAGGTGGGCTGGATTTCTGGAAACGCGATGGGCATCCGTTAACGTGGGGAACGTCGCCCGGCGAATGGCCACAGGCCGCACCCGGCGCGCACTGTGGCTGTTAAGTTACAGAAATAGCCAGAGTAAAAAGAAGAACAGCGCCAGGCCAAGGATTAACGTCAGTGCCGGGCGCTGAGCCAGTGGACGCGGTAATATCTCGATCCACGGCGACCAGATCGGCTGCGGGCGCAGATCGCTGGCAGTGTGCGGCTGCTCCAGCGTTTTCTCGACGCGACGACTGAAGAGTAAATTGAGGAGATCCTGGGTTTGCGCGGGCGTCAGCACTGTCTGTGGCGTGGCCTGGAAACGCTGCTGGCTGTAATCCTCCAGCAAACGCTGTTCATCATGCGTCAACGGCTGCTTCAGCGAGGTTTCAAGCATTTGTAAGGTCGGTGCGCTGTGTTGACCCAACGTCTGACGTACCTGCAAATATTGTGTCAGCAGCGGGAAGTGGCGAGAGGGAATCGGATCGCCACTCTTCAGATTGACCAGTTTCAGCGCTTCAGACAGCAGCTTGACCGGTGATTCACCGGTCGTGGCCGCGAGGCGCGTAACCTGTTGATTCAGAGATTGCTGTTCAGCCGGCAGCAGCGTGCGGTCGGACACGCGCGTTTGCTGCGGTTGTGGGATCGCCATCTGCCCATTTTGCAGCATGGTCAGCACCTGACGTAGCTGATCCTGCGAGAGCGCACTCAGCACCGTTTGATTGAATTGCTGACGGATAAAGTCACTCACCGCCTGACGATTATTTCCCTGCGGCAGCTTCTCCAATAACTGCTGCAACAGCTGGCGCGTTGCAAGGCTGTTCTGCACCTGGGTTAAACGCCCATTCAAATGCTGTTCGGCGGCAGGAAAATGACGCGATTGCAGCTCAGCATCATTCTTTACGCCCACTTCATGGCGTACGCCAGCCCACAATTCAGGGGCTTTCAAGGTACTGAGTGACATGATGCGCACAATCAGACGTTCCAGCGTGGTGCGCTGGGCAGGGGAGAGTGGCTGTTCGCCCGCCGGTCCGCCAGGACGAGTGGGGCCAGTCGCATGAGTGAGCGTTGAACGATCGCCCGCAGGCACACCGGGACCGCTGAGAGGTTGCATGGCGGAATCCTTGAAAAACGAGGTCAGATCCGGGTGCGCCGGAAAAAAGAGGCCATATGATAACAAAAGCCCCCGGGAAATCCACGGGGGCTGCGGCCTTTCGGGACAATAAAATCAGGTGGCAGGATCGTGAACGGTTGACTCACGCGGCTTGCGCAGGGGTGTTTTCAGGCGTTGCGCCAGAATCACACCGACTAAGGTCATCCCGCCACCTATCCAGTGATAAGCGTGCAACTGCTCATGCAGGAACATCACCGCGATAATGGCAGTAAACGCGGGTACAAAATTCATAAAAATGGTTGTCGTACTGGCGCCCAGACGTTGCACGCCAAGGATCCACAAGAATGGCGCAATAATGGACGCGAACAGCCCGGCAAACAGCACCAGCGGAATGTTATGCAGATTCAGCGTGACGTCCGGTGCGCGCAAGAATCCAGGCAGTAACAGCAACACGCCAAAGAAAATCTGTACGTACAGGCTCTGCCAGGTCGGCAGAGGGATCGCCCAGCGTTTAGTCAGCACACCGTAAAGCGCATACGAGGTGGAAGCCGCCAGCATCATCAACTCGCCGTTGCCAAGACGCTGATTCAGCAACTGTGCCGGATTCCCTTCACTCACCAGCCAGACCAAACCGGCAAAGGACAACAGGCCGCCAATTAAAATGCCGCGCGTCGGCGCAAGGCGTAAAACGAATAAGCTGAGCAGAATGGTCAGCAGCGGAATCGTGGCGCCTAATATACCCATCATCACCGCCGACACGCTGTGGGCGGCATAGTAGGCGAGACTCTGATAAAGCACCATGCCCAACAGGCCGAGGATCAATAATCGCCACAGATTGGCCTTCACGGCGTGGCGATGGCGCCACACGCCGGGCAGGCAGAAGGGGGCCAGCACGATCAATGCCAGCAGCCAGCGATAAAAGGAGATGGCGGCAGGATCGATGCTCCCGGCAGAGAGTTTGCTGACAATGGTATTGATCGACCAGACCATCACCGCGATCAGCGGAAACAGTAAATTCATCGTACGACTCCTGAGTTTAATCGCGAATAGTTTACATTTGACCGGTTTTGTTTAGATAGTTAAAATCGGACAATATTCGTTAATGACCGGACAGAATGAATTTACAGATCGAGTATCAACCTCCCGTTGATGCGTCGCTGCTGCGCTATTTTATGCGCTACGAGCAGGCTAACGCGAAAACCGCATATCTGCCGCATCTTCACAGTTGGGGTCAGGTGATTTTCGTCACCAGCCACGTGCTTGAAATGGAAGTGGAGGGGGAACGGTTATTAACGCCAGCTGATATGCCGATTTGGATCCCGCCAGGACAACGGCACAGTAGCTATAACCATTGCCATGCCCAGTTTCGCACCTTCAACCTCGCCGCCGATCTCTGTGCGGGGATGCCCGACAATGCCTGTTTGCTGCACGTTGATGCGATTGTGCACGCCATCATGGATGACTTTGCGCAGCGCGAGTTGGAACAACCTCAGATCGAAGCGGACTGGCGATTGTGTGAGGTCTTAATTGATCGTCTGCGCCAGGCACCAGTGCACACCAGTTATTTGCCCCTGTCGGACGACAAATTCCTCGCGCCGATTTTGCGTGCCCTGGAAGAAAATCCCGGTGACAACACCACGCTGGCACAATGGGCGAAGCGCGTGTTTACCACCGAGCGTACGCTGGCGCGACGTTGTCAGCAGCAGTTGAAAATGTCGTTCAGCGAATGGCGCCAGCGTTTACGGTTTTTGCGGGCCATTGCACTCCTGGAGCAGGGCTGCAGCGTGCAGGGCATTGCACACGAACTCGGCTATAGCTCGTCATCAGCGCTGATTGTGATGTTCCAGCAGCAGGCCGGCACCACGCCGGATCGCTACCGCAGCCGGTTAAGTTGAAATGGGTTAGACCTGAAATCATTCGCGTCGCAGAAAGGCGGCAAAGGTGTGGGGCCTCGGTCAGTAACGGAGGGTATCTACGCAGCCAACGTATCTGTGGCTTGAAGTATGACGGGTATATGTAAGAATACGCGCCTCAAACGCCTCAGCAGACAGGACCGCCGCAGTGAAAATTCTCGTCGATGAAAACATGCCTTACGCTCGTGAACTCTTCAGTCGCACCGGTGAAGTATTGGCCGTGCCTGGACGTCCGTTACCCGAAGCAGAGTTGCAGGATGCCAGCGGACTGATGGTGCGTTCGGTGACCAAAGTGAATGCTGAGCTGCTGGCTGGTACGCCGGTGAAGTTCGTGGGTACCGCCACGGCTGGCACTGATCATGTGGACGATGCTTCTTTGGCGGCCGCTGGAATCGCCTTCTCGGCGGCACCGGGCTGTAACGCGATTGCGGTGGTGGAGTATGTCTTCTCCTCATTGCTGCTGCTGGCCGAGCGCGATGGTTTTGAACTGCGCGATCGTACCGTGGGGATTGTCGGCGTTGGCAATGTGGGTGGTCGTTTGCAAAAACGTCTTGAAGCCTGGGGAGTGAAAACCCTGCTGTGCGATCCGCCGCGTGCGGATCGTGGCGATCAGGAAAGGTTCCACTCGCTGGATGAGCTGGTGGCACAGGCCGATATTCTAACCTTCCATACGCCGCTGTTTAAAGACGGCCCCTATAAAAGCTGGCATCTGGCCGACATGGCACTGCTGATGGCACTCAAACCCAACACCATCCTGATCAATGCCTGCCGAGGCCCGGTGGTGGATAACGCCGCGCTTTTGGAAGTGTTGAAAATGCGCAGCGACCTCAGCGTGGTGCTGGATGTGTGGGAGCCGGAGCCGGATCTGAACCTCGATCTGCTGGATAAAGTGGATATCGCCACGGCACACATTGCGGGCTATACGCTGGAAGGCAAAGCGCGCGGCACGACACAAGTATTTCAAGCCTGGTGCGCGTTTATCGGTCAGCCGCAACAGGTGGCGCTGGAGAGTCTGCTGCCTGCACCGGAATTTGGCACCATTACGCTGCACGGTAAGCTCGATCAGCCAACGCTGAAACGACTGGTGCACCTGGTGTATGATGTGCGCCGCGACGATGCGCCACTGCGAAAAGTGGCTGCCAAACCGGGCGAGTTTGATCGCCTGCGCAAGCAGTATGAAGAGCGTCGTGAATGGTCATCGCTACAGGTAAAATGTGATGATGCCGATAGCGCCGCGATGCTGGAAAAGCTCGGTTTCCGCGCCAGTTTGTAAAGTTAAATCAATCCCCTGCGTTTTCGCGCGGGAAAAGTCTTAAATGTCAGGCGGTGTCATCACCGCCTTCTGTTTTTATGTCATTGTCTGGAGTAAACCAACATGTCTGACGGCTGGAATATTGCGCTATTGGGCGCAACAGGCGCAGTAGGGAACGCTGTCCTGGAATTGCTGGCAGAACGCCAGTTCCCGGTTGGTGAATTGTATCTGCTGGCGAGCGAAAACAGCGCCGGTGAAAGTGTGCGTTTTGATGGTCGCACCCTGCGCGTGCAGGATGCGGCTGAATTTGACTGGACTCAGGCGCAGCTGGCGTTTTTCGCTGCCGGACGTGAAGCTTCCGCGCGTTACGCGGATGAAGCCGCGAGCCAGGGTTGCCTGGTGATCGACAGCAGCGATCTGTTCGCGCTGGAGCCGGATGTCCCGCTGGTGGTGCCGGATGTGAACCCACAGGTACTGGCCGATTATCGCAATCGCAACATCGTGACGGTGGCCGATGCGCTGGTCAGCCAGCTGTTAAGCGCTATCAAACCGTTGGTGGATACTGCGGGTTTAAGCCGTTTGCAGGTGACCAATTTGATTTCGGTTTCCAGCCACGGTAAAGCGGCAGTGGATGGCCTGGCGGGCGAAAGCGCGCGCTTGCTGAATGGTGTACCGGCAGATGAGCACTATTTTGGTCGTCAGTTGGCGTTCAACCTGTTGCCGCAGCTAGCGGATAGCCATGGCAGCGTGGAGAGTGAACGTCGTCTGGTGGATCAGGTGCGCAAAGTGCTGCAGGACGAGGGCTTGCCGATTGCCGTCAGCAGCGTGCAGGCGCCGGTGTTTTACGGCAACACGCAGATTGTGCATGTCGAAAATTTACGTCCGCTGTCAGCCGAAGAAGCGCGAGATGAACTGGATCGTGCTGAGGACATTAACCTCAGCGCAGACGGTGAATACCCGACGCCCGTCAGCGATGCATCAGGTAATGATGCGCTGAGCATTGGCAACGTGCGTAATGATTACGGTCTCCCTGAGCTGCTGCAATTCTGGTCCGTGGCTGACAACGTTCGCTTCGGCGGCGCACTGATGGCGGTAAAAACCGCTGAGAAATTGGTGCAGGAGTACTTCTATTAATGTTGTCTGAAGAAACGACATTTAAGCTGGCGTTAGGCATTGAGTACGACGGCAGCCGTTACTACGGCTGGCAGCGACAGAACGAAGTGCGCAGCGTGCAGGAAAAGCTGGAGAAAGCGCTGTCGAAAGTGGCGAATCACCCGGTGGTGGTGTTCTGCGCTGGACGCACGGATGCCGGTGTGCACGGTACCGGGCAAGTGGTGCATTTCGAAACCACCTCGCCGCGCGCCGACAGTGCCTGGACGCTGGGTGTGAATGCCAATTTACCTGACGACATCGCCGTACGTTGGGTGAAAGCGGTGCCGGAAGAATTTCATGCCCGCTTTAGCGCCACGGCGCGTCGTTACCGCTATGTGATTTTCAATCAGCGGCTGCGACCGGCGATTCTTGGCAACGGCATCACCCATTTTTATCATCCGCTGGATGTCGAGAAAATGCAGCGTGCCGGTCAGTGTTTAATTGGCGAGAACGACTTTACCTCGTTCCGTGCGGTGCAGTGCCAGTCGCGCACGCCGTGGCGCAACGTGATGCACCTTAACGTCACACGTTACGGGCCTTATGTGATCGTCGATATCAAAGCCAACGCGTTCGTGCACCACATGGTGCGCAATATTGTCGGCAGCCTGATGGAGATTGGCTGCGGCAACCAGCCGGAAAGCTGGATGGCTGAGTTGCTGGCGGCAAAAGATCGTACTCTGGCGGCAGCGACCGCTAAAGCCGAGGGGTTGTATTTGGTGGCGGTGGATTACCCATCCCATTTTGCGTTACCTCAGCCTGCGTTGGGACCTTTGTTCCTCGCAGATTAATTTAAATGAGTAAGGATGTTTGGGAGCCGGAACATTATGGAATTCATCCACTTTTTGATCGACTTTATTCTCCATATTGATGTGCATTTAGCCGAACTGGTGGCGCAGTACGGCGTCTGGATTTACGCCATTCTGTTCCTGATCCTGTTCTGTGAAACCGGCCTCGTGGTCACACCTTTCCTGCCAGGGGATTCGTTACTGTTTGTTGCTGGTGCGCTGGCGGCTCTGCCCGGTAACGATCTCAACGTGCATTTAATGGTCACACTGTTGGTGATTGCTGCCATCCTCGGTGATGCGGTGAACTACACTATTGGTCGGTTGTTCGGAGAAAAGCTATTCAGTAATCCGAACTCGAAAATTTTCCGTCGCAGCTATCTGGATAAAACCCACGCTTTCTACGATCGCCACGGTGGCAAAACCATTATACTTGCGCGCTTTGTACCAATCGTGCGAACCTTTGCCCCCTTTGTGGCGGGGATGGGACACATGTCTTATCGCCACTTTGCGCTCTTCAACGTCTCGGGCGCGCTGCTGTGGGTGCTGCTGTTCTCCTATGCCGGTTACAAGTTCGGTGATTTGCCGGTGGTGCAGGAGAACCTGAAACTGCTGATTGTGGGCATTATTGTGGTCTCAATTTTGCCAGGCGTGATTGAAGTATGGCGCCATCGCCGTCAGGCACGTCAGCAGAAGCCACAGTAAGCCCGTCACCAGATTTTTATCCACAGCGTGAACGGGTTGTGGTTTAATGAGCGACATTTACGACCTGCTGAAGGTGATTTCAGCAGTCACAAGAAGACTGGACCAGGTCAGCATTAAACAGAAAGGTCATCAATGAGCTGGATTGAACGCATACTGAATAAAAGCACCACCACGCCAACGCGCAAAGCCAGTATCCCGGAAGGGGTCTGGACCAAATGCGATAGCTGTGGTCAGGTGCTGTACCGCGCCGAACTGGAGCGTAACCTTGAGGTCTGCCCGAAGTGCGACCACCACATGCGCATGCACGCCCGTGAGCGTCTGCACACCATGCTGGATGAAGGTTCTCTGGTTGAATTAGGCAGCGAGCTGGAACCGAAGGATCTGCTGAAGTTCCGCGATTCCAAGAAGTACAAAGATCGTCTGGTTGCCGCGCAGAAAGACACCGGTGAGAAAGATGCGCTGATCGCCATGAAAGGGACGCTGCACGGAATGCCCGTGGTGGCGGTAGCCTTTGAGTTCTCCTTTATGGGCGGCTCAATGGGTTCTGTGGTTGGCGCGCGCTTCGTGCGTGGCGTTGAGCAGGCACTGGAAGATAACTGCCCGCTGATCTGCTTCTCTGCGAGTGGCGGTGCCCGTATGCAGGAAGCGTTACAGTCGCTGATGCAGATGGCAAAAACCAGCGCAGCGCTGGCGAAAATGCAGGAGCGCGGCTTGCCGTACATCTCCGTGCTGACCGACCCAACCATGGGCGGTGTCTCTGCCAGCTTCGCGATGCTGGGCGATTTGAACGTCGCAGAGCCGAAAGCGCTGATCGGCTTTGCCGGCCCACGCGTTATCGAACAGACCGTGCGTGAAAAACTGCCACCGGGCTTCCAGCGCAGTGAGTTCCTGATCGAAAAAGGCGCGATCGACATGATCATCCGTCGTCCGGAAATGCGCTTTAAGCTGGCCAGCCTGCTGGCGAAAATGATGAACCTGCCAGCGCCGCTGCAGGATGGTGATCAGCCTTCTACGGCTGTGCCGGAGAGCAACGAGGCCTGACAGGCAACGAAAAGCGGTGGTTAACGCTTTTCACCAATGAACCGTAAACACCCTGTCATTCGAGTTGCAGCAAGGCGGCAAACGAATGAATCCTCCGGCAGCTTACTCAGTAAGGGACCGGGGGGGATTGAGTGCAGCCCACGCCGCTGCGGCTTGAATGACGATGTGTAAGATGAGTAAACGGGACACATGGACACTCTGCAGCTTCCTCAAGCCACGTCGCCTTTGGCCACGTGGCTTCATTATCTTGAACATCTGCATTCTCAGGCCATCGAATTGGGTCTGGATCGTATTCAACGCGTCGCCGCACGCCTTGACCTGCTAAAACCCGCTCCGTTTATCTTCACTGTTGCCGGCACCAATGGCAAAGGGACCACCTGCCGCACGCTGGAAACGCTGTTGCTGGCAGCGGGCTATCGCGTGGGCGTGTACAGCTCGCCGCATTTGGTGCGCTACACCGAACGCGTGCGCGTGCAGGGCTCCGAGCTGGATGAAGCGCTGCACAGCGCCAGCTTCGCCAGTATTGAAGCCGGACGCGGTGACATTTCACTTACTTACTTTGAATTCGGCACCCTCTCCGCACTGAATCTGTTCCGTGAGGCCAATCTTGATGTGGTGATCCTCGAAGTGGGTCTGGGCGGACGTCTTGACGCCACCAACATCGTGGATGCGGATGTTGCGGTGATCACCAGCATTGCGCTCGATCACACCGATTGGCTGGGGCCGGATCGCGAAAGCATTGGCCGGGAAAAAGCTGGCGTGTTCCGCGGTGGCAAACCGGCGGTCGTGGGTGAGGCGGATATGCCTCACACCATCGCCGAAGTCGCGGCAGAGAAGGGCGCGCAGCTACTGCAAATTAATCGCGACTGGCAGTGGCAGAAACAGGAAAACAGCTGGACGTTACAGGACGCACACGGTGAGCTGCACGACCTGCCGTTGCCGCAGGTGCCGTTGCCCAATGCGGCGACTGCACTGACCGCGCTGCGCGCATCAGGACTCAACGTCAGCGAAGCAGTGATCCGCGAAAATCTGCCTTTAGCGATTCTGCCCGGGCGCTTCCAGACGGTGAGTGAAAGCCCGCGCGTGATTCTCGATGTGGCGCACAATCCGCATGCCGCGCATTATCTGGCTTCGCGTCTGGCGGAGTTGCCGAAAAGCGGTAAAGTGCATGCAGTGGTCGGCATGTTGCATGACAAAGACATTGCGGGGACGCTGGCCGCGCTGGCACCGCAGGTGGATAGCTGGTTCTGTGCACCGCTTGACGGTCCGCGTGGCGCCACCGCCGATGAGCTGATCGCCCACCTTGAAGGTGGCAATGCGTATGATAACGTCGATGCAGCATGGCAGGCCGCGCGTCAGCAAGCCGCGCCTGAGGATGTGATTCTGGTGTGTGGTTCTTTCCACACCGTTGCACAGGTTATGGAATCGATGTCAGCGGAGAATGGCAGTGGCAAGTAAGTTTCAAAATCGCTTAGTCGGTACCGTCATTTTGGTGGCGATTGGCGTCATCGTGCTGCCGGGGCTGCTCGACGGCAAGAAAAAGCATTATAAAGAAGAGTTCGCGGCGATTCCGCTGGTGCCAAAGCCGGACGATCAGCAGGATAGCGAAATGGTGCCGCCGGTAACGCAACCGCTCCCGGCGCAGCCGCCGGAAGGGGCGAGCACGGCGCAAACCCCGGATAACGGTAAAGCCAGCAGCTCGGCCAGCAATGGCAATGCGCAACCGGTGCAGAACAGCGAGCCTACGCTGGTGACACCGCCGCCGGTGCATCAGCAGACGAAGACGGTTGAGCAGCCGAAGCCGAAAGTGGTCGAACAGCCCAAACCTAAACCGGTTGAACAGCCGAAACCAAAACCGGTCGAGCAACCCAAACCAAAAGTGGTAGAACAGCCGAAACCGGTTGAGCAGCCAAAAGCGGTCGAAACACCGAAACAGAGTGAACCGGAAGCGGCTCCTGCGGGGCAGGCGTTTGTGGTTCAGCTGGGTGCGCTAAAGAACGCGGCCAAGGTCAGTGAGATCGTGGCGCAACTGCGTCTGTCGGGATATCGTGCCTTTACCGTGCCATCCACGCCGGTGCAGGGACAAATCACACGCATTTACGTGGGTCCGGATGCCTCAAAAGCGAAGCTGCAGAGTTCGCTGAGTGAGTTACAAAGCATCTCCGGGCTCGGTGGCGTGGTGAAACCGTACGGCACGCGTTAATGCTGTGATAAGCCGCGCCGATAGCAGTAAAAGGCGCGGTATAGCACAAGCGGTTAAGCGAGAATGTTGTGGTAAATCTGTTTTATATCAGTGAGTTAAATTGCTGATTTTACTCAGGGCGAGGAAAGTTTTTTTCATCGCCCTTTTTATGGATACAGAACCGGAAAACCCTACGCAAACGTTTTCTTTTTCTGTTAGAATGCGCCCCGAACTGGATGCAGGGGTGCATAAGCACTGGGTTGGAAGCGTTCATGATCTGGATTGATTACGTCATTATTGCGGTAGTTGGTTTTTCGGCTCTGGTCAGCCTGATTCGTGGGTTTGTCCGGGAAGCCTTATCTCTAGTTACCTGGGGATGCGCGTTTTTTGTCGCCAGTCATTACTACACCTACCTTGCAGTCTGGTTTACAGGTTTTGACGACGAACTGGTTCGCAACGGCATCGCGATAGCGGTGTTATTCGTTGCCACCCTGATAGTGGGTGCCATCGTGAACTATGTGATCGGCTCGCTGGTGGAAAAAACCGGCTTGTCGGGAACCGACAGGGTGTTGGGGGTCTGTTTCGGGGCGTTGCGTGGCGTGCTGATTGTTTCCGCTATGCTCTTCTTCCTCGATACATTCACCGGCTTTTCCAAAAGCCCGGACTGGCAACAGTCGCAACTCATTCCCCAGTTCAGTTACATCATCAGGTGGTTTTTCGATTACCTGAAAAGCACGTCCAGTTTTATACCCCGGTAACGCCACCGGGAGTGCGGCCAATGAGGAAATGACAACATGTGCGGTATTGTTGGTATCACCGGTTTTATGCCAGTAAACCAGTCGATCTATGACGCGTTAACGGTGCTGCAGCACCGCGGGCAAGATGCCGCCGGCATTTGTACCATCGATGCGCTTAACTGCTTCCGTCTGCGTAAAGCGAATGGCCTGGTGAGCGATGTCTTCGAAGCTCGCCACATGCAGCGTTTGCAGGGTAATATCGGGATTGGCCATGTTCGCTATCCAACCGCGGGCAGCTCCAGCGCTTCTGAAGCGCAGCCTTTCTACGTAAACTCCCCGTATGGCATTACGCTGGCGCACAACGGCAACCTGACCAACGCGCACGAACTGCGTAAGCATCTGTTCGAAGTGGGTCGCCGTCACGTTAACACCACCTCTGATTCTGAAATCCTGCTGAATATCTTTGCGCAGGAGCTCGACCGTTTCCAGCACGACCCGCTGGAAGCTGACAACATTTTTGCTGCGGTAGCGGCAGTGCACCAACAGGTGCGCGGCGCTTACGCAGTGGTTTCGATGATTATTGGCCATGGTTTAGTCGCGTTTCGCGATCCAAACGGGATTCGCCCATTAGTTCTGGGTAAACGCGTGATTGCTGATGGTCGCACCGAATATATGGTGGCGTCTGAAAGCGTGGCACTGGATACGTTAGGCTTCGAGTTCATCCGCGATGTGGCGCCTGGTGAAGCGGTGTACATCACCGAGCAGGGCCAGCTCTCCACGCGCCAGTGTGCTGAGAATCCAAAAACCAACCCATGCCTGTTCGAATACGTCTACTTTGCGCGTCCGGACTCCTTCCTTGATAAGGTGTCGGTCTACAGCGCACGTGTGCGTATGGGCACCAAACTCGGTCAGAAAATTGCCCGCGAATGGGAAGATCTGGATATCGACGTGGTCATTCCGATCCCGGAAACCTCCACGGATGCCGCGCTGGAAATCGCCCGTATTCTCGACAAGCCATACCGTCAGGGCTTCGTGAAAAACCGCTATGTGGGCCGCACCTTTATCATGCCGGGCCAGCATATGCGTCGTAGCGCGATTCGCCGTAAGTTGAATGCCAACCGTGCCGAGTTCCGTGATAAGAACGTGCTGCTGGTCGATGACTCCATCGTGCGCGGCACCACTTCTGAGCAGATCATTGAAATGGCGCGCGAAGCCGGTGCAAAACGCGTTTACCTGGCGTCTGCCGCGCCGGAAATTCGTTTCCCGAACGTCTACGGCATCGACATGCCGAGCGCTACCGAACTGATCGCGCATGGTCGTGAAGTGGAAGAGATTCGTCAGCTGATCAAAGCCGATGCGCTGATCTTCCAGGACCTCGATGACCTGATCGAAGCAGTGCGTGAAGAGAACCCGGATATCGCACAGTTTGAGTGCTCGGTATTCAACGGCGTTTACGTCACCAAAGATGTCGACCAGCAGTACCTCGAGTATTTGCAGTCACTGCGTAATGACGATGCGAAAGCGATTCAGCGTCAGAACGAAGTGGAAGGTCTGGAGCTGCATAACGAAGGCTAACGGCCTCGTGGTGCTCATCTTTAACAGGGCGGGGGAGACTCCGCCCTGTTTGTTTTTGTATTTTTGTTCAGTGAGCGGCTATCATTGCCGCAATCTGAACGGGTAGGGCTGAATAATGAAACGACTGATCATTGGTATTTCCGGCGCCAGTGGCGCGATATACGGCGTGCGATTGTTGCAAGTGCTGCAACCTTTGGCCGATGTGGAAACCCATTTGGTGATCAGTCCGGCTGCGCGTCAGACGTTATCGCTGGAAACGGATTACAGCCTGCGTGATGTGCAAGCACTGGCTGATGTGGTGCATGACGTACGTGATATCGCGGCCAGCATCTCATCCGGTTCCTTCAAGACACTCGGCATGGTGATTTTACCCTGTTCAATGAAAACCCTTTCCGGCATCGTGCACAGCTACAGTGATAGTTTGCTGACGCGCGCCGCCGATGTGGTGCTGAAGGAGCAGCGTAAACTGGTCCTGTGCGTGCGCGAAACGCCGCTGCATCTTGGGCATTTACGCATGATGACCACTGCCGCGGAATTGGGCGCCCTGATCATGCCGCCGGTGCCCGCTTTTTATCACCGCCCACAAAAAATTGAAGATCTGGTCGATCAAACCGTCAATCGCGTCATCGATCAATTCGATATTGAGCTGCCGCAAGACCTGTTTACCCGCTGGCATGGCGCATAATGGTGCAATTTTGCACTAACTGTGTGCAATTTCGCGTGCCCGATCACTCTTCGTGCATCTTGTGCACCAAAAGTTAACAATGTCGCTTTTTCTTCCTCACGCCGCTGTTATATTTCCCTCACAAACTAAGTGCTTGCGCCCCTGAAGGGCGCGGTATTTAGTGCGCCGGAGCACGCTTTCGCCGTTTTGCATAACTGGCATGAAACCTGCAAATCATTCAGCGCAAACACACATCACGACCATATAACAATAAGCACTTCACTTGAGGGTTACCTATGAAAAAGCGAGTTCTGGCTCTTTCCCTGATGCTGGCCATGTCCAGCGCTGCGAGCGTGTTCGCTGCGGTACCAAAAACGCTGCGCATCGGGACAGACCCGACATACCCGCCGTTTGAATCCAAGAATGCACAAGGCCAGTTAGTCGGCTTTGACATCGATCTGGCGAACGAAATCTGTAAGCGTATCGAGACCAAATGTACTTATGTGGAAAGTGATTTTGATGCGCTGATCCCGTCGCTGAAAGCGAAGAAGATCGACGCTATCATCTCTTCTCTCTCCATCACCGAGAAACGTCAGGAAGAGATCGCCTTCTCTGAAAAACTCTACGCCGCCAATGCACGTTTAGTGGCGAAGAAAGGTTCCAGCCTGCAACCGACCATTGAATCGCTGAAAGGTAAAAACATCGGTCTGCTGCAGGGCACCACTCAGGAAACCTACGCGAACGAAAACTGGCGTCCTAAGGGTGTCACCGTAACGCCATACGCTAACCAGGATCTGGTGTATCAGGATCTGGATGCAGGTCGTATCGATGCGGCGTTCCAGGATGAAGTGCAGGCGAGTGAAGGCTTCCTGAAACAGCCGGTTGGCAAAAACTACGCGTTTGCGGGTCCAGCGGTCAAAGATGACAAAATCTTTGGTGTGGGTACCGGTATGGGCTTACGCAAAGATGATGCCGACCTGAAAGCGGCCATCGATAAAGCGTTTGATGCCATGCGTAAAGATGGCACATACGACAAGATTGCGAAGAAGTACTTTGATTTCAACGTATACGGCGATTAATTGTCCTGTTTTCTGACCTTGATGATTGATTTGCAGCAGGGTTGGTCATAACTATTCACTCCGGGCGCTTACTTATGTAAACTCCCGGGGTTCATACGCTTGCCGCCATCTACCCTGTGATTCAAATCCTGGTCAGGACTGTCCGTTAGTTGGGCAGCGTTTGTTATTTTCCCTCACGACAGGATCGAACCCATGCTGTATGGCTATTCTGAAGTAATCCTAAAAGGCACCCTGGTGACCCTTGAGCTGGCACTCAGCTCGGTGGTGCTCGCCTTAGTGCTTGGCTTAATGGGCGCTGGCGCCAAACTCTCTCGCAGTCGCCTGTTGGTGATGATTGCTGAAGGCTACACCACCTTAATCCGCGGTGTGCCCGATCTGGTTTTGATGTTGCTGATCTTCTACGGTCTGCAAATCGCCCTCAATACGGTCACTGATGCGCTGGGCATGGCGCAGTTTGATATCGATCCGATGGTGGCCGGTATCATCACACTTGGCTTCATCTATGGTGCCTATTTCACCGAAACCTTTCGGGGTGCTTTCCTCGCTGTGCCAAAAGGGCAGATTGAAGCGGCTACCGCTTTCGGTTTCACCGGTTCGCAAACTTTCCGTCGTATTTTGTTCCCGGCGATGATGCGTTTTGCGTTACCAGGCATTGGTAATAACTGGCAGGTGATTCTCAAAGCCACGGCGCTGGTGTCGCTGCTGGGGCTGGAAGACGTGGTGAAAGCCACGCAGCTGGCGGGTAAAAGTACCTGGCAGCCGTTCTACTTCGCGATCGTCGCGGGGGTGATTTATCTGGTGTTTACCACGCTGTCGAACGGCGTGCTGTGGTGGCTTGAACGCCGCTACACGGTGGGTGTGAAAAGGGCAGAGCTATGATCGATATTATTCAGGAGTATTGGAAACAGCTGCTCTGGACCGATGGTTACCGTTTTACCGGCGTCGCCATTACGTTGTGGTTGTTGATTCTTTCCGTGGTGATCGGCGGTTGCATGGCGGTGTTGCTGGCGATTGCGCGTGTATCGCCGAATCGTTATATCTCAACGCCCGTCTGGCTGTTCACCTATGTGTTCCGCGGTACGCCGCTGTATGTCCAGCTGCTGGTATTCTATTCCGGCATGTATACGCTGGAAGTGGTGAAAGGATCGGAGCTGCTGAATGCCTTCTTCCGCAGCGGCCTGAACTGTACGCTGCTGGCCTTTACGCTGAACACCTGCGCTTACACCACCGAAATTTTTGCCGGTGCCATTCGCGCCGTTCCCCATGGCGAAATTGAAGCAGCACGCGCTTACGGTTTCTCCCCGTTTAAAATGTATCGCTGCATCATTCTGCCGTCGGCGCTGCGTACCGCGCTGCCAGCCTACAGTAATGAAGTGATCCTAATGCTGCACTCCACCGCGCTGGCATTTACTGCCACGGTGCCGGATCTGTTGAAAATCGCGCGGGATATTAACTCGGCGACCTACCAGCCGTTTACCGCGTTTGGCATCGCTGCGGTGCTGTATCTGATTATCTCTTACGTGCTGATTAGCCTGTTCCGCAAGGCGGAACGCCGCTTCCTGGCGCACGTGAAACCTTCTTCATCGCATTGAGTATCACTATGGCTGACAACAAATTAAGCGTTACCGAACTGCACAAGCGTTACGGTGAACATGAAGTTTTGAAAGGCGTATCACTGCAGGCGAATGCCGGCGATGTGATCAGCATTATTGGCTCGTCCGGTTCCGGGAAAAGTACCTTCTTACGCTGCATTAACTTCCTCGAAAAGCCGAGCGAAGGCACCATTTCGGTCAACAACGAGCAAATCAATCTGGTGCGTGATACCGATGGACAGCTGAAAGTGTCCAACAAAGAGCAGCTGCGTTCACTGCGCACTCGTCTGACCATGGTGTTCCAGCACTTTAACCTGTGGAGCCACATGACGGTGCTGGATAACGTCACCGAAGCGCCAATCCAGGTGCTTGGGCTGAGCAAAGCCGAAGCGCGTGAGCGTGCGATTAAATATCTGGATAAAGTCGGCATTGATGAGCGTGCGCGCGCTAAATATCCGGTGCATCTTTCTGGCGGTCAGCAGCAGCGTGTGTCCATTGCCCGCGCCCTGGCGATGGAGCCGGAAGTGCTGCTGTTTGATGAACCGACTTCTGCGCTCGATCCCGAGTTAGTCGGCGAAGTGCTGCGCATCATGCAGAAACTGGCTGAAGAGGGCAAAACCATGGTGGTGGTGACGCACGAGATGGAGTTTGCTCGTCATGTTTCCAATCACGTGATTTTCCTGCATCAGGGCAAGATTGAAGAGCAGGGCTCGCCAGATGAACTTTTCGGCAACCCGAAAAGCCCGCGTTTGCAGCAGTTCCTGTCGGGATCGCTGAAGTAATCGACCAGGTCGCCATCAATGGCGACCCTACCAATGTAGGGTGCGCACTATGCGCACCTGGCCAATCGCCGCACGGGCGAGATGAAGCATCGATGCGTACCTGGCCGATAACCGCACGGACGAGATGAGGCATCGATGCGCATTTGGCCGATAATCGTACGGACGAGATGAAGCATCGATGCGCATTTGGCCGATAATCGTACGGGCGAGATGAGGCAATGGTGCGCGTACGGTTACTCTCGCATTAACTTCAGCGCCGTATCTTCATCAGTTACCAGTCCCGATACCCAGCCACCCTGCAATGCAGCCCGAATCGCCGGGTACTTCCGCTCGCTGCCGGAAAAACCAATAATCTTGCGCTGTGTCTGGCTCTCCAGCAATACGCTGGTCAGTAGCTCATCGGTTTCGCCCCACACGCGCTCACCTTGCTGATTGAAAAAATGACCGAGCATCTCGCCCACCACGCCGCGCGCGTTCAGCGCTTCAACCTGCGCATCGGTGATAAAACCTTCGGCATTTAACGGACAACCCGGCATCACTTCCCCAATACCAACAAAGGCCACGTCCGCCTGCAATGCGCGATCGGTGACGCGCTGATACACCTGATGCTGCACCCACATCGCTTTATCCTGTGGTGTGTCGGCGTAGAGCGGCGCAGGAATGAAGAAATATTTGCCCTGCATCTTTTCGGCCATTTTCAATGGCACATCGTAGCGGGTACCGGAATCATCGCGTGCAATCGCCCCAATCATCGAAACGCACTGATGCTGCGGGCGGTCCACCCACGGCAATGCATCGATCATTGAGCGGAGAGTCTTCCCCGAACCAATGCCGAACACCTGTGGCGTTTCCTCATTGATAAACTGTGACATCACCGCTGCGCCTTCTACTGCCAGCATTTGTTGAATGGCGTCATCATTCAGATTGGCCGATGGCACCACGCGGCACAGATCCAGACCAAATTTCTCCTGCACCTCGCGCGCCAGCTGCAAACAGTGCGTGACGGGATGATCGATTTTTACGCTCACCATGCCCATCTCACGTGCGCTGGAGACAAGGCGCTGCGCGACCTGACGTGATAATCCCAATGCCTGCGCAATCTCCTGCTGTGTCACGCCTGCAACGTAATACATCCACGCGGCACGTGCGGCCAGCTCCTGCTTTTTCTCTTCTCTGCTCATCACGCTGTTCCGTCAAAATCGATGCGTCATCTTAGCGCGTGTTTTACGAAAAGCACTAACTGAGCAAAAGCCCTAAAAAAGAGCAAAAGTATTATTTGTGATAAGGCTCGCAGAAAGAACCTCACCACGCGCACTATGCTACTGGCTATCGGGCAAATGCCCTTGTTTGTGGCAAATGTTTAATTGAGGCAATTATGACCAATCAATCAGTGTGGATGCACATCGGCGCAGGATCATTTCATCGGGCACATCAGGCGTGGTATCTGCATAAACTGCGCGAGCAGGGAGACGAAAGCTGGAGCATCGCGCTCGGCAATATTCGCAATGACGCTGTACCGCTGCTCAATCAGTTAGCGGCACAGAACGGCGAATATGTGCTGGAAACCGTGACGCCTGAAGGTGAGCGCGACTATGAAACTATCACTTCGCTACGCAAAATCTTGCCGTGGGATAGTGAAATCAGCGCGCTGGTTGAGCAGGGGGCCAATGCGGAAACTCGTGTGATTGGCTTTACCGTGACTGAAGCGGGTTACTACCTGACGCCTGAATTCACCCTGGATCTTAACCAGGCAGACGTGAAGGCCGACCTGAGCGGCGATATCCGCACTATTTATGGCGCACTCAGCCGTATCCTGACGCAGCGTGTTGTGCAGGGCGGCGCGCCAGTCACACTGCTGAACTGTGACAACCTGCGCCATAACGGCGAGCGTTTCCGTGAGGGGTTCCTCGCCTTCCTTGCGGCCAAAGGCGATACCGCGCTGGCAGATTGGGTGCGCACACAGACCACTTCACCGAATACCATGGTCGATCGCATCACACCGCGCCCTACGCCGGATGTGGCGGAGCGCGTGCAAGCCGCAACCGGCAAACAGGATCGCGCAGCGGTGATGGCGGAGTCCTTTATTCAGTGGGTGATTGAGGATGACTTTATTGCCGGGCGTCCGGCGCTGGAAAAGGTCGGCGTTGAGCTGGTGGAATCGGTGCTGCCGTGGGAAGAGGCGAAAATCCGCATCCTCAATGCGACGCATGCCGCGATTGCCTGGGCGGGCACGCTGATTGGCTTGAACTATATCGATGACAGCACACGTCATCCGGCGATTTATCAACTGGCGCATGACTACGTCACTCAGGATGTCATTCCCTCCCTGTCGCCCAGCCCGCTTGATTTAGCCGATTACCGCGACGTAGTGCTGGCCCGCTTTAGCAACCCATACATCAAAGACACCAATCAGCGCGTGGGCGCTGATGGCCTGTCCAAAATTCCCGGCATGGTGACGCCAACCCTGCAAGAGTGCTACCAGCGCGGCACGCAGCCCACTGCAACGGCGGTGATTCCTGCGCTGTTCTTCCTGTTTATGCAGCGCTGGGCCAATGACGATCTGCCGTATTCCTATCAGGATGGCGCGCTACAGGCCGATGCGCTGCGTAAACAATTCGCCAGTGCTGACCCGCTGGCGTCCTTCCTGAGTGACAGCGCGCTGTTTGCGGAACTGGCCAACGACAAGGCTTTTCATGCGCTGGTGACGCGTCGTGTTGAGAGTTTGCAGCAGTGGCTGAAACAGCCAGAACTGGCGGCGGTGTAATCATGTATCTCGGCATCGATATCGGCACCTCAGAACTTAAAGCGCTGATCGTTAATACAGACGGCGAGATTGTGGCGTCTCAGCACGCCACGCTGGCTGTGCAGCGCCCACATCCCCACTGGGCAGAACAGGATCCCGAACGCTGGTGGCAAGCCTGCACCGAGGTGCTGGCGGGATTGCGTCATCAATCCCCTGATGCGTGGGCCGAGATTCGCGCTATCGGCTTATCCGGTCAGATGCATGGCGCTGTGCTGCTGGATGCGGACGGCAAGGTGTTGCGTCCATGCATCTTGTGGAACGACACACGCAGTGCGCCGCAGTGTGATGTGCTGCGTAAATGCTATCCGCAGATGATGGCGATCAGCGGCAACATGATCATGCCCGGCTTTACCGCGCCGAAACTGCGCTGGGTGGCTGAACATGAGCCAGCGATCTTCAGCCGCATCGATAAGGTCTTGCTGCCAAAAGATTACCTGCGCTGGCGCCTTACCGGGCGCTTTGTCAGTGAGCCTTCCGATGCTGCCGGTACGCTGTGGCTGGATGTGGCTCAGCGTGACTGGTCTGATGAACTGTTGTCTATTACCGGACTGACGCGCGCGCAGATGCCTGAGCTGGTAGAAGGCAGCGCGGTGAGTGGCCGCTTGCAACCGGCACTGGCAAGCGAATGGGGCTTATCCACTTCGGTGACGGTGGCTGGTGGTGGCGGTGACAATGCTGCTTCAGCGGTCGGCGTGGGTGCAGTGAATCCGGGCGATGCCTTTATCTCATTGGGCACGTCCGGTGTGATCTTCGTGGTGAACGATCGCTTACAGGCCGATCCTCAGTCCGGTGTGCATGCCTTCTGCCATGCGCTACCGGGCCGCTGGCATCAGATGAGTGTGATGCTCAGCGCCGCCAGTTGTCTGCGCTGGCTGTGCAATCTGCTGTCGGTAAGCGAAAGCCAACTGATGGAGGAGATGGCACAGCTCAATGATGAACAACTGCGCCGCGCACCGGTTTTCCTGCCTTATCTGTCAGGTGAGCGCACACCGCATAACGATCCTGACGCCTCCGGTTCTTTCTTCAATCTACGCCACGAAACGCCGCGTGCCTTACTGGGCTATGCGGTGATTGAAGGTGTGGCATTTGGGCTGGCGGATGGGTTAGCCGTACTCGGTGACGCTCAGCATCACATCCAGCAATGCAGCCTGACCGGCGGTGGTGCGCGTAGCACGCTGTGGGCACAGCTGATTGCCGATGTGCTGCAACTGCCTATCGTCACCCATCCGGCCAGCGCATCCGGTGCGCTGGGCGCCGCGCGTTTAGCGTGGCTGGCGGATGGCGGTCTTGAGCATGAGGTGTGTCTGAAACCGGCGGTACAGGCGCGCTACCAACCGGACGTGACGCGCGGTGCGGTGCTGCAACAGCGGCTGCGTCTGTTCCGCGAACTCTACATCCAACAACAACAGGTGCGCAGCTTGCTGCCTGCATAACGGCTTACCGAACAGAAGGTGATGGTGATGCAATCGAACGAATACTGGTTTGGCTTACCGAAAAAGATGTTCTGGGGCTTCCTCGCTATCGCGATTTTCATGGCGGGTGATGGCTTCGAAATGGCGTTTCTGTCGCGCCATATCACCGACATGGGCTTTACGCCTGCGCAATCTGCGGTGGTGTTTACCTTTTATGGTTTAGCGGCGGCGCTGGCGGCTTGGGCGTCTGGCGTGGTGGCTGAGCTGATCACCCCGCAGCGCGCGATGATGATTGGCTTTGTGCTGTGGATCGTGATGCATGCGCTGTTTATGTCGCTGGGGCTTGGCCTGCGCAACTACCCGCTGATGGTGCTGTTCTATGGCATCCGCGGGCTGGCTTATCCGCTGTTTATCTACTCGTTCATGATGATGCTGGTGCAGGTCTTACCACGTGAGAAACTGGCAGCAGCAACCGGCTGGTTCTGGGCAATGTATTCCGTCGGCATCGGCGTGGTTGGCAGCTATTTGCCAAGCCTGACCATCCCGATGCTGGGGGAAACCGGGACGCTGTGGCTGGCGATTATCTGGGTGGCCTGTGGCGGTATTCTGGCGTACTTCAGCTTGCGCAACGTGCCGGTGGATCGCTCACGTGTAAATTTGCCGATGCGTGACAAAATGACCGAGATGTCGCGGGCCGTGACCATCCTGTTCACCAACCAGCATGTGTTTTATGCCTGCCTGATTCGCATTATCAACACGCTGTCGCTGTTTGGTTTTGCCATCATCATGCCACTGCTGTTTGTCGATCGTCTCGGCTTCACCATCTCTGAATGGCTGCAGATCTGGGCAGTGTTCTTCTTTGTCACCATTTTCACCAACATCTTCTGGGGCATTACCGGTGAGAAGCTAGGCTGGATCCGTCAGGTACGCTGGTTCGGTTGTTTGGGGATGGCGATCTCCAGCCTGATGTTTTACTACCTGCCGCTGTATGCCGGTCACAACTTCTGGGTGGCGCTGATTCCGGCAGTGATGCTGGGGATCTTTGTGGCGGCATTTGTACCGATGACGGCGGTATTTCCGACGCTGGAGCCGCATCACAAAGGTGCCGCCGTCTCGATCTATAACCTGTCGGCGGGCCTGAGCAATTTCGTGGCTCCGGCTATCGCCTCAGTGATGTTGCCGTTCTTTGATATTGTCGGGGTGGTATGGGCTTACACCGCGCTGTATGTGTTTGCGGGTGTACTCACCTTTATCATTCGCGTGCCGCAGCCGGGACACACGCGTGAAGAGAGGGCGGTGAAATCGCGAGTTGCGGAACAACGCAGCTAAGCGAAAAAACGGCGGCTCAGGGCCGCCGTCTGTTTATCAGACCACATCCTGCAGCGCTTCCTGCAAATCATACCAACGGAAGCCAAAACCCGACTCCTCCAGCCGTTTCGGCAAAACATGCTGCCCACCCAGCACCAGCACGGCGGATTCGCCCATCATCAATTTAATCGCACTGGCAGGCGTGCGCATAAACGCCGGTCGATGCATCACGTGGCCGAGTGTGGCGGCGAACTGCTCATTGCGCACCGCATAAGGCGCAACCATATTGAACGGTCCGTTCAGGTGGTTATTGTCGATCAGCCAGATGATGGCGTTAACCAGATCGTCAATGTGAATCCACGGCAGATACTGCTTACCGCTGCCAATGGGGCCGCCGACACCCAGCTTGAACGGCAGCTTCATTTTCGCCAATGCGCCGCCTTCCTCGGCTAACACTACGCCAGTTCGTAACAGGCATACGCGGGTGCGATCGCTCTGTGCGTTAAGCGCCAGTTGCTCCCAGCGCGCGCAGAGAGCATGGGTAAACTCATCGTGACCAGGATCATCTTCCGTTAATACCAGATCGCCGGTATCACCATAAAAACCGGTCGCGGATCCGGAAATTAAAAAATGCGGTGGATTGCTGCTGGCGTGGATCAACGAAACGATTTGTTCGGTAATCTGCCAGCGACTTTCACACAGCCGCTGTTTCTGTTGTTCGGTCCAGCGTTTATCGGCGATCGGCTCGCCTGCCAGATTAATCACGCCATCAATACCGTCGAGATCGGTTTGCTGATTGATACCGGACCACAGCGAAACGCGAGGATCCAGTTTGTCCCGTGCCGCCGCGACATCTCGGGTGACGACATTCACCTGATGTCCGAGCAACAGCAGACGCGGTATCAAATGGCGGCCTATCAAACCTGTGCCACCGGTAATAAGCAGGTGCATGCTGAGCCTCCTTGTAATTTATTTTCTGCTCAGACTGATCATAGAAGAGAAGCGCACGGATAGCGTGACAGCGCTTACGCTAATGAAGAAAAAGGGAAAGTTTGTGTTGGCCTTAAGGTCAAAGATCCGACCAGCACACCATTGCCTTAACAAATAAAAATCGGTAAATAGAAAGCACACCTGATGCTTATTGAGGCAGCCGATGAACTATCCATCCATCACCTTGTGGTCCGATGCATCCTTTTTTAGTCCTTACGCTATGTCGGTCTACGTTGCACTCACCGAGAAGGGCATTCCCTTCACCCTGAAACGCGTGGACTTAGCGCAAAACGCACAGCTTGATGATGACTATCGCGCGCTGTCGCTCACCTGCCGCGTGCCCACGCTGCAAATTGATGATCTGGTGCTCAATGAATCTTCAGCGATTGCTGAATACCTTGAAGAGCGTTTTCCGGCCCCTGAATTTGAGCGTCTCTATCCGCGCGATCGTGAAAAGCGTGCGCATGCGCGTGAAGTGCAGGCGTGGTTGCGCAGTGATTTAATGGCGCTGCGTGCTGAACGCCCGACGGAAGTGCTGTTTGCCGGCGAGCGCTTTGCGCCATTAACCCCGGCAGGCGAGCAGGCGGCCAGCAAGTTGATTGCGGCGGTTCAGCGCCTGCTACCGGATGGACAACAAAACCTGTTTGGGGAATGGTCGATTGCCGACACCGATTTGGCGGTGATGATTAACCGCCTGGCACTGCATGGCGACACGTTACCGGTGAAATTGCAGCATTACGCCGAGTTTCAGTGGCAACGCGCGTCAGTGCAATTGTGGCTGGCCGAATCAGGCAAATCGCGCTAAGCACGAAGAGCCTTGCGGAGGCGAAAAGAACGCTTTACCTTACCGCTCATTCTAATAAGGCATCGCAAACAGGCGCGTGCTGGGCACGCCGAAAACAGAAAAGGGTTACGGATGGTGGATCAAACGGCAGATAGCGGTATCGAGTGGGTTGATATCGTTAGTGAAGAGAACGAAGTCATTGCGCAAGCTAGCCGTGCGCAGATGCGTGCGCAGAATTTGCGTCATCGTGCGACCTACATCGTGGTGCATGATGGTATGGGCAAAATTCTGGTGCAGCGTCGTACTGAAATCAAAGACTTCATGCCGGGTATGCTCGATGCGACCGCCGGTGGCGTGGTACAGAGTGGTGAGGACCTGCTGGAATCTGCACGCCGTGAAGCGGAAGAAGAATTAGGGATCGCCGCAGTGCCGTTTGCCGAACATGGTAAATTCTACTTCGAAGATGAGCACTGCCGCGTCTGGGGCGGATTGTTTAGCTGTGTATCACATGGCCCATTCGCCATGCAGGAAGAAGAAGTGGATGAAGTGTTCTGGATGACGCCAGAAGAGATCACTGCACGCTGCGATGAATTCACCGATGACTCGCTCAAAGCCGTATCACTGTGGCTGAGCCGCAACAGCGATGCCGCGCGTCGCAAGCAGAGCAGCGAATCCTGATTCCCGCTACATTCGAACAAGGCGCCCAACGGCGCCTTTGTTGTTTCTAATGCTCACGCAAAATCTCTTTGAGCAGTTGCAGGGCCTTATCAAACTGCGGCTGCGGAATCGTCAGCGGATAAAGAAAACGGATCACATTACTGTGTACGCCACAGGTCAGTAAAATCAGCCCTTGTGCCAGCGCCTGTAACTGAATCGCTTTGGTGATTTCTGCTGATGGTCGGCCTGAGTCATCCTGAAACTCTGCCGCAACCATTGAGCCGTAGCCGCGTACCTCAGCAAGGGATGCGCATCCTGCACTCCGCAAAGTGGCACTGAGTTGTTCGCCCAATTGGTTAGCGCGTGCGCACAACTGCTCTTCATCAATAATATCCAGCACGGCATGCGCGGCGGCTATCGCGGGCGGGCTGCCCGCATAAGTGCCACCTAAACCACCCGGTTCAGGGGCATCCATCACTTCGGCACGCCCGGATACGGCAGATAGCGGAAACCCGCCCGCCAGACTTTTTGCCATGGTGATCAAATCTGGCTGCACATCGTAATACTCACTGGCGAACAGCTTGCCGGTGCGCGCAAAACCGCTCTGAATCTCATCGGCGATTAACAAAATGCCGTGACGATCGCATAAGGCGCGTAACGCAGAGACAAACGCTGGCGGCGCAATATAAAAACCGCCTTCGCCCTGCACGGGTTCGAAAATGATCGCCGCCACCTGCTGTGGGCTGATATCACTGCGGAAAATGGCCTCAAGACTCTCCAATGACTGATGCACGCTCACGTTGTGCAGCGCATTGGGATACTGGGCGTGAAATACCGAACCGGCGAACGGCCCAAAGCCGGTTTTGTAAGGCACAACCTTACCCGTCAGTGACATCGTCATATGGGTGCGACCATGGAATGCACCTGTGAACGCAATAATGCCGGGACGCCCGGTCGCCGCGCGGGCAATCTTCACCGCATTCTCCACCGCCTCCGCGCCGCTGGAGAAAAAAGTGGTTTTCACTGCGCCGCTTATCGGAACGCACTGGTTAAGCCTTTCAGCGAGATGAATATAGCTTTCATAGGGGATGATCTGAAACGCGGTATGGGTAAAACAATCCAACTGCTGTTGCACGGCCGCCATCACTTTCGGATGACGATGCCCGGTATTCAGCACCGCGATACCCGCCGCGAAATCAGTGTATTCGCGCCCTTTCTGATCCCACACCGTGGCGTTTTCCGCCTTGACCGCATAGAAATCACACATCACACCCACGCCGCGCGGCGTGGCCTTCAATCGACGACTGTGCACATCACTGTTACTCATCATTAACCTCGCAATTCACGGGGGACTGTCATCAGTGTGAGCGGCAGGATGTTTTTTCGCCAGTGAACAACTGCGTGAAAATCGCCTCGTTATATAAGGTCTCAATGCGGAGGTGTGTACCCTAAAATCGATGATGAAGTTTCAAAGGCAGGGAAGGAGAGTGCCAACAGGAATGCACGAGAACCCTTCTCACAAACGGTAAGAATGCGGAGGTGTGCACTGCAAAGGCGATGGTGAAGTTTGAAAGGCAGGGAAGGCGAGTGTCAACAGAAATGCACGAGAACCCTTCTCACAAACGGTAAGAATGCGAAGGTGTGCACTGCAAAAGCGATGGTGATGTTTGAAAAACAGGGAAGGAGAGTGCCAACAGAAATGCACGAGAACCCTTCTCACAAAAGGTAAGAATGCGAAGGTGTGCACTGCAAAAGCGATGATAGTGTTTGAAAGGCAGGTAAGGCCAGTGCGAAGAGCGAAGCGTCCGCGCCATGGACGGCGCGGCCGATCTGCAGGGATGCGTTTATCCTTCGCGATCGGACTGGCCTTCCCTGTCGATTGCACCCAGCTTTCAGCGACAATTGCACCCAGCCTGCAGCAACTATTGCACCCAGCTTTCAGCTGCAATTGCCCCAGCCTGCAGCAACTATTGCACCCAGCTTTCAGCTGCAATTGCCCCAGCCTGCAGCAACTATTGCACCCAGCTTTCAGCTGCAATTGCCCCAGCCTGCAGCAACGATTGCACCCAGCTTTCAGCTGCAATTGCCCCAGC
>NZ_JACVUO010000023.1:0-70865 GCF_016625145.1 Pantoea sp. S61
CTTGAGAGTTTACTCACTTAGTCGCGTGTCCACTATTCGCGGGTAGGATCAATCATAGTCCTTTGCGAAGCAGTGAAATGAATAGGTCACCCAGAATCTGTAGGTTATGTCTTCCTTTCCCTCTGCCGAATGAACGTAGACAGCTTCGTGCGCATCAAGGAACGACAGATCACGAACAGTTCCGTCTGGATGATTAAACGCAGTCCATTTTTCTACTTCTGCCACACATTTCCCCGAGGTGAGTAAGCATATCCTTGTATTATATTAATAATTAAATGCACAATGAAGTCTGCCGATAACTTACTTGCGTTGTCTCTCATAACTACCAGACAAACCCCAAGGTAAAGCGAGTGGATTGAGAAAGCATCTATCATCATCAAATGCTAAACGTAAGTAACTTTATGACACTTCAAGTGACAGCTCAAAATACAATGATGGTTGAAGACGACTGTATGAAATCTCAAAACCTTTACGTTGATCATCTTGCCTGGTGTGCTCTAGTAGCTCTAAATATGGCCTGCAAAGATGGAATCGTCAGCTCTCCTGCTCAGGAAAACATGTTCTTATGCCGTTGGCTTGCTACAGCTGAGAAAAAGCGGCTATTCCGGCGAGAGCTATCTACAGATGCCCAGTGGCTTTTAAAAGAAGGCCGTGAGAAAGGTCTCAGGGCGGATCTTCGGGGCAAGTTTGATTACCTCTGGCGTGCAAGTCGAGGCGATCTTTTAGAGCAGAATGACCTCTTCCGACTCCAACACATAATGCATGCTTTAAAGCTAACTGGCATAAAATATGGTGTTTTGAATGATAGAGAGTGGGAGGGGAAGCATGCAGTCAAGCTCAGTGAAAAGGTACCGGGAATCTTTATACGCAAAGCAGACCTTGACTCTGAGTTTGATGCCGAAGGTAATCAAAAAAAGCCATTTCTATTCGTATAACTGCAAATTTTTCAGCAGTTGACGATTTGTTAATTCGTGCCAGATGGCAACGAGTACTCACAGGCTCTTCACCAATTGAACACCAGCTTAAAGTGCCAATTGTTTCGAAATAAACGTGAGTGGTAAAATTAACTATTTACTCAAAATAACACGAATTTAATAAATCCACCCCAAAGTAAAGACATACAGAATATTTATTTTTATAACGCAAAAAAGGATTTTAAATTATGATGAATGCATTACCTTCTAATTTAAATGTTTTAGTTCATACAATCGAAAAAACAATAAACGATTGGCCAGTAAAGATCTCATTAGAGCATGCAATCAAGTGGGTTTTACAATTCGAAGTTGAACATTATGCTTTAGCAGTGAGGATTTTAGAGAATTTAGACATTCTTGACTCATCTAGCATTAGATCTTCATTGGAGGTTGCTCAAACCAAGCTCATTCGTAAGATTTCTGAGAAAGGTTCCCCAATGAAAGGAAACAACACCTTATTTGCAGCGATAGGTAATACTGCCAAAAGTGGTGCATTAATTGCCTATCATTACAGGGCAACAACTGGGATATCTGAAGATGACTTTGTGTCTAGTGATGAAGAAGAACAACTTGATCTCTCAAAAATAGACAATATTGTTTTAGTGGATGATGTAATTGGATCAGGTAAGACTATAGCAAAAGAAGTTAAACGCGTAGCTGAAGAAGTTTATTCATTATCAAAAACCAGGAACATATTCGTATTGACAGTGGCTGGTTACGATGATGGCATTAAGCATATTACGAAAGAAACTGGGGCAACTGTTGTAACAGCATTGGAATATAATACAAGAGATACTGTTGCAAATCTTGATGCGGCTTTTTATAAGGGAATGCCGGTTGCAGAGAGGAATGCGGCTTTAGAAACCATAAAAAAATATTGTCGTTTAATATCCTCATCAAACTTAGGTTATTCAGAACTTGGTGGTTTATTAATATTTGATCATAATACTCCTAATACGACCCTTCCAATTATTTGGAGTAACAGTAAAGGCTGGCTTCCATTATTTCCCAGAACAAAGAAAATGCCGGGAGTTGCAAAGTTACTTAAAAGTGCAGAGGAAGAGAGAAGAGTAACAAGCCCTTCAAATCAGTTGACTTTGTTTGTCGAAGGTAAACTAGATGAGATATTCATTGACTGCTTCCTGAAAACGAAGAATTTATTACAGGAATTACAAGTTCCTGATATTAAGGCAATCGCTTTAGGTGGACTTAATCAATCTGAAAGATTGCTTGAGCTAATCACTGAGAGCAAAAAACAGGCAATTTTCATCGTCGACAATGATCTTTATTCTCAGCGAGCATTAGAACGCATTGATTATATAAAAGAATCACACGTTCTTAAGCTGAACCCTACATTCGCAGCTATGCTGGATATTGACAAAATTTACGAGAACAAAGAAAGATTTCCTAAATTACCAGAAAAAATTCCTAATATTGATGATGAAAAATGGTGGAGTGAGTTTGAACACGCCATTTTAAAAAGAGGACCAATATTAACAAACTATAACAGGATAGATCAAATCATTGAAGAATTTCTTGATCAAGAAAAGTACAGAGTTTTTTGTGAAAATCTGAAATTAAAAATACAAGAAATGTTGAATTTTAAATAATAAAAATAGGTTATTTTATGAAAATCTACGTAGATGAAGCAGGGTTATTTAATCCTCACACGGTATTGGACAATATTGACAAAGCATGGGGAACTGTCGGGGCAGTAACTATTCCGCACAAAAGCGAAAAGAAAGTTATTTCAGCATTAAACGATTTAAAAACTAAAATGAATATCCCCTTGAATGAAGAGATTAAAAAAAATAGGCCTGATCCTAGCACTAATGATTTCTCCAATTTTGTAGATGAACTTAGAGATGCTAATTGTAGCTTACATGCCATGACAGTAAACCGTGCATCACTAAACAATGAAAGCTCAAGCGCTCACAAAGAAGACCAAATAAAAGCAAGAAAAAATTATTATGATAAAATCAAAAGTAACCTAAGCCCAGAACAACAAAATGAATATTTATCAGAGCTTGAGGATATCAATGTTCTAATTAACACAACAGGACTCCAGGAATATAATCAAATAGTAATTCAGTCTAAATTAATATCTTTCATGCTAGATAAAACCATGACATTTTATGGCCGTGTAAGTCCACGCGAACTAACTAGATTTGAATGGATATTTGATAGAAAGAACGAATCCCCTAAAAAGTTTGAGCTATTATATTCCAAATTCATGCCAGCAACTGTGCAGGTTGATTTCATAAGAGAGACAAGAGGGGTGGCAATTAATAAAGAAGATATAGTATATTTTACAAGAAATTATGGGAATAAAAAAGCTCCGTATGGAATGGGTGAAGATGAAATTGAATTTCGAAAAAACATTTACTCAGTAGATCACTCATCGATTGCAGAAAATGTAGTCTCATTTGATTTCAAAAAATTACTTAATGATAAACTTAGTTTTTCCAACTCGAAAGAGCATGCCGGATTACAAGTAGCTGACTTGCTTATTTCGGCAGTAAACAGGTATCTAAAGGGAAATGTTGATGATGTTAATAAAAGTGCAGAAATATTAGGTTCATTATTCCTTAACTCACCAAGAGATGATGTCCCTTCAATACCACATATCAATTTTTACAATGAAGATATTGCGAAACCAGAGATTGATTTCAACACACTAAGATTAATCAATGCTAAAACAAGGATTTTATACAACCCCATTTACAGAAGAAACTTCACAAAGAATATCCAAGATTTGATTGAACGACAAAACGGCATTTGATTGATAAAACCAGTGCTATAAACCAAATCAATAACAAATTCATAAGTCCACTGTTCAAGGCATTTATCAGTATTTGAAAGTACATTATTTAAAATTTGAGATAAGAAGGCAATGTTCATGCCATGGACTTAACATTGCCGGATCCTTTTAAATCATCGATAGAATTCGATTTATGGAATTAATTAAATACGCATCTCATCTTTCATAGAAAGAGTATATACAACGTTCTGGGAAAACTAGTGACTTCGGCACGCCGTGCCTGATTCTCAGGCATGGAGAAGGTAATAATAATGTGAATAAACCTTATCGTATAGTACGCCTTAGATATGGTCTTAGTAAGCTTTCAGATATCTTATTCAACATAATAAACCTTTTGCGAATTCATGTAACATACTGATTTTAATCACTTTGCATTGAAGCTGTATCATCCGCGTGATCTTTTTCATTAAGATATTTCTTGTACTTTTTCTGGAAACGGAACGCCGGTATTGAATAACACACTGTAGACTTCAATAAAAACAGAAGAATAATGGCAAAGCCTAAAAGAGCAACACACGTAACTGCCATAAATATAACAACCCATAATGGTCCTGATTTTATGTTCTGGAGGATAATATTGACATAATCATTTATTGACCAAACCACAAAAGCTAGAGCCAGGGTACTAAATAAAATCAAAGTAATTACAGACAATACCGCGAATCGATGCCTCTTCGCACTTCCGTTATCTTCACATTTAAACAAGCCCGCCATTTGCAAAAAACAACTGAGGTCTGAATTAGCAAGAGATATATTTTTGTCTTCGATATAATTGAATAGTTTTTGCATGAATGAATAGCTGTAACGGACATTATAGCTTTCAAGTTCGTTTTTCATCTCAATCTGATCATCATAGTTAATGGTGGTATTTCGTCCACGGATCAACTGTATGAAATTCCGCCTCTTCTTATAGCTTAATTTAGCGAATGTCTGTTCAGATGAAAAAACTTTCATGCCTGAGGAGAGTTTGTTTAAAGCCAGCAAAATTAAAGTTGGAATCACTGCTTTCAGAATGTCATACGTAAGGTTCATTCCCTTTCCCCTAAATAGCGCGGTTACCCTAATGATTTTTGTGCTGCGATTTGTCCATGGATTGCATAGTGTTCTGTGAGAACCAGCGCAACCTGCTCGATGAATCGCCTCAGCCCCACCTTAACTCTTTACGCTCTTCATTCAAGGAAAGAGTGCAGAAAAATAGCTACTTATTAAAATATGTATTTGAAAAAGTAGCTTTACCGGAAGCACATGTGCAGGGGATAATCCTGTCAGATTTCAACTGTCGCGAAGGCTGCAGCCTTTTCAACCCAGAGGTATACATGACCGACTCTGCCAACGATGGCGCTCTTTCACGCGATCTCGCGCTGTCGACAGACGAAGTCCTTGATGCATCCGCTCTGGCTGCCATTAGCAGCAGTCCGTCGCTGAACCCGGCTCAGTCATACCTCATTGGTCTCTCCTCCGCCACCAGCCGGCAGACCATGAAGTCCTTTCTTAATATCGTGGCGGGCATGCTTGGCTTCAGCTCCCTGCAGACATGCGCATGGGGAAGTCTCCGCCGTCATCATATTCGTGGCCTGCTGGAAATGCTTCAGGTCAGCGGTCGGGCGCCGGCCACCATCAACACCTATCTTTCAGCACTGAAGGGTACCGCCCGCGAGGCGTGGATGATGAAGCTGACAGACACAGAGAGTTATCAGCAGATTCAGGCAATACGAGCAGTAAGGGGAAGCCGGCTTGCCCGCGGACGTGCACTGGCAGCTCAAGAAATTCAGGCGCTGTTCCGCTGTTGCGAACAGGACTCCGCCTGCAAAGGCCCGCGTGACGCGGCCATGCTGGCGGTGATGCTCGGCTGCGGCCTGCGACGTTCAGAAGTGATTGGCCTGGACTACGCCAGCATTCTTCCCAAGGAGCAGGCGCTGATGATACGCGGTAAGGGAAACAAAGAGCGGCTGGCCTTTATGCCGGAAGCTGTCTGGCAGCGCATCCTCACCTGGACGGAGACGGTGCGCGGCGAACGGGATGGGCCGCTGTTTTCCCGCATACGCGCAGGTGACAGCGTCACTTATGAGCGCATGACTCCACAGGCGGTATACCACATTCTCTATGAGCGGCGTACTCAAAGTGGGATTGATGCGTGCGCGCCGCACGATTTACGCCGCACATTCGCTTCAATGATGCTGGAAAACGGCGAAGACCTGATTACAGTCCGTGATGCTATGGGCCACGCCAGCGTTACCACGACGCAAAAATATGACCGCCGTGGTGATGAACGCTTACGCAAGGCAGCTTGTAAATTGACCTTTTAAAAATGCCTTGATAGAGAGTTTTAGCGAATACTTAAAAGCCACTACAGATAAGCCAGCCTCACAAGAGTTAACATAATCATAACTACCACATTGTTATAACCTCATAATTTATGAAGATTTAATGTCACTTTCCACAGTGGTGAACTTAACTCGTAGACCCTTTTATTGAGTCCAGAATCAACCATTAAACATCGCACGTGTCTCATCAGCTTAACGGCAAAGCCTATACTGTGATTTAACCCCATTAACTCACGAAGGAGTAGGTATGCCCTGTAAACTTCGCGCTGTACTGTTTACTGCCAGTTGTTTCTCTGCTTCGATTAGTGCCTTCCCTGACAACACTTTACTTATCCGGCAGGGTTATCTGTTACCTATGACAGCCAACGGAGAGGACCAGCCTTCTGCCGACATACTGGTTCGAAATAACCAGATAGTGAAGATTGGCAAAAATCTTGTGGCACCCGATGCAAAGATAATAGACGCCCGCGGAAAGTATGTAATGCCGGGGTTTGTTGATGCACATAATCATTTATGGGTTACCACCATGCGCGGGCAGTTCCGAAACAAGCAGGGAAAATTTTTTCCTGTTAGCAACAAGTTAGCAAAGGAGATGCAGCCGGATGACATCTGGCAGGCAATGTATTCAGGTTCGCTTGAACTGCTACAGTCAGGAGTCACTACTACTGGCGACTACTTTGATAACATTCGTGGCCCTGCCTGGGGTGATGCTGGATTTAGAGCTCTGGAAAAGAGCGGCATTCGCGCCATTATGTATTATGGTGGTCCTGATAAAACCACAAAAAACATGATTGATTTGAAGCACCTGGCTGAACTGAAAAAGCAGGCAACAGATCGGGTCCAACTCGGGCTGGGCTGGCGAATACCCCGGGACTTATCCAGCCAACAGAACTGGGCAATGCGGGATGAAGAATACAGGTTCGCCGTTCAGCACAAACTTCCGATTCAGGTGCATGTCAGCGGCGATGCTCGCGCAATGTTTGATGCACTGATAGACCGGCAATACTTATCGCCATCGCTGACAGTTATTCACGCAAGCAATGCGCTCCCCCAGCAGTTAAACGCTTTGCAGGGAGCTGGCGGTGGGCTGGTGTTAACTCCAGTCAGCGAACAACGCGTCGGCTATGGGTTGACGCTGCTTAATCAATTTAAGGGTGTTAAAAGGCAGGGGCTGGGCATAGATGGGAATGCTTTGTCTGGCGGAGCTAATATGTTCGAAACGCTTCGCACTGCAGCGCTGACTGAAAGCGGTAATGCTAAAGATGAAGCACTTCCAGACCCGCGCGAGCTTCTGACGCTGGCAACGCGTCGCTCTGCAGAATCGATTGGACTGGGTGCATTAACCGGAACCCTTGAAGAGGGTAAGCGGGCAGACATTCAGATCATCAATCCAAATACTCTGAATATGGCCGGCTTTGGCGGAGGGGATCCGGCAGCGCTCATCGTCTACTCGGCTCAGCCGGAAAATGTTGAGACAGTTATTGTCGATGGTCGTATTATCAAAGCAGATGGAAAACTGCAGGGCATAAATGTGGAAGAGCATCTGAGAGCCACTAATGCATCAGCTAAGAGACTTCTGGAGCAAAGTGAAATGACACAGTAGCAAGGCCAGCAAATGTCCCTTAGGAGATGAAATATTGAAAAATCTCAGGGGCATTTTTCCTATTGAAAGCTTTGGCGAAAGGTTGCTGGCCCTTGCATGTCGTCCCTCCGGAATCGATATTCATCTGATATCCAGATATGGTCACAATAATGATGATTTTAGAGTGATGCATTCTCTAACTCGGAACCAATCCTATACCTTTACTGCCCGGATTTTAATAGGCAGGTAGTGGTGAGTCTCAACCACAGTTGCCTAGATTGTATATCCCTTTTGGAAGTGCCCAGTTCTCTCCTTTACCCCCCGGATCATACTTAAGGTACAGGTCTGGCTCATCTTTGAGTCATTTTGAATCATTTCACCTAGAGCCCCGATTTTTACACATCAGCACGAACTTCAAATCCGCATAACCTTGTACATTTTAGATTAATCGGTTCATCACAAGGACTTTTTGAAATAAAAGTTCGATTTGGGTCTCATTTTTGATCTTCTTTAATTGTCTTCGATCTTTAGAATGATCTAATTTGTCTCTATTATGATTCTCTATGCATCAAAGATAGACATATTGCCGCATGAAGCGGTGTTTCATAATAATAATGGCAGGTAAGTGGAAGAAGACGATATGAAAAAATCTGTTTTACTACTGGGCGTTATCGGCGCTCTGGTAACTTTAACGGGGGTAGGGCTGGCAGCAGGCGGCGCGTATCTCGCGGTTTTAGGAGGAGCTTGGTTCTATTTGTTAGCAGGGATCCTTTTGTGCATCACGGGCCTTGGGTTAATGCGTAGGCGTTTCTATGCCTGGCCGGTCGCAATCGCACTGGCGCTTTACAGTGTAATATGGGCTTTCTGGGAAATTGGCGACGACTTCTGGCAATTCTTGCCGCGCGTAACGGTATTCATCGGTATAAGCATGCTGGTATCTCTGTGCGTACCGTGGCTAAACCGGAAAGGTGGTTTGCCGGCACCCAGAAAGTCTGCTTTCACCATAGCTGGCGTATGCTTTGTTGCACTGATTGCACTGATTAGCGGTATTTTTTTTCCACATGCGGAAGTCACCGCAACAAGCGAAGCCGCGAAGGTCATCAATCCTCAGGCTGGTCACGAAGGTGGGAACGACTGGTCAGCCTGGGGACGTAACACCCTCGGCGAAAAATATGTCCAGTTTGACCAGATCAACAAAAGCAATGTTAAGGACCTGAAAGTCGCATGGACCTATCGTACAGGTGACATGGCGGTTGATGGTGCAGAATATCAGGTTACACCTTTGAAAGTGGCCGACACGGTTTATCTGTGTACTCCGCTAAGTAAAGTGATTGCAGTTGATGCCACCACAGGCAAGGAGAAGTGGCGTTTCGATCCACATCCGGAAATCTTTGAAAGCGACAAAGGCTGGAAGCGATGCCGTGGAGTGGGCTATGCCGATATTGACCAGTTATCAGCTAAAAACCCCACCTCTGGTGAGGTTGCTGCTACGGCAATTTCCTCTGCGGCTACTTGCCGCAAACGTATCATTGAAACCACCATTGATGCCCGCATCGTGGCGCTGGATGCCGAAACCGGAAAACTGTGTGAAGACTTCGGTAACGGGGGTTACGTCGATCTGACAGTGAACATGCCCGCTGACGCCAAAGGCGGGCAGCAGGGTAGCTACAACGTGACCTCTGCGCCACTGGTGGCCGATGGCGTAATCATGGTGGGTGGACGTCTGAATGATAACCTCACCGTAGGCGAACCTGGCGGCGTGGTCCGCGGATATGATGTGGTCAGTGGCAAAATCCTTTGGGCCTGGGATGCGAAACGCGGTGCCAGCGACAGCAGCCCGCTGCCAGCCGGTGAGACTTACCCTCTTGAAACGCCTAACTTCTGGGGTACCGCCGCTTACGATCCTAAACTGGGACTGGCCTATTTCCCGACGGGCAACCAGACACCTGACTTCTGGACCGGCGATCGCCATCCTTACTCGAACGAGTATACCGATGCCATCGTGGCCGTTGATCTGAAAACCGGCAAGGAGCGTTGGCACTTCCGTACCGCCAACATTGACCAGTTTGACTACGACGTTTCAACACAGCCGATTCTGTACGACATGCCGCAGAAGGATGGCACAACCCTTCCGGTGATCATACAGGGCACGAAACGCAGCCAGATCTTTGTGCTTGATCGCCGTACCGGCAAGCCGGTCTACCCGGTAGAGCAGCGTAAAGTGCCAACTGATGTGATGCCAGGCATGCAGGTCTCTGAAACGCAGCCTTATTCCGCGCTATCAGTAGGCGTTGATAAGCTGAAAGAGTCTGACATGTGGGGAGCCACGATCTTTGATCAGCTCTACTGCCGCGTCCAGTTTAAGAAGTTGCGCTATGAAGGTGAGTGGACACCGCTTTCGGATAAACAGGACACGCTGATTTGGCCTGGCTATTACGGTGGTCAGAACTGGGGCAGCATGGCGATCAACCCGGCCACCGGTACGCTCTATGTGAATGACATTCGCATGGCGATGGTGGGGCGTTTCCTGTCTCGTGAGGAAGCAGCAAAAGGTGGCCTGAAGCCGTCAACCGAAGGCGAATATTCAGAGCAGAAGGGCACGCCGTGGGGCGTGGAACGCGGTATGTTCCTCTCACCACTAGGCACACCATGCTTCAAGCCGCCATTCGGTTCGCTGACCGCTATCGACCTGGCGAGTAACAAGGTGAAATGGCAGGTGCCGCTCGGTGGGATCCAGGATGCGCCAATTCACAACAACTTCTTACCGAAAGAGGGCATTGTGCCGAACCTGTATATCCCACTGGGGATGCCAAACCTCGGCGGTCCGCTGGTAACGGCAGGTGGCTTGAGCTTCTTCCATGGCACGCTGGACTATTACCTGCGCGCGTTTGATAACGATACCGGCAAAGAAGTCTGGCGTACTCGCCTGCCAGTCGGTGGCCAGGGTACACCCATGAGCTATATCGGCAAGGATGGTAAGCAGTACATCGTGGTGGTGGATGGCGGTGCGACCCGCACTGGCACCAATAAAAACCGCGGCGATTATGTTATTGCTTACGCCTTACCATAAATAGTCATTTAAACGGCGCTCTGGCTATGCAGAGCGCCTACCGTAAACGCGATTAATAATATATAAATTCGATAAAACAATATTATTATCTACATATCATGGTGATTATCATGCTTACCTCTTTACACGGTATTTCGACAAGTCACGGTAACTTAATAACGGATGTTCGCCTAGCTAAAGAGGCGGGATTTGATTCATTGGAAATATTTTACCCTAAGCTTGTGCGTTACTTAGAAAATAGCGGAACAACTCATGATATTAAAAGAATCATTGCTGATGCCGGGCTATCAATTTCTTTTCTTAGCGCACTGGACAGAATTGAACGACATCAGGGAAGTGAGAAGCAGCAGCTGCTGAATGAAGCAGAAAAAATTACTCAGGAAGCCTCTGAGCTGGGTGTGGAAACCGTCATGGTATTACCGCGTAATGGCATAGACCACTATTCCGATGAAAAGATCATGGACATCATGAGCGAAAATATTGCTGCTATTGCCGCCATCGGTGAACAGCACGGTATTCGCTATATGATTGAGTTACCAGCTTTCACCAAATTCCGTACGCTAAGCCAGGCGCAGGAGGTGATTCGCCGCATTGGTAAAAAAAATGTCGGTGTGGTGGTTGATTTCTGGCACTTCTATGCCTCCGGCGCAACGCCACAGGATGTTGCTAAGATGGATAACGCGATGATTTTTGGCGTGCACTTCGGCGACGGCCGCGTGCCGCACAGCCCTGAAGAACCCTGGGATGAAACGGTATTACGCGACTGCATACCCGGCGAAGGGGAAATCGATTTGCGCGCCTGGTCAGAAGCCGTTAAATCAACTGGATATAATGGAGCCTGGTCGATTGAATTAATCAGCCCGCGCTTATGGGAACGTGATCCGGCGTTATTAACAAAAGAACTATTATCCTCCATTAAGAAATACGCATTTTAATTTAGAAAAATCAGACTTTAGGTGATAACAATCATTAATAATTATTAACTTCGGATTGACATCACCTTTATTACCTCCCTGTATCAATGAGTGACTGAGAGAATAATATGAATAAAATGATCAAAGCTCCTCGCTTAACAGTGAGAGTGGCCATCAGTCCACTCTCGTGGGCCAATGAAGTGATTGAAGAGTTTGGCAAAGATGCCACGGCGGATATATGCCTTACGGGTGCATTGGCTGCGGGTTATGAGGGCGTCGAAATGAGCCGCTTATTTCCCCGCAATCCTGATGAGCTGAGTAAGCTGTTATCCGATTATAAACTCTCCCTCGCATCCGGCTGGCACAGCGGCTTTCTGGCTGAGCGCAGCGTGGATGAAGAGCTGAGTGCAGTGCATGAGTTTGCCACGCTGCTACAAAAAACCGGTGCGCAGGTAATGGTGTATGGCGAATGTGCAGCAATGGCAGAGAATGCCCTAGATGTTCCGTTGTCCCGCCGCCGCCGCTTGACCCCCGAGCAGATGGCCGCCTATGGCGCACGCCTGACCGAATTCGCCAGAAAACTGGCGCAGGGCTATGGCTTGGCCATGGCGTACCACCACCACCTGATGATGGTCGTGGAAACGCAGGATGAAGTCCGCCAGCTGATGGCGGCAACCGGTGATGAAGTTGGCCTGCTGCTGGATACCGGACATGCGGTGACAGGTGGATTCAGTTATGTCGATCTGATCAATGAGTTTGGCCCACGTATTAAGCACATCCATCTGAAAGATGTGCGCACGCCAATACTAGAAGCTGTACGCAGTAAAGACCTCTCTTTCAACGAGGCGGTTCGGGCCGGCATGTTTACCATCCCTGGTGACGGAGTGATCGACTTCCAGCCGCTGTTCGAGTTTATCAACGACTCTGGTTTCGCTGGCTGGGTAGTGGTGGAAGCTGAGCAGGATCCTTCCCTCGAACGTCCGGAAATCACCGTGGCCAGAGCACGTGACTGGCTCAGCACTATCCTGCCTACCCGAGCATAAAGGAGAGCAACATCATGTCTTACCATCACAAGTTTAATGCTCGGTATGTATATATGCTTTGCCTGGCGGCCGCCGCTGGCGGATTTATGTTTGGTTACTCTGAAGGGGTGATTGCCGCTACGCTGGATTCGATTCAGAAGGTCTTCGGGCTGAGCTCGATAGAAACCGGCTGGGCAGTTTCCAGCGTCATTTTTGGCGGCGTCATCGGTGCGCTGACAGCCGGAAAAATGGCGGATAAAACCGGTCGCAAACCAGTCATGCTGGTCAGTGCAGTCCTGTTTGTGGTGACTTCCTATCTTTCGGCCGTTGCCGATTCGTTTGTGTTGTTTACCAGTGCAAGACTGATATGTGGCATCGCCGTTGGACTGGCGGCGACGGTAACGCCAATGTATATCTCTGAAATTTCGCCAGCCAAAATGCGCGGTAAAGCCACCGGTACTTACGATCTCTCTATCGTGGCCGGGGTGCTGGCGGTATTTACTGTCAACTATCTGATTGCGCGTGGCATGCCGCAGGCATGGATGGTTGAAACCGGCTGGAGAATCATGATGGCGGTACAGCTGGTGCCGTCGCTGGCGATGCTGGTCTTGATCATTCTGGTTCCTGAGTCACCGCACTGGTGCATCCGGCATAACCGAGGCGAGCATGCGATCAAAGTGCTCTCGCGTATCTATCCGGAATTTAATCAGGAAGAAGCGCGTCAATTGTTCCAACTGCCATCTTCTGCTGCCAAAAAATCAACCACGGCGCGCAAGGGCGTTATGCCGGAAAATCCGGTACTGCGCTATATCCTGGTGGTTGGGGTAGCGATTGCTGTTCTGCAGCAGTTTACCGGCATCAACGTCATCAACTACTACACGCCGATGATGCTGGAAGGCACCACCAGTAATAAAGACATTATCTTCTTCGAAACCATTTTTGTGGCCTTGCTCAATGGTGTTGGCGCGTTTATCGGCATGCACCTGTTTGACCATTATGGCCGCCTGCCGATCATGAAGATTGGCACCGTGGGGGCCATCACCGGACTGCTAATCGCCTCATGGGGTCTGTATACCAATGATGTCGGCTATATCGCCATTAGCGGCATCCTGATCTTTACGTTGTTCTTTGGTATGGGTTGGGGAGCAGGTGCATGGGTGATGATCTCAGAAATTTTCCCGGACAGAATCCGTGAATCCAGCATGGGGTTGGCCGTGGGCCTGATGTGGGTCTCCAATTTCCTGATCACCCTGGTGTTCCCAATCGTCAACGACAATGTCTGGTTGCAGGAGCAGTTCCATGGCGCATTCTCCATGTGGATCTTCGTAGTGTTCAACGCGTTCTGTTATTGGTTCTTGTCGCGTTATGTACCGGAAACCCGTGGTATCGCCCTGGAAGATATCGAAAAGGTAGCGGAAGCGAAGATGCTGAAAAATACGCTTTCTGTGCAGACGGAGAAAGTCTGAACCCACGGAAATTCGCCGGCGGGTTTTCCGGTAGAGAACAGAAAAAGTCCAGTATCAGTATCCTGTATTAGTCATATCATCTGTCAGGCGAGGAGATTGATTCTTTTGGCAGATGATATTTATTGTGTCCAAAATCAGGATGCCGGATTCGCAGTGTTTTTAATTTATAACAAATTCACTCTCAATAAATCCATCAGGACTCTATATGAACAATAAAAATTTAGCGATCAATGTAGCCCTTATTGGTTATGGATATGTCGGCCAATATTTCCATGGCCCTTTACTCAGTGCCACTGAGGGCTTACGTCTAAAAACCGTGGTTTCAAGCCAGGTAGATAAAGTGAAAGCTGATTTCCCTAACGTGATAGTAGTTAGCTCAGCCGAAGAAGCGATAAAAGATAGCGATATTGATTTAGTGGTGCTGGCAACCCCAAATGAGACTCATGCCCCTTTGGCTGAACTTGCCTTAAAAGCCGGTAAAAATGTTGTCGTAGACAAGCCTTTCACTTTAACCCTTGACCAGGCTCGCCACCTGCAACAAGTAGCGGAAGAAAACCAGGTTATACTTTCTGTTTTTCATAATCGTCGCTGGGATAGCGATTACCTTGGCATTAAAGCCGTCATTGAAAGTGGCAAGCTTGGGCGCATTGTTCATTTTGAGTCTCACATTGATAAATTTCAGCCACGGGTGATAGATCGCTGGCGCGACAAGAATTTACCAGGCAGTGGTCTATGGTTTGATATAGGCCCCCATATCGCGGACCAGGCATTACAGTTGTTCGGCTTACCGGAATCTATTCAGGCCAACATAGCCAACCTGCGTGATAATGCTGAAATAGATGACTGGGCGCATGTGGTTTTAAATTATGCAAAACTTAAAGTCATTTTAAATTGCACAATGCTCTCAGCCGGTGGCGTCTCACGGTTCACTGTCCACGGAACTGAAGGCTCTGCCGTTAAAAGCGAGGCCGACAAGCAGGAAGACCAGTTGATCGCAGGGATAAAACCGGGAACGACGGAGTGGGGTGTAGATTCGGATGATGTGATATTGTTTGGTGAGAATCTAAGTCCATCACCACAGGCGACGCCTAAAGGT
Source organism: Pantoea sp. S61 (assembly GCF_016625145.1). NCBI lineage: Bacteria > Pseudomonadati > Pseudomonadota > Gammaproteobacteria > Enterobacterales > Erwiniaceae > Pantoea > Pantoea sp. S61. The sequence goes on from NZ_JACVUO010000023.1 coordinate 15,270, forward strand.
GACCAACGCCAGTATTATTTAGCCATTCGTGACACCCTGCTGGGTCAGCGGCAGAATCCTGTAACTCCACTGCAAGCGATTGCGGTAATGGCAGTAATAGAAGCTGCCTATTCTTCTGCAAAGTCCGGTAGAGTCGTTGAATTAACTTTAACCTCTGCTGAAAAAGAGAAATGGATTTAAACCAAAACTTACAAAGCCGGAGAACAGTAAGCGATGGCGATAAAGAGTAAGATAAATGCGGAATGTTTGTTGTGCTTTTTACACATTCATAATGTTGAAGACCTGAGTAAGCAGAATCAGGAACTGTGCGTATTGGCATAACAGGAAACATCCGGATCAGGTTGCTTATTCTGGCAACCTGCTGATTTTTAGAAAAACCTGAAAAATATTACCCATCTAATCGCCATACGCAATTACTGAATACTCTTTCTATAGTGTAATTTAAATGAATCACGCTTTTCCGCCAGAGGAAATAGCTTTTTAGTTTCAGCAATTCTGTTGATGCACGCCCTTAAGTCTTACCAAGTCACTATAATCTATTTGAAGGTTGAATTTAATGCTAATAGTCAAAACCAAAGACGATGAATATATCTACTAGAAATAAGACATTCACAGAAGACTACATAAATTTCGACAGTAAAATCAAAAAGGGTAAAGCGAAGTTAACTCAGAGGTGATGGCGGTTTTTATTCCTGTATTTCACACGCGCTTTATTGATTCAGAAGTCTTTTAATGATAGTTAAGTAATGTAAGATGCAGGATGAATAGCAAGTTTTTCGAGATTAAAAGGTAAGTAGTTATACTCACTGTACTGAATTCGCGGACCCACATCCATAAAAGTAATAAGCACCATCGCACGCTCAATAATTTCATTAAGTGTATTGCTGAAGGAAGCATGATATCTATTTGTATTAAATATATTTTCTGCGAAGTGCGTTCCTGAAGATAGTTCTTCATCAGGGGTATGATTCTGTGATGATTTAATCAAAGAAAAAAGGTAACACCCTGTCACAAAAATAATTTTAACGTTATCTCGTATCGCTCCTAAAAATTGGCTATTGCCTTCATCCTTTAAAATCTGATTTAAGTCCTTATTGTCCATGTCTCTTATGTAATATCCGTTGAGATGTTTTCTGACGAAAGACCTGAATCCCATTTCCTGTTGTTCATCCGAAATAAGATTAATCTGTCCCGGCACAATATAGATTTCAGGTGAACAGAGCGAAAGATCTCCTTTTAACTTTTCGCCCAACGCCCAGCCAAGAGCCCTATTGTCTACGCCAAGGTAGGCTTGCCTGTGACTAGAGGGCAGGTCAGAAAACATAGTCAGTACGGGCACCTTTTTGGATACTTGACCAAGCTTCGAACATATCTCAATGTCTTGCGCGGAAATTATTATAACAGCATTATACATAACGGTTCCGAGAATCATATCAGTCAGGTGCTGCTTGATAGACTCCTTACCGCAGCAATACACCGTAAAGCAAATCTCCCTGCTTGCAGTGAAAGGGTTGGCATTATTAAAACCATCAGCAATATGATATGCCGGGAATCGCGTTGATTCATCTATAAGGACCGCAACCCGTAGATGGTCGTGGGTATGCACATTATCAAACTGAGTGTACCCAAGCTTCCTGGCGTTACTTAAAATACGCCTCATTTTCGATTCTGATACTCTTGCCCGGCTTTTCAATACTCTATCAACTGTGCTCACACTGACATCAGATACACGGGCAAGATCGGTAAGCATGTTTCTTTTAGACATTTGCTGAAAAAACCTTCTTTATCAATCAATCCTCCGGCTACCCGTTCCCCCAAGAAAGCTTTATAAGCCGAATAGGCTGCCCTCCGATGGGTAATGACTGGTTGCCTGTGCTCGCCAGCACACCAATGATGTATTAATAATCATTACTGAGTCATATTACAATACAAATTGATCCTTTTAGCCTCATATTATGATCCATCTCACATAACTGAAATGAAAAAGTTATCTAAATTTTTACAATAATTTCAATATGATAGTCTAAATTTAAACTTTGCATGGTGAAGCCGATGGGATACTAAGAAATTATGGTGGTATATAATGACTCAAAAAACTCTCATCATAAGTCATGGTATGTAACCAGAGGCATTATGCTTCAACCTGATTGTCCGGGGACTTGAGTTGTAAAATGAGTTAACATCCGATAAATGAACAAGTTATTACAGGCAAATATTAATGAATCGCAAACCCACTATGAAAGAGCTTGTTGATGCAACTCATCTCAGCAGAGCGACTATAGATCGCGTATTGAATAATCGCCCTGGAGTAAATCCCAAAACCATTGAAACTGTACAACATGCATACTCTGCACTGCTTGTAGAGGCTGCCGGCTTGGTTCATGCCCCTAAAATGCGAACTTCAAGTGTATTTTCTGTTGTGGTTCAGGCCGGAGATGAGTACAACGCTTCTTTGAAATCGGCCGCAGAGCGAATTAAGGCGAGTTTAAAAACTAAAGGTATCACCCTTAATGTTTGCTGTAGCTCAGATATGAATGACGATGAAGTCATCAGACTGCTGCATAAACAAGCTGAGCATGCTGACGGTATTGCCATTGTAGCTAAAAATACTCCCGCTATTAATTCTGCAGTGCACAAATTAAAATTGAAAGGTAAGCATATTATCGCATTGGTAAGTGATATTGAACCCGATGCCAGAGATGCGTATGTTGGCATAAATAACCGAGCTGCAGGGCAGGCCGCAGGATTTATTCTTGGTAAGCATCTGCAATATTGTACTGATGCAAGTGTTGCTGTCATCGTGGGTACATTGTCTTATAGTTGCCATGATGACAGAGAAATAGGATTCAGAGCACAAATTCGTAAAACCTTCCCGGCGGTGAGCGTATCTGAGGTTATTTCAGGCAATGACAATACTCAACAAACCTATGATGCCGCAATTCAACTTTTAAATAATGTTAAAAACATTCGCGCAATCTATAATGTTGCTGGTGGAAACGCAGGTCTTGTTGCAGCTCTGGATGAGATTGAAAGTGAAGTACGTCCAATTCTTATCACACACGAGGTAAATGAAGTAACCGAAAAGTTAATTATTAACGAGAAGATTGATTACATAATTTCTCAGGACATGTCGCAACTCTTAATAAAAACCGCTGAGAAACTTCAAAACATCAAAGAAGGAAATGATTTTGGAATTCATACCTTCCTTCCTATCGAAATAATCACCAGATTTACGCTTCCAACATTAATATAAAATGATGGTGGGTTTAATTACTGATCTCGATACTTTGGCTGTGCATATCGAATTTCATTGAGAAATATAAAGTATAATGTGATGCCATAGCATTGTAGGCGCCATTTATTTAACATAATGTACGTTTAGCGCCTTTTAATTTTTATCCGGATTAATCATTGGTTATTACACATTTTCGCCTTCAAGCAGATTTTGGATGGCGTAGATTATGTCTGCCTACGCCATGTATTTTTGCTACTGGAATAATTGCATTTTGGAATGCGTATTTATTTCAGGACTAGACTTTTTCTCGTGTCTCTTTCAGAAAAAGCACCGTCGAAAGAAAGCAGACGCTGTAACCCATTAATTCTGATGCTTCCTCTGCCATGTTTTTAACGACCCGGTTGTAACCATCAAGCATCAGGTGTTCCCATAGCTGGTGCATTCCAATTAACCGAGAAAAAACTAATACTATGATCAAACCAGTCGCAGTCATGAGCCATGTGCGGTGCTGAAAAAACGCAGTAAGACCTGTTATCATACTTCTTAAAGTTCGGAATGAAAGAAATACACAAATAGCCGTTGTTGCGAGAGCAAACCACAGCCAGCTTCCATGCCTGATCGTATCGAATATATCATCCAGTTCGCGAATCAGCATACACAAGTAAAACCCACCTATGAGGATAAGGCCCCCACGTTGATCAGGGCGCCTCACCGATGACCAAAAGAAAAGTCCTGTTGTAATTGCCAGTATCACTTCCTGAAGAAGTTCTGTGAACGAGTTTTCATGCAACGAGTTGTGCATCCAGTTAACGTCTATGTATACCGCGGACATTGCAAAACCTATGAATAATGCTGCAACTAAGAATGCAGCGCATTCGCGGCTGATGAGTAAAAAGAGAGATAGCATGGCAATTCCGTATAATGATTAGCCTGCTTATTATAATTTTTTCACAAAGTCTCTTTTTTCCGTATCATGCTCAAAATCTATATTCTCCTCTTCTACCGAAGCTTTCGCACTTCATAACACAACTTTGGATTTTGCTAAAAACCACCAACCCAAACCTAACCACTTGATAATAAATGATAATTTTGGATTTTTTATCCACAATACTAAACACGTTAGTAACAGTTCACAGATTTTTTATTGAACCAGTTTATTGACATGAGAAAACTCTCACATTCCAAAGTTAAAACACGCGGTTTAGCCGTGCACTGCGTAACATGAGCATTGAACGAAGCTATATCAACAGCAGCCTAGGCAATGGACGCGTTGAACACATCAACCAGATAGCTGATCAGGTTGCATAATCAGCCCCATCTGCGAGGCGAGCCACCTGGTTGCCAACTTGTTCTATGACTTAATTCTACGCATTGCGCGCCCAAAAATTGCTGATGCCTACACTGCTGCTTTATCGGCCTCTTACTGAAGGACTGACGTGATTGCAAATCTCCCGACCAGCAGAAAAGAACCTCGCTTTCGGCTTTACAAATTGTCTTTAAACCCGATCACGTTCAATTTTCATTACCAGCGTGAACCGCTCGCGCGGATGAACTGTCACTGACATTGCCATCAACTGGGCATCCTGATCGCGATAGATACGCGTGATTTCCAGTGCGGGCTCACCTGCCGGGGTATTCAGCGCTTTTGCCCGTTCTTCGGTGATAGATACCGCCTCAACGCGCTGTTCAATGGTGGTGATAACCAAACCAAATTCCGCTTCGATAATGGCGGCGATCAATTCACCTTTACGCTCTTTCGCTAAGGGAACCACCGAGGCAAAAGGGTCTGCCATATAGACGTCAGTCCAGCATACAGGCTGGCCTGGATGGTCACTGTCGGTTCTAATACTTGATATACGCACATACTTACCTCCTGGCTCAAATCCCAGCCGTTCAGCCTGCGCTTTATCTGCAACAAAAGATTCGACCTCTTTCACTTCACGGGTTTGCGTTTTTGCCAGGTGTACCAGGTCAGCAATCGTGCCTAAGGTCTGTGAGTAACCTTTCTGACGTGTTGCCGCTTCCACGCGTGTACCCACGCGTTTCTTGCGCGAAACCAGACCTTGATCTTGTAAACAAGCAATCGCCGCCCTGATTGTGCTACGACTGACCTGAAACATCTCGGATAACTCGTGTTCTGTTGGTAACAGCGTGCCAACGGGATACTCACCGCCGTTGATCGCGTCTGAAAGCTTTCTGGCAACCATTAAATATCTAACCGAGATCATGTTTCTCACATTCCGTTTAAGGATCAAATTGACTGTGCTCCTGTGTCATCCTAATTATGTACGTACATATTTAAATGTACGTACATATCAGTCAGGAGTTTTTATGTCTAGCACCGTATACGATTCAATGCTGTTCAGGAATATGTTTGCCACAGAAAAAATGCGTGCAGTCTTCTCTGATAAGGCATTGATTGAACGCTATATAGAGACTGAAATTGCTTTAGCCAAAGCCGAAGCGCGCTGCGGGGTTATTCCAACCAGCGCGGCAGTCGATATCGCCGAAAAATCACGCTATGAAGCGCTGGATCTCAATGAGATGCAGCACCAGACAGAAATCGTCGGTTATCCCATCCTGCCGCTGGTTGAGCAACTCTCCAAAATCTGTGGCGAAGCCGGGCGTTATGTACACTGGGGAGCCACCACTCAGGACATCATGGATACGGCTGTGGTGTTACAGATCCGCGCTGCACTGGACATAGTGGCCAGCGATCTTCAGCAGGTGAGAACGGCACTGACCAGACTGGCGAAAGCACATCGCGACACACCGATGGCTGGACGTACTCATCTGCAACACGCCCTACCCATCACCTTTGGCTATAAATGTGCGGTCTGGCTAAGTATGTTTGATCGCCACGCCGAGCGCCTGGTGCAATTGCGTCCACGCGTTGAAGTGGGCCAGTTCGCAGGAGCTGCCGGAACCCTTGCATCACTGGGCGATAATGGGCTTGAGGTGCAGCAAGCCATGATGGAAGAACTCGATTTAGGCGTACCGCATTCCACGTGGCACGTTGCTCGCGATGGCTTCGCTGAAACCCTCAATTTCCTCGGTCTGGTAACCGGTTCACTCGGAAAAGTAGCTTTGGATATCATGATGATGATGACCAGCGAATTGGGCGAAGCCTATGAACCCTTTGTTAAAGGTCGTGGTGCCAGCAGCACCATGCCACAGAAGCGCAATCCGATCTCCTGCGAAATTATCTATGCCGCAGCGAAAGGCGTCCGCCAGCACGCCGGCTTGATGCTGGACGCCATGGTGCAGGATTTCGAACGTTCTACCGGGCCATGGCAGGCGGAATGGGTCGCAATCCCTGAATCGTTCATGCTAAGCAGCGCTGCGCTTGAGCAGGCGGTGTATATGTTGAACGGCCTGGAAGTGAAACCCGACAACATGCGCAAAAACCTCGACATGACACGCGGTCTGATCGTTGCTGAAGCAGTGATGATGGGACTGGCACCTCAGTTAGGACGGCAGACCGCACATGATGTGGTGTATGACGCCTGCCGCATCGCCAATACCCAAAATATCTCATTACTGGATGCGTTGTTGGGTAATGAGACTGTCACCGCCAGGCTCAGCAGAACGGAATTACAGGCCCTGACTGAACCGGGCAACTACACCGGACTGGCGCCAGTGATGGTTGATCGTGCCCTGCTGGCTTCCTCCAAAATTAACCACTAAAAAATCGATAAGGGCAGTGCACTGCCCTGTACCCTACCTGCCAATAAGAGAACTATGCCATGTCTACAGTAAAACCGTTCTGGAAAGGGTTGACGTTTCAGGTGCTCGCCGCCATGGTTTTGGGAATTATGCTGGGCTTCGCCCTACCCGAGTTCGCGGTGAAATTCAAAATCCTCGGCGATATCTTCCTGAAACTGATTAAAACTGCCGTAGCACCGCTGATCTTTTTCACTGTGGTACACGGCATTGCTTCGGCAGGCGATATTAAAAAAGTAGGCAAAATTGGCGTACGCGCGCTGATTTATTTCGAAGTAATCTCCACGCTGGCACTGGCGTTAGGGCTTGGCTGGGCCAATCTGGTGAATATCGGCGCGGGAATGGGCAGCAGTGTGAGTGCGGCTGCCACCTCTGCTGTCAACGCCACGCTGGCAAAAGGCCACGCGCCATCCAGCACCATGGAGTTCATCTACGCCATTTTCCCTGACAACTTCATTGGCGCCTTTGCCAGCGGCCAGTTATTGCAGGTGCTGGTGATCTCCATCATCTTTGGTTTTGCCTTGCTGGCGCTGAACCACGAAAAACGCAACGTGATCGAGAATGGCATGAATCGTGTTTCCGAATGCTTCTTTGAATTTATCAACCTGATCATGCGCCTGGCACCACTCGGTGCCTTCGGGTCTGTGGCCTACGCTGTTGGTAGCAACGGCAGCGCGGTGTTGCTGTCGCTACTAAATCTGGTGTTGATGTTCTATGTCGCCGTTGCTTTCTTTATCGTTGTCGTGCTGGGAACAATGTGCCGTATCTCTGGCTTCAGTCTGATGCGTTTTCTCAAATACATCAAAGATGAAATTTTCATCGTGCTGGGCACCGCATCCTCAGAAAGCGCCCTGCCACGCTTGCTGCATAAGCTGGAGCGATATGGCTGCTCGCGTCAGAGTGTTGGCTTAATCCTGCCGACTGGCTACGCTTTTAACCTGGACGGCACCAGTATTTACATGTCGATGTGTACGCTGTTTATTGCTAATGCCTATGGCATCGACCTGAACTGGCAGCAACAATTAGGGATTCTGGCCGTAATGTTAGTAACCTCGAAAGGGGCCGCCGCAGTCTCTGGCGGGACTTTCGTGGTGTTTGCCGCGACAGTAGCAACTGTGGGCCATTTACCGGTTGAGGGTCTGGCGCTGATCTTTGGCGTTTATCGCTTTATGTCGATGGCTGTCGCCACCTGCAATACTATTGGCAACAGCGTAGCCACGGTGGTCGTTTCACGATGGTGTGGAGAATTCTCTGAAGAGAATTCAAAACAGGAATATAGCCGGACTTCTGGACGCAGTCCGGAAGCCTCCCTTTAGTCTATTGCAACCTTCCTCAGTACATAGCCTGAGGAAGATTTGAAATCGGTGTTGCACCAACACCCGGCCAGCCCGCAATGCCAAATTGACGTCTATGCTTAGAACTCCAAAAAACCTTATAAACAGAGGTGCCTTAGGCACCCTACTTTTTTTACTGGAGGCCGGGTATGAGCACCCCACACAATGTTAACCACCAGCAGGATAACGATAAAGCCAGCACTGCAACCGCGACCAGTGATTCATCCGTTGCCGCGTTGGGTAAGCATGGATTAGCGACCACACCACCACCACCCGCCATGATGTCGGTGACCTTAAATGTGAACGGTAAGGAGCGGTCACTGCATCTGGATACCCGCACTACTCTGCTGGATGCCCTGCGCGAACACCTGCATCTCACCGGGACCAAAAAGGGCTGCGATCATGGCCAGTGCGGTGCCTGTACCGTTATCGTAGATGGGCGACGCATTAATTCATGCCTTACACTGGCGGTGATGCAGCAGCATGCAGAGATCACCACCATTGAAGGATTGGGAACGCCTGACAACCTGCACCCGCTACAGGCTGCATACATCAAACATGATGGCTATCAGTGCGGTTACTGCACGCCGGGACAGATATGCTCTTCCGTGGCAGTACTTAAAGAGATTGCAGACGGGATCCCCAGCCACGTTTCCTCAGATCTGCTGGAGCAGCCAACACGGCATGCAGATGAAATTCGCGAGCGCATGAGCGGGAATATCTGCCGCTGCGGGGCCTACGCTAATATCCTCGCCGCCATTGAAGACTATGCGGAGGGCCAGACATCATGAAAGCCTTCAGCTATGAAAAAGTCACCTCTCCTCGAGAAGCCGCCACCCGCGCACAAAAAAATCCCGGCGCAAAGTTTATTGCTGGCGGCACCAATCTGCTGGATTTAATGAAGCTGGAGATAGAAACCCCCGCTCATCTTATTGATGTGAACGGTTTAGCGCTGGATAAGGTTGAGCCAACCCAGGAAGGTGGACTGCGTATCGGTGCGATGGTGCGTAACACCGATCTTGCCGCAGACATGCGGGTGCGCAGGGACTACGCGGTTCTCTCACGCGCGTTGCTTGCGGGGGCGTCCGGTCAGTTACGTAATCAGGCCACGACCGCAGGAAATCTGCTCCAACGCACGCGCTGCCCGTACTTCTATGACACCAATCAGGCCTGCAATAAACGTCAGCCCGGCAGCGGCTGTGCGGCGATCGGGGGGTACAGTCGTCATCATGCCGTGGTGGGTGTCAGTAACGATTGTATTGCGACCCATCCCAGCGACATGGCCGTAGCAATGCGACTGCTGGATGCAACCATCGAAACTGTCAGCCCAAATGGCAGCGAGCGCGCTATTCCAATCGATGAATTCTACCTCGCTCCGGGTCAGACGCCTCATCTTGAAACGGTGCTTAACGCTGGCGAATTGATTACCGCAGTGGTACTGCCGCCGCCGGTGGGAGGCACGCACATCTACCGTAAGGTGCGCGACCGCGCTTCTTATGCTTTTGCGCTGGTTTCCATTGCGGCTATCGTACACCGCGATAACTCAGGAAGGATCGCCGTGGGCGGTGTGGCACACCAGCCCTGGCGGCGGACATCGGCAGACAGCGAACTGCCTAATGGTACTCAGCCGGTTTTTGATAAGTTGTTTGAGGATGCGCAACCTATGGCAGATAACCAATTTAAGCTGGTACTGGCGAAGCGCACCCTGGCTTCGGTACTGGCAGAAGCGAGGGCAAAGCCATGAAATTTGAGAAACCTGCCGGCACCAATCCTATCGACCAGCTCAGATACGTGGGACGTCCCTTTGATCGCATTGATGGTCCGCTCAAAACCACCGGTAGCGCGCCTTACGCGTATGAATGGCATGATGAAGCGCCCGATGTCGCGTATGGATATGTGGTGGGGAGCCCGATTGCCAAAGGAAAAATCACTTCACTCATTACCGAAGCCGCTGAACGCGCACCGGGCGTACTAGGCGTTATCACCGCTAAAAACGCGGGAAAACTCGGTAAGGGGGAGATGAACACGGCAACGTTGCTGGCTGAATATCATATCGAACATTACCATCAGGCTGTGGCACTAGTTGTCGCTGAAACGTTTGAACAGGCACGTGCCGCGGCCCAGCTGGTTGAGGTCAGCTATGAGCAGGAAGAAGGCGTTTACAGCCTCGAGGATGCGAAACCCTACGTCACCTCTGCACCGGAAGATACCCCGGATAAAACCGTGGGCGATGCAGAACGAGCCCTGAGCGAAGCAGCGTTTGTGCTGGACGAGACCTATACCACGCCGGATCAAAGCCATATGGCCATGGAACCTCATGCTTCAATGGCCCTGTGGGATAGGGACAGGGTAACGGTCTGGACGTCAAATCAGATGATTAACTGGTGTCGAACTGATCTCGCGAAGACCCTGAACCTGCCGCTGGAAAAAGTGCGGGTGCTGTCGCCTTATATTGGCGGTGGTTTTGGCGGGAAGTTGTTTCTGCGCAGTGATGCCCTGCTGGCTGCTTTAGGTGCGCGTGTCGTAAAACGCGCAGTGAAAGTGATGCTGCCCCGGCCAATGATACCTAATAACACCACCCATCGACCTGCGACGAACCAGCATATTCGCATTGGTACCGACAAGTCCGGGCATATCACGGGCATTTCTCATATCAGCTGGTCGGGTAACTTACCGGACGGTACGCCTGAGACCGCCGTACAACAGACAGAACTCCTCTATGCCGGAGCCCACCGTCTGACGGGCCTGCGTCTGGCAACGCTTGATCTGCCGGAAGGTAATGCGATGCGGGCACCGGGTGAAGCGCCGGGATTAATGGCGCTGGAAATTGCCATAGATGAGATTGCAGAGAAAGCGGGTATCGATCCGGTACAATTCCGCATCCTAAATGATACTCAGGTTGATCCCGCCGATACCCAACGCCCCTTCTCACGCCGCCAGCTGATTGAGTGTCTACGCACGGGTGCAGATAAATTCGGCTGGCAAAAGCGCAACTCGATACCTGCGCATGTAAGGGACGGGCGCTGGATGGTGGGCTTAGGCGTGGCCGCTGGATTCCGCAACAATCTTCTCGCCCCCTCCGGTGCACGGGTGCATCTGGATGCACAAGGCGTCGTCACCGTCGAAACCGACATGACGGACATCGGTACCGGCAGTTATACCATCATCGCCCAGACGGCAGCAGAAATGATGGGCGTGCCTGTCGAACAAGTGACGGTGAAACTGGGAGATTCAGATTTCCCGGTATCTGCAGGATCGGGCGGTCAGTGGGGCGCGAATACCTCAACAGCCGGCGTTTATGCCGCCTGTGTGAAGCTGCGTGAGCAGGTGTCGGCAGCACTGGGCATCAATCCTGATGACGCTGAGTTTGTGGAAGGGCAGGTTCGCTCAGGCAACCACAGCGTCCCGCTCTCTGCGGCGGCGGCCAAAGGCACACTGACGGCAGAAGATACGATTGAGTTTGGCGATCTCGATCAGCACTATCAGCAATCCACCTTTGCCGGGCATTTTGCCGAGGTGGCGGTGGATATCTACACCGGTGAAGTGCGGGTACGCCGCATGCTGGCTGTCTGTGCAGCTGGTCGAATACTCAACCCGAAAACCGCGCGAAGTCAGGTCATCGGTGCGATGACGATGGGATTAGGCGGCGCCCTGATGGAAGAACTCGCGGTGGATACCCGCTTAGGATTCTTTGTCAATCACGATATGGCAGCGTATGAAGTGCCGGTTCATGCTGATATTCCCGAACAGGAAGTCATATTTATTGAAGATACCGACCCGGTTTCTTCGCCGATGAAAGCCAAAGGCGTAGGTGAACTGGGATTATGCGGTGTCGGGGCGGCCATTGCGAATGCCATCTACAACGCGACGGGTGTCAGAGTCAGAGACTATCCAGTCAAGCTGGATAAACTCTTGGAGGCATTACCTCAGACCGCTTAGCGTTACCCGAATACACTAACCCGCTGTACTGTCAAAAAGACCTTGCAGCGGGTCTGCCTCATATTCTTATAAGTAAGGATCCTGATTACACCGCGTCAGATCTTCAGCGGTATCAATATCCGTGATACAGCCGCGGTCTGATAAGTCAACTACCGTGAGAGCATCAGCATTCAGCAATTCCCTCGCCCCTCTGTCACCCTTTAATGCACAAAGCTGCGGATAGAAGGATTGCTGAAAGCCGACGGGATGGCCTTGCATACCCTTTATTCGTGCACGCACCAGGGGTGAGTTGCGCAGCGCATGCGCAACTTTCTGATAGCTGGATGGCGTGATAAAAGGCATATCCGCGAGGGTTATCAGCCAACCGTCATATTCTGCTGTAGCGGAAACGCCAGCAGCAATAGATTCCCCCAGTCCCTCACTTGAGCAGGTCACGATGCGTTCCTGTGCCATGAAACCATGCAGTTCAAGGTCCTCAGGTCGAGCCACCACACAGAAGTCAAAACCAGTGGCACGCACGTTATCCAGCGTATGTTGAAGCACCGGCTTGCCCTGCATTATCGCAGCGAGTTTATTCCCTTGGCCGGACTGCCTGAAGCGACTGCTGTAGCCTGCCGCCATGACCAGAATGATAAGGTTCACGTTGCGCCTTCCCTCTGCTGCTGAGCGTCCACCAGGCCATTTTTATGACGTACGATATCGGCCAGAATGGATAGCGCAATTTCAGCGGGTGTTTTGCTACCAATATCCATACCCACCGGTGCATGTATGCGATCAATTTGCTCAGGATGAAGCTCGCCAATCCTGACCAGCCGCTCTTTACGCCGCAGGCTGTTGTTGTGCGACCCCATGGCCCCTATATAGAAAGCTGGCAAATTAACTGCCTCCATCATCGTGAGATCGTCAATGCGCGGGTCATGGGTAAGGGAGAGAATAGCAGTGCCTGAGTGGCAACCTTCGCGCTCAAGATAAGTCGCGGGAAACTGCCTGATTAACGTGACAGATGCTTCAAGCTCATCCCCCAGGTTCAGCAAGACGTCCTCTCGATGCTCACACACCAGTGTTTCAAATCCCAGCGCTTGTGCAAAATTAGCGCAGTAAAGCGCCACGCTGGAGAGTCCAGCGATGACCACTCTGGGAGGGGCACACAGTGTCAGCACGACTTCCGTCCCCTGCACTTGCGTATGCGTCCGACTCAGATACGTCCCGGGTTGAAGCGAGTGGCACGGTTCGGGCAACTTCAGCGTCTTAATCACGGAATGCGGCCCCGTCAGCGCTGAATACATCTGTCGTAGGTAGTCGAGCGTCTCTTTCCCCGGTAGCAGTTTTTCAACCAGGATATCCACGATCCCCCCGCAGGGTAACGCTCTGTCCGGTTCAAAGCCGCCGTCACCATAACGCACAATTTGACTGGGCGAGGAAAAAAGATCGTCGCCAATACGGGCGATAAAGCTCTCTTCCACACAACCGCCAGACAATGATCCGCAATAGCGGCCATCACCTCTGATCACCATCATTGCGCCAGGCGGTCTCGGTGACGATCCAAAAGTACTGAGGACCGTACATAGCCACACTGGCTGCTCCTCAACCCATGCCAGCGTTGCGTTCAAAACCTGCACATCAAGATGATGCATGTACTTCTCCGGTTAGGGCGTTAAGAAGCTGCATTACGCTGAATGCAGCAACAGTATGGCAGCGCATCATTGCTCAACGCATTTGTAAAATAATGACGCTACTGCTCGCCGGATCGGTCTTCTCTCGCATATCCGTCACCGCTTTGGTTTCAACTTTCGTTCCCTGGTTGCCCCAGGACGAGCGGATGAAATTCAGCACGTCAGCGGCCTGCTGATCGGTAAGCTGCTTACGGTAAGGCGGCATGCGATAGGCATCCGGTAAGCCATTTGCCACAATACGCGCAGAGCCGTTCAGCACCACGTTGATTGAGGATGACGGATCCACCTGCATCGACGTAGCGCCCGCCAGTGGCGGGATCCACGGTGCCTGCCCACGGCCATCAGCACCATGGCAACTGCTGCAGCGAGCCATATAGACCTGGCTGCCGGGGTGGTCACTCACAGCGGATTTAGCCGCCTCGGGATACTGCCACTGATTGCCGGCATTGTTGCTTCCGGGTGGCAGGGCTTTCAGGTAGTGGGCGATTGCCTTTAAATCGTCATCGCTCATAAATTGGGTGGAGTTATTAAACGCATCCGCCATCGAGCCAAACACCACCGCATGCTGGTTACGGCCTTGCTTGAGGAATGTGACGACATCCTGTTCACTCCAGCGGCTGATGCCGGTATTGGCATCATTACGCAAGCTGGGGGCGTACCAGCCGTCCAGTAATGCACCGGCCAGGTAATCATCACTGCTGGCATCCAGCGCTTTCTCATTAAAAGCCAGACCACGTGGCGTATGGCAGCTACCACAATGGCCTGGGCCTTCAACCAGGTAAGCCCCCCGATTCCAGTGTGCATCCTGGTTCTCTTGCGGCTGATAAGGGCCACCACGCGAGAAAGCCGCACTCCACAATGCCAGCGGCCAACGCATATTCAGCGGCCAGGGGATTTCAGACGCCCTGTTCTGACGTGATACAGGTTTGACACCCTGCATCATGAAAGCATACAGCGCGGCAATATCGTCATCCGAAAACTTCTGATAAGACGGGAAAGGCATCGCGGGATAGAGACGATGCCCATCCCGCGCGACGCCGTGACGGACGGCGCGATCAAAGTCGGCCAGCGTATAGCGGCCAATACCGGTCTCTTTATCCGGCGTAATATTGGTGGTGAAGATTTTTCCTACCGGTGTTGCCATCGCCAGACCACCACTGAAAGGGGCACTGTCCGGCGTGCTGTGGCAGGCAACACAGTCACCCAGACGAGCGACATACTCCCCCTGCTTAATCAGGTCGGCGGAGGGCAGTGTCGTTGCCGCAGTGTCATGATCAAACGTTGAAGCGGGTGGGCGCGTTAGCCATACAGTGACCACAGCGGCCACGCACACCAGACCTGCCAGCACCAGGCTAAGCCGTTTCATTTTCATGGTTCATTCCCTTTAGCCGTGGCAGGCTTAGCTAAATTTCAGACGTGAAAGAGGCATAGAGCGAACGCGTTCGCCAGTGAGTCGCGAAACCGCATTAGCCACAGCAGGTGGCACCGCGGGCAGTGGCGGTTCGCCAATGCCGCCCATTTTTGCGCCGCTTTCCACGATCCGCACCTGCACCTTTGGCATACGTGAGGGAGGTAAAATCGGATACATGTCGTAGTTACGCGCCACCGGCTGCCCTTTTTCATAGACGCTCTCTTCAAGCAGTACCTGAGACAGTCCAAGCGCCACCGCACTGTTGACCTGTGCTTCAACAATCGCTGGGTTCACAATGCTGCCAGGATCGATTGCCTCCCAAACCTGATGCACAACCACCTGGCCGTTTTCGATGGACACTTCCGCGATCGCCGCGGCTTCCGTACCAAAAGGAGACGCCATGGCAACACCGCGTGCACGACGGCTGCCGTCGGATGCGGTGTAAGGACCTGCCTGCCAGCCGCCGGATAGCTCAGCCACCGCATTCAACAAGGTGGTCAACCGTTGATTGCCCTCCAGCAAACGCAGTCGGAGCGCAAACGGGTCGAGCTTGCTCTTCTCTGCGATCTCATCGAGGAAACACTCGTAGAGAAAATCATTCATCGAGTTACCCACCGAACGCCAGTAGCCCAATTTAACCGGTCCCTTATTATAGATTTGCGCAATGCGCACGTTGGGAATGGCATAGGACTTACCCGCCAGGCCTTCTACTGCGGTGGGATCGAGTTTCGCCCCTTGTTGACCTGCGATACCTTCCGTCGGCCCTTCACAAATGCTGATCGCCTCCAGCGCGATGGGATAGCCCTCGGCATCGAGGCCCGCCTTAAATCGCACCGCCGCCGCAGGTCGGTGGGTATCGCGCAGAAACTCTTCTTCACGGCTCCAGATAAGTTTGACAGGCCGGTCCACGGCTTTGGCGAGCGCAATCGCCTGGGGATACACCATCGCCGTGTCATAGACAAAATGGCGGCCAAAAAAACCGCCCAGCAAGGGCGAATGGATCCTGATTTTTTCTGGATCAAGCCCGGTACGTTTGGCAGCATCAGCCTGAAACATCTCAGGTGCCTGATTCGGGAGCCAGAGATCCAGTGAGCCATCCGCATTAAAGCGCGCAAGCGCCGAAGGGGGTTCAAGTTGCGCATGATTGAGATACTGGCTGTGGTAGGTGGCGCTCAGTGTGGTTTTCGCCGCAGACATCCCCTGGGCGATATCCCCTTTCACTTCCGCGTCCTCACCCTGGCCGGGCTGCTGTGCCAAAGCTGTAATAAAGGCATCAGAGGAAAAATCAGCTGGCATGTAATTCCCGTCTGGCTTTTCCGGTTCGTTCCACACCACCTGCAAGGTTTCTGCGGCGCGTTTTGCCTGCCACCAGCGTTTAGCCACCACGGCGACAGCGCCAGGCAGCACATGTACAGAGTGCACGCCTTTCATCGCCTTGACCTGCGCTTCATTGCGGATCTCACCGGCACTCAGTCCAAGGCGCGGGGCATGTTGTACGGCTGCATGCAGCATGCCCTCTACTCGACTGTCAATGGTGTAGATGGCCTGCCCGGTTGATTTCTCATGCATATCAAGACGCTGTACCGGTTTACCAATCCAGCGAAAATGCGCGGGGTCCTTAAGTTTGATGGTGTCTACAGGCGGAACGGGCACATCCCGTGCACGGGCAGCCAGGTCGCCATAAGAGACTGAACGCCCGGACGACGCATGGATTACGCGGCCCGGCTCGGTATGAAGTTGATCCACCGGAACGGAGAGTTCCGCCGAAGCAGCCTGAAGCAACATTTGTCGAGCCAGCGCGCCAAGACGCCGCATGGTGGTATAGCTAGACCGGACAGACTGGCTTCCTCCGGTAATACGTATCCCACTGTCCATCACTTTATAATCGGAGCCTGCTGGCGCATTCTCGACCACAAAGGTCGCCGGGTCGGCATCTAATTCCTCACCGACAATCTGCGCCATCGCTGTGAAAATGCCCTGTCCCCCTTCAATAAACGGGGATAAAAAACGCACTGAGCTGTCTGGCCGAATCTCGAGAAAAGCAGGCACACGCGTACCGGCAGGCAGTGCATTTACCGCTGTTTGCGCACGACTCTGTCCAATCGGTAATCCCACGCCCAGCACAAAGGCACCCGCCAGGCTGCTGGTAGCCACCAGAAAACGGCGGCGTGAAAGATTAGCCGGTTGTTCACTCAGCGTTTCCATTTCCTCCCGTGCACGGCGCATCATGCCTGATCCCCCGCACCCGCCACTTCATTGATAGCCGACCGGATGGCGTTGTAGGTTCCACAGCGACAGAGGTTGACCATAGCCGCCGCAATCTGTTCATCAGAAGGATGGGCAGATTGCTGTAACAGCGCCATGGCCGCCATGATTTGTCCTGATTGACAATAACCACATTGTGGCACCTGATGTTTCACCCACGCCGCCACCATACGTTTACCCAGATCATTGCTTTCAATCGCTTCAATGGTGGTGATGTGCTTGCCGCTGGCTTTTTCGACTGGCGTGACACAGGAGCGCACAATCTGCCCGTCAATCATCACAGAACAGGCACCACACTGTGCTAAGCCGCAGCCGTACTTGGTGCCCGTCATGTCGAGATCATCACGAATCACCCACAGGAGCGGTGTGTCTGCATCCGCATCAATTTGGTAGGTCTGGTTGTTAATGTGCAGTTCCATCGTTGTACGCTCCCACAGGTCATGCATTGCTCTAAAAAAACCCACCACTCACGGGACTGATTGGCATTTAGCAGTCTTGCGCTACACGCAGAAATGGCAGGTGAAAGGAAATTTTTTAATCCTTACAAAGAATAGAAGATTTATGAATAGTCTCTGGCAAAATGTGGTTATGAGGAAAATTCAATAATCTTTTCATGCGCTATAACAATCCCCTAAGTACGGTTGACGATGAATAAGTATCTGTAACCTTGTGTGCTTTTTTTTAATGCGCTGTCCGAATGAATTGGAATACCCGCCACATACAGGGTAATTTCTACTAACTTGTGAGGATTAATCAGTAATGAGGTGTGGTCATGAACGATTTACAGGCTTTTATTGCGGTTGCGCGAGCGCAGAGCTTTACTAAAGCGGCAGTAACTCTCGGGGTCAGCCCCTCAGCATTGAGCCATACCGTTCGTAATCTTGAAGCGCGTATCGGCGTCAGGTTGCTGGCACGCACTACTCGCAACGTGGCGCCAACCGAAGCAGGCGAGCGTTTGCTGCAAAGCATTGCGCCTTAGTTTGACCAAATTAACAGTGAAGTAAACCAGATTAGTGAGTTACGCGATAAACCGGCCGGCAATATTCGTATTACCTGCTCTGATGATGCGGCTGAAGGGTTGTTACGCCCTATGCTACCGGCTTTTCTGGCAAAGTATCCCGACATCAGTGTTGAGATATGTATCGATTACAGTTTCACCAATATTGTGACAGAACGCTTTGATGCGGGTATACGATTGGGTGGATCCATCAGCAAAGATATGATCGCAGTCCGCATGGGACCGGATTGGCGACTCTCCGTTGTGGGTTCCCCAGCTTACTTTAAGTCTTACCCACTTCCTGCTGTTCCTCAGGATTTATCAGTTCATCGCTGCATTAATATCCGCCATTCTCCTGCTGGCAGTATCTATACATGGGAGTTTGAAAAGGAGGAGAAAAAGATTAATGTGAGAGTTAATGGTCCATTATTGTCCAACAGCATAGTCCATGTTCTGAACGGTGCTTTAGATGAAATTGGCTTAGCATATGTTCCTGAGGCCATGGTCAAAGATCATATTAATAATGGTGATCTAATAGAGGTTCTTGGGGACTGGAGTCCTCTATTCGAAGGATTTCACCTTTACTATCCAAACAGAAGGAATATGTCCCCAGCTTTTTTAGCCTTTGTTGAAGCAGTTAGATACAGCAATATAAATCAAGGATAAATATCAACTGATTTTGAGCAACCTCAAATAATCCTTGACCAGCCATTGATAAAAATGACAGGTGAAGAGCTTTGCGCCATTCAGTGATGCAGTCAGCCCCATAAAACTTCAACATTAAACTTAATTTAATTTTTAATGAATTTTTTTCTAAGAGCATTGCCAACCAGTCATCTCCCTGTGAGTTCACATATTCCTCTGAAAAGATTGATGAAAAAGTACTCCATGTGAATTTCAGACATTTAGCATTCATGATTAAGTTTCATAAGTGCAATCGAATATCACCCACTTATCATATCCAGCTCCATACCCTAATATTATATCTTTGCCCAAGCGGAGATTTGCAATCGTGGAATATACAGTCTTAAGTAACAACATAAAGATGCCAATGGCTGGTTTTGGCGTTTTTCAAGTGACGGACAAAGAAGAATGCAAGCAGTCTGTATTGAATGCGATAAGGTCAGGCTATCGTCTTATCGACACCGCCGCTGTTTATGGAAATGAGGATGCCGTTGGTGACGCTGTCCGTGAAGCCATCGCTTCTGGCTTGTGTACTCGTGAAGAATTATTTATCACCTCAAAATTGTGGGTGCAGGACATGGCCGACTTTGACTCGGCTAAGCAAGGCATTGAAAACTCCTTAAAAAAATCAGGATTAGAATATTTTGACCTCTATTTACTCCATCAGGCAATGCGTGATTATTTCAGCGCGTGGCGAGCATTAGAAGATGCCTATGATGCAGGGAAACTGAAAGCGATCGGAGTTTCTAACTTTTATGCTCATGTCCTGGCGAACTTCTGCGAAACAGTCAGAATTAAACCGATGGTGAATCAGGTTGAGTTACATCCCTATTTCGCACAACCTGACGCGATTGAAACCATGAAGTATTACAACGTTCAGCCAGAAGCTTGGGCTCCATTAGGAGGCGGGAGACATAAGCCTTTTGAAAATGAGGTCCTTCAGGCGATTGCCGATAACCATAAAAAATCCGTTGCTCAGATTATCCTTCGCTGGAATTTACAACGTGGTGTTACAGTCATTCCTAAATCCACAAATATCAAGCGTATTGAAGAGAACATTGCTATCTGGGATTTCTCACTGACGGATGATGAAATGACTCAAATAAATTCACTCGATTTAGGCTACGTTGGCGAATCAGTGAAACATTTTAATCCTGCATTTGTTCGCGGTTGTCTGGGTGTAAAAATCCACGAGTAAACCGATTTTATTGGATTAATTGTTGATATAGCTGGTTTCTGCCACCTATCATCTTGGTTAGTGTGATAGGTGGCAGCGGAAAAGAAAGATGATTGAGAAGTTGTCTGTATTGCTTATGTCAGCGTGTCCTGAAAATACTCCCCCTCTCTGCCTTCCCTTTCTAGCCCTCTGGTCGCCCATGGCACGACCGGATCGCGGATTCAGTTAAGAATCATAGTTCCTGAGCGGTAGGTCGGAAGATTATTTCGTTCACCCCTACGTCATCTGGCTCGTTAATAGCGAAGGCAACCATCCTAGCAAACGTTTCTGGAGGCACGCCGACTTTGCCAACGTAGTCTTGGTTTATAGACTGGATATCTTTATCACTAATGTGATCCAGTAATTCTGTAGTTACCGCTCCAGGTGAGATAATGGTGGCCCGAATATTGTAACCGGCCACTTCACTTCGAAGACCTTCTGTAAGGGCCCTGACAGCAAATTTTGTTGCTGAATATACGGCTGAGGCCGGGAAAAGCAGATGCCCAGCAATGGATGCGTTGTTAATGATATGTCCAGATTTCTGGGCTTTCATGTATGGCAATGCTGCCGCGATACCGTACAGCACTCCGCGCAGGTTCACATCAATCATCTGATCCCACTCATTGACTTTTGTTTGTTCGAGTAAGGACAGGGGCATTACGCCTGCATTATTAATGAGCACATCAATACGCCCCCATTTTTCAATTGCAACATTAACAAGTTGTGAGACGCTTTCCTGATTAGTCACGTCTGTGACGACAGCAATTGCCGTGCCTCCACTTCTATTTATGTCTGCTGCGAGGGTGTCGATACGGTCCAAACGACGTGCAGCGACAACAACACGGGCCCCTTTCTCAGCCAGATGACGTGCTGCTGCCTCGCCCATCCCGCTTGAAGCACCCGTAATCACAATAACCTTATCTTTAATATTTTCAGCCATAAGTCTTCCATTCCGATTGTGTATTTAGACGTAAATTTAAGCCTATAGTTATAACCGTGGTTAGGCTTTAACAAGCTTATCAGGCAACAATTTGTTTGAGAACTACCGTAAAAATATAACCGTTATGAATCAGGCTTATTAATAGCGTTAAATACTCCTGTGCGCAGAATGCAGCCAAGAGGATTTAGTACAATTGAAATCTTTCTTAAGCGTCGTGAGTTTAAGAAAAAATACAGTAATAAATCTATACCCCCTACCATAATAGGGTAAAAAACGAATCAAAGCACAAAGTGTACAAGTCAGATATAAAACCAATACTGTTGCCTATAGTTGAATAAAAATCATCATTTAATTTACAACCTGCAACGCATATTCTTTCGGGGTTACGCCACAATTACGCTTAAAAACTCGCCTTAAATGTTCATCCGAACTAAAGCCACAATTATGCGCTATCACCTTAATAGTTTTTCCGCCTTCCTCCAATTGTCGGCGTGCCAATTCTATTCGGGAACGCTCGACAAACACTGCAGGTGAACATCCGACTTCCCGATAAAATACGCGGGTAAAATTACGGGGGCTCATTGCTACTCGCTTCGCCAATTCAACGACTGAATGCGATTTTTCGAGGTTTGTAAGAATCCATTGCTGAAGATCGCGAACACTATCGTGTCGGGTCATCTGGCTAGAGAGATGCTGACTGAATTGTGCTTGCCCACCCGGCCGCTTCATAAACACAACCAGTTCGCGGGCTACATCAAGCGCAATGGAGTGTCCCAAGTCTTTTTCAATCAATGCCAGAGCCAAGTCAATAACAGCAGTAACACCTGCTGAAGTCCAAAGCTTGTCTGAGTTCACAAATATCGCATCATCTTTTACGTCGATGAGTGGATAATTACTCTTCAGCATAGCAGTGGCGCTCCAATGCGTCGTGGCTGGTAAACCATTTAGGAGCCCAGCTTCAGCCAGGAAAAAAGTACCCGTGCAGATGCCCGCAAGCAGTTCAATTGGCTTGGCTGCTGCTCGTCTGCACCAATTAACCAGTTGTGGTTGCTGCACAAGAGATTTTTGGATGTCCCTAGATCCCATTACCAACGCAATATCAGGAAAATCATTCTCACTTAATGATTTTTCAGCTTCAAGAACTACCAGAGTATCCGATCGGATCATGCCCGCACTAGGAGCACTAAGTGTAATATCATAAACAGGTGGCTTTTTTTCCTGTTCTAATCTGAAATTTGCGTATTCGAATACGCTCACCGCACTTACTGCTTCGATAGCTTTGAATCCCGGATAAATGATGATATCAACACTTTTCATAGGCATTAAATTTTTACTCTTATAACACTCGGTTATTAATAACGTCTGAAGGAATGCCTACAACCGTAACACTCGGACATTTTCCCCTCTAAAACGGACATCTTTGCGTCCCCCCCTAACATCCTCTGACGGTACACATTACCCTTAACGTAATGTTATAACATAATGGATGCGAAGTAATGAAAACCAGAGCAGCTATAGCGTGGGCGCCAAACCAACCGCTTGAATTTGAGGAGATCGACCTCGATGGTCCGAAGGATGGTGAAGTACTTGTTCGAATCGTGACAACAAGTCTTTGCCATACAGATGTGTTCACATTGTCAGGTCGTGACCCGGAAGGTAAGTTTCCTTGTATCCTCGGACACGAAGGGTGTGGGATTGTTGAAGATGTTGGACGAGGTGTCACCTCTGTGAAACCCGGCGATTATGTCATTCCTCTATACACACCAGAGGACCCAAACTGTCCTTATATCCAATCAGGTAAAACTAACTTATCTCAAAGCATACGCAAAACCCAAGGTGAAGGGCTCATGCCTGACGGGACCAGCCGTTTTTCCTATAAAGGTAAGACAATATTTCACTATATGGGTACCAGTACCTTCAGTGAATATACTGTTCTACCCGAAATTGCGGTGGCTAAGATCAGTCAGGATGCTCCACTTGCAAAAGCCTCAATTATGGGTTGTGCCATTCCAACCGGGATTGGTGCAGTCCGTAATACCGCGAAAGTAAAACCTGGCGATACTGTTGCCGTATTTGGTTTGGGCGCAGTAGGCATGGCTGTTATTCAAGGTGCGGTCATGCAGGGTGCAGGGAGGATCATTGGTATTGATGTCAATCCCGCAAAATTTTCTTTGGCTCAATCATTAGGAGCGCATGAGTGCATCAATCCTGCGGACTTTAAACAACCAATCGAACAAGTCATTGTGGAAATGACCAATGGCGGAGTCGATTTCTCTTTTGAGTGTGTTGGCAATGTCCACTTGATGCGAGCAGCGCTGGAATGTTGCCACAAAGGTTGGGGTGAAAGCATCATCATTGGTGTTGCCGGAGCCGGGGAAGAAATCGCCACACGGCCGTTTCAGCTAGTGACCGGCCGCGTGTGGCGAGGTTCAGCCTTTGGCGGAGTGCTCGGCCGCACCGGCCTGCCGAAAATGGTTGATGAATGGTTGAAAGGGGATATTAATGTCGACCCTTACATTACCCATAATATGGGGCACGAGGCTCTAAACGTGGCTTTTGATTTGCTTAAAAGAGGTGAGGCCATTCGCTCAGTGATTCATTATCAAGAGGGTATGACCATGACCAGTGATATGCCAGGCGTGATTGTTGACAGATTTGGGAAGACAATCCCAGTCTAAGCCTGTAGTAAGCGGTATATCGGAGGATTTTGATAAAAAATAATTTATCCGGTTAATTAAATTAGTGAGGGTAGTTATATAATGAAAAACTACTCTCACTTATAAAGGAGTTCATTTTTAATGAGGAAATCATGTTTAATGATATGGAAAAAGCCAGTAATGGTCAGCGCTTTGCATTAGATGATGTTATAAGCGCCATCCCCTGGAACAGCCAGGGATTAATCGCTGCCATTGCTCAGCAGTACAATACGAAAGAAGTTTTGATGCTGGCTTGGATGAATATAGAAGCTTTAAAGGAAACCTTAGTGACCGGCAGAGCCTGTTACTGGTCTCGTTCAAGGAGATGTCTTTGGCGTAAAGGGGAATCATCTGGGTGTACTCAAGAAATACATGGTATTCATCTTGATTGCGATGGCGATGCAGTTTTGCTCTATGTAGACCAAAAAGGAGGTGGCGCCTGTCATACTGGACGGACAAGTTGCTTTTACAATAGAATTGATGGTGATGAAATTATTGTTTCAGGTGATCCTGTAAATTTTAAAACTTGAAGCCGTCCCTGCCTATTTTATTGGGACAGACAAACCTTAGAGAGGTGATAATTTTCAATCAGGCCATGATGGATACTAAAATTGGAATCTGGACCGCCGTGCTTGCGGCGGCCATATAATTTAGCAGTAGTAATTTTACCAGTTGATAATAAATCAAATTATAGCGCTTTAAGTCCTGCTGACGAACTCAAAAACTTATTTCAACCGAGTAATGCTGACCATATCATTAAAGCAATGATTATATATACGCAACCTCCAAGTGTAGTGGTTTATTATTCAAATAAGCATACCCCATTAATAATAGCCTTAACGTCATTGGTGAACACCTATAGAGATATGCACTCAATCCAAACCATTTATGCTTTAGTACTTGCAAAGAAACTGCTGAACGCGCGAACTTGAACTTTTTCCGAAAAATATCTCAGGTTCTTCGTTTGCAATCACGACTCCGCCTTCCATAAAGATCACGCGGTCAGCAACTTCCCTGGCAAATCTCAGTTCGTGCGTCACGACAATCATTGTCATGCCTGCCTTGGCTAAATCACGCATAACTGTCAGAACCTCATCCCTTAGCTCCGGATCCAGCGCGGAAGTCGGCTCATCAAAAAAGATAACTTCCGGATCCATTGCCAACCCACGTGCGATTGCAACGCGTTGTTTCTGTCCACCGGATAGTTTTGCCGGATAACTGTCGGCCTTCTCAGCCAGTCCAACCTGCTTTAGCAATGCGTGACCTCGCTGATTGGCTTGATCTTTATGCAACTTTCGCACGCTAATCAGGCCCTCAGTCACGTTTTCAAGTGCACTTTTATGCGGGAAGAGGTTGAATGACTGAAACACCATCGCCGTTTTTTGCCGCAAGTGGGTAATTTCATGTTTTTCTGCTCGAGAGAGCGCTTTTCCTTGCTGTACACGTATGTGATGACCACATACCTCTATATCACCGCTGTCCGGTTGTTCAAGGAAGTTCAAAGAACGCAGCAGTGTCGTCTTACCAGAACCTGAAGGCCCGAGAATGACCACCACTTCTCCGGCATAAACCTGAAGGTTTACATCCCGCAGTACGGGCTGCCGGTCAAAAGATTTTGCCAGCGAGGTCACGGAAACTTTAAGTACTGCTTTGTTCATCGCATATGCCTCGACAAGTGGCCCTCAAGCCAGGTCTGTAGAATGGTGAGCACCTGATTAATCAGCCAGTATATGCATCCCACCATCAGGAACATTTCCATATAGCGGAAGGTCGTTGCGCCTACCTGTTCTGCCACGCGCGTCAGCTCCATAACTGTCACCGTGGAGGCCAGTGAGGTGTCCTTCATTAATGCGATCAAACGGCTGCCGAGCGGCGGCAGGGCAATCCGAAACGCCTGAGGAAGGATGATACGTTTCAGGCTTGTCCAGTACCCCATTCCCATAGCGTTGCAAGCTTCCCACTGACCTTTATCCACACTGTTAATGCCTGAACGGAAGTTTTCGCTCAGGTAAGAAGCCGAAAACAACGTCAGCGCCGTCAGCGCGGCGGGAATAGGATCCAGTGTTATGCCCAGCCGGGGAAGGCCAAAGTAAACCAGCAAGATCTGCACTAACAGCGGTGTGCCGCGAAATATTGATACATAGGTGAAGGCAATGATCCTCAAAATGCGTAGCGCGGAATTCCTCATTAGAGCAATCGCCATACCCAGTATGCTGCCCAGGACAAACGCGCTGAGCCCAAGGCCCAGCGTGATAACAATGGCCTGTTTCAGCAGCGGCAGCGCGCGCAGAAAAAGCTCATACATTATTTGACCTCGGCTTTGGCTTTAGCGATATCATCCACCATCTGATAATCAGGCCCGATATAGTGTTGCGAAAGCTTTGAAACAGTGCCGTCGGCAATCATGCCTCTGATTGCTTCGTCAATGGCCGCTTTGAGGCTACTGTGCCCTTCTGGCAGCGCAGCGGCAGAGAGCTGATAGGTCAATGGCTGCCCAACAGCTTTAATAGGCAGATTGTTTGCCTTGCGATAGCGCTCGCCACCGAAGTAGGAAGAAATCACCGCATCAATGCGTCCTGTCGCCAGATCGTTAAAGACAAGTCCGCCGTTGTCATAAGCGAGGATATCAGAGCGGGTGAGATGCTCACGCGACCAGGACTCATTAGTAGTCCCTGCCGTGGCACCGACCTTTTTACCTGCTAAATCGTGCTGTTCATGTATATCTTTATTATTGTCCAGCACATAGATGCGGAATTCTTCAACGCCGTAGGGTTCTGAGAAATCTACCTGCTTCTCCCGCTCGGGCGTTGGCGTCAGGTCGTTCATCACCAGATCGTATTTATCGGTTTTCAGGCCCTCGACGAAATTTTTAAATGTATCCGCTACAAAAGTGATGTGAGGAATGCCGATACGCTTTGTGATTTCCTTCGCCATAGCGACGTCATAACCATCCGGCTGGTTCTGATCGTTAATAAAGCTCCACGGGGGGCTGGCCTGGGTATTGGCAATGCGAATATCGCCTCTGGCACGAAGACTGGCCAGCGAGTTGTCAGCGGAAATAGCGGTAAAACTGCTCAGGGAAAGCATAGCCCCAGTTGCCAGGGCTAAAACACGGCGTTGCATTTTCATTGTTATACCCTTGTCTGTCGTCTTGTAAGAAAAATCTAACCGGCAGCCATTTGCCAGGCGTTCAGCGCCTGTTTCAGGTCTGCTATTAGCAGGTCCGGGTCTTCAAGCCCGATAGAGATGCGAATGATTGCTTCTTGGGTTGGCGTAAACGCCCGTGCCTGCTGCTGACCTGCAGGGTAATAGGCGATGAGGCTATGGGTTCCACCCCAGCTGGCGCCAATCGGGAAGTGATTTAGCGCGTTAAAGAAAGCGCTGATGGCTTCCTCTTTGCCGGGCTGGAAAATAAATGAAAACAGACAACCACTGCCGCTGAACTGTTTTTTCCAGGTTTCATGTCCCGGGTCGCTTTCCAGTACCGGGAATAGCACGCTGTGAATTTGCGGCTGCTCCGCAAGCCAGGCGGCCACTTTTCGCGTACTGGAACTCTGGTGCTGAAGCCGAAGCGGGAACGTCTCCAGCCCACGCAGTACCAGGAAACAGTCCTCTGGGCTGGTATTCAGTCCCATGATGCTCTGGGTTTCACGTAGAACCGCATAGTCCTCAGCATTATTCATGCTGATAGTCCCCATTAATAAATCGGAATGTCCTCCAAACATTTTGGTCGCGGCTTCAATCGAAAAATCGACACCGTGGTCGAGCGGACGGAAGTAGAGTGGGCTAGCCCAGGTATTATCAAGCATAGTTTTGACGCCATACTTTTTGGCCACCGCAACGATTGCCGTGACATCCTGCATTTCCATGGTCACCGTCCCAGGTGCCTCCATACAGATCATCCGGGTGTTAGGACGGATCAGTGCTTCGATCCCACCATCAATGGTCGGAGGATAAAACTCGACTTCCACCGCCATCTGGCTCAGCCAATTGCGGGCAAAGGTTTTCAGCGCGCCGTAGCAGGAATCTGAGATGAGCAAATGGTCACCACCGCGAACGAAAGCCATCACAGACACCATAAGCGCAGCCTGCCCGGAGGGTACAACGATGCAGTGCTGCGCATTTTCCAACGCGGCCACCCGACGCTCGAGCTCGCGCGCCGTTGGCGTGCCGGTAATCCCATAGCTGTAGCCATCAGGCTGACGCTCTTTGCGCGCGGCAAATTCCTCAAAGTTATCAAATACTACGGTCGAGGCGCGCCAAACGGCAGGAGACAGACTGGCGAATTTCTTATTAGCAGGGTCGATATATTGCATTTTTTTGGATTTCCACTGGTGTTAGTGCTGACATTGATTCTCAGGGATGGTTATGATTACAGCAATATCAGAAATTATTTACCTTATAAGCACAGGTTATAGCTTGTCATGTACCGAGAGATTGAAATCTTCCGCGCCGTCATGCTGACGGGTAGTACCAGCCGCGCTGCGGAAAAGCTGGATATTTCCCAACCCGCAGTGAGTCAGGCTATCCGTAAACTTGAGGAGAATGCCGGGCTGAAGCTATTTGCCCGCGTGCGAGGACGGCTTTTGCCTACTCAGGAAGCCACTGCACTGATGGTCGATGTGGATCAGCATTTTACCGGTATGGAAGCCATCGCCCATCGCCTGCGATCTCTAAGCGAACTGGGACTGGGAAGACTCGCGGTGGCCGCCTATCCGGCGGTTGGAAATCTGTTTCTTCCCCGTGCCATCGCCAGCTTCAATGTTGAACAGCGCAATATCCAAATCTCCCTCAAAGTACTCAGTTCACGGGAGGTTTATCAGCAGGTCATGGCAGGCCAGGTTGATTTCGGGCTGATGGCGGACGAGATCCCGCCCGGCGGGCTTGAGCATTCCCCCTTTTTGCAGGCCGAGGGGGTAGTCGTCATGGCGAAACATCACCCCCTAGCCGGCAGGGAAATTATTCATCCAGCTGACCTGGCACAGACTGAATTTCTGGCGTTGAGTCCAGAAGACAGCAGCCAGCAGCAACTTAACCGCCTGATGGATCATCTTGGGCTGTCGCTTCAGGTGCGGGTCGAAACACCTTACTCGCTCACCATCTGCGAAATGGCACGTCTTGGACTGGGAGTCGGGCTGGTCAATCCCATCGTTGCCTATGATTTTATGCACACGGATTTGGTTATCCGCCCCTTCAGCAGCGCAGTAAACTTTGCAGGATTAATGATATTTCGACCCGGCAAGCCGCTGTCAGAAAATGCCCGCGAATTTATGCGCGCATTGCGCATTCAGCTGGATAAAGATATGCGAACCATCCGACAGCGTATGAGCTGAAGATAAGCACAGAATGGGTGACAGCATGGTGCCACCCTTAGGATTGTAGGTGCCATTTGCTCATCTGCATCCTGATTGTTCTCTGAACAATAAACTTAATATCTACAGTTGTAGCAGCCTGATATTAAGCAATAGATGATTTTACATGGTGATTTTTAGCAAATGTACGCCACCATCAATCGTACCTGCGGCTATTACTGACTCAATGGGATGCCAGGCAATACAACTTATCGCGGCGTCCCCTTGCACAGCTGCAAGCGCATTAAAACGCGATGAATCATAAATAAAGAGACTTCCATCCTCGCCCCCGGAAGCAACTACGGGCTGATGAGGATGTGAGGCTAGCGCGGTAATGTTGCCATCGTGGCACAGCTGGTAGTCAGGACGGGTTCCCTCGGGGCCTTGTCCCTTAAAATCCCAGACTACAAGCGCCGCTCCACCAGCTGTATACAGATAGCGACCATTACAGCTCCAGACGATGTGCCGGACTTTGCCTTCATAGCCACCCATTTGAAACTCATTCTCTTTTTTCAGGCGCCAGAGATGAATGTCCCCCTCCTGGCTGCCTGCGGCAATGATTGAACCATTCGGTCGAACAGCAAGGCTTAAAAGAGAACCTTTCCACTCATATATTCTTACTGGCTTACTTTTGGTGGGATACCACCGTGATACTTGTCCATAGCTGCTAGTCAGCAAACTGCCATCATCCTGCCATTCAACCCCTGTGAGCGTGCTCTCAGAGGCCATAAAATCACTAATGAGCAGCCCGTCGCTGTTCCAGACTTTCAGCTCCTTACCCGTTATGCCTGCGAGTGTGCCTTGGGAGGACCAGACCAACTTTTCGACCCACCCTCTTCCACTGGTTAGCGTATGCTTTTTGACACCTGTCGTTCCTGACCAAATGATGATTCGGCTGTCCTGACCACCGCTTACCAGCGTGGCATTGTCGGGCGACCAGGCAAGCGCACTGGCACCCAGTCCGTGTACCACTTCTCGCCACAGGCGCTTACCCTCAGGCCAGCTGTAGACCGCAACGCTACCATCCGCACAGGCAGTTGCCAGATGCTTGCCGTCAGGGGAGAACGTTATCTGATTAACATACTCGCCTTCAGTGACAGACCACACCGGCTCATAGCCCGATCCTACTGGCGTTAAATTCGACATGCATTCACACCTTCAATGAGCGCCTGCCGATCAAGACCACGGCCGATAAACACGATTTCACTTATACGAGGCTCATTCACTTGCCACAGGCGATCTCTATTGAAATCCATCAACATATGAACACCCTGGAACACTACCCGGCTCTGCTGACCAGCAATGTTGAGAATCCCTTTGGAGCGAAATATATTTTCCCCCTGGACTGATAACAACATGCGTAGCCACTGGCTGAATTTTGCTTCAGACAGCTCTCCTTCCAGCGTGATGCCAACAGAGGTAATCTCATCATCATGGCTATGCGCAGCGCTATAGGCATGGAAGATACTGGGTGACAAGTCAGTGCCGTTGCGTCGAAGGGAAAGATGAAACTCTTCAGGCATGTGTTGGGTTGCCAGCGCATAAAATCCGGCTTCTTCAATCTCTACGGTAAACGAAAGTGTGCCCTGGGCTGGAACCGGTAAATCTAAAAGCTGTTTTGCAGGCTTGAGAGGGCCTGTCGTTGGAGCAGAACGCTCTTGCGACTGAAACGTCAAATCTGCCTTGGCAGCGAAATCAGACAGTGTGGCAGCGCTGTCATCAGCAACCCGCACAAATAAGGCCTCAATCTGGGGGTCAGGTCCTTCTGAGTAATGTA
Source organism: Pantoea sp. S61 (assembly GCF_016625145.1). Taxonomy (NCBI): domain Bacteria; kingdom Pseudomonadati; phylum Pseudomonadota; class Gammaproteobacteria; order Enterobacterales; family Erwiniaceae; genus Pantoea; species Pantoea sp. S61. The sequence goes on from NZ_JACVUO010000023.1 coordinate 46,511, forward strand.
ATTCATGTACGCCGGCGTCAAGAGCGTAAATGCCAGCCCATTCGAAAGGATATTCGGGCTCCAGAAAGCGCGGCCGCTCCTCAAGAATACGGTTCAAATCGAAGCCGCCAATATTCAGGACCGATGGAATATCGACTTCCGCGTTGACGGTCCGGTCTATTCTGGCCAGCGCATTCATGCTGCGTAATCTCTTCTCAAGTACGTCTAGTTTTTTCCCGTCCGTCAGATCGGTTTTATTGAGTAAAATTACATCGGCAAAGGCAATTTGTTCTCGTACTTCGTCACTGCTATCAATGTGTTGCTCTACATGATGAGCATCGACGACCGTAATGATGCCATCGAGTCGCATCGCTGCATTTATCTCTTCATCTACAAAAAACGTTTGTGACACCGGGCCTGGGTCCGCCATGCCCGTTGTTTCAATCAGAATTCGGTCAAACTTATCGCGTCGACGCATAAGGCTGCCGAGAATGCGGATAAGATCGCCACGCACCGTGCAGCAAATGCAACCATTGTTCATCTCAAAGACTTCTTCATCCGCATTGATAACCAAAGCATCATCAATACCGATTTCACCAAACTCATTTTCAATTACGGCGATACGAAGCCCATGCTGTTTACTGAGTATATGATTCAGAAGCGTGGTTTTACCTGATCCGAGAAAGCCGGTCAGGACAGTGACTGGAATGCGATTATCTTGATTCATGATTGCTCCGAAAGGTAATTACCGCTTTAAACTCAAGTCTGAAAGGCCACCAAGTTGATAAACACCAGCCCAGCAGCACAGACTATGTTACGTTATAATATTACATAAAACGGAAAAATGAACTTTACAGTTAGTAGCATTGCCACGGCAATCTTAGCTTTCTCATGTACGACAGCATTTGCGACTAACAGTCACATCACCTTTAGAACTGTGGCGCTTCCGTAACACTAGATGTTCGCCCGTATCATCTAGATTGGGCATCATTTTACTAAATAATGGTTGGCTGCTTGCGCGCACCAGATAAGTGGCCATGCAGTAGGAACAGTTGCCAGTTATATCAGGGGGGTAAGGCGCCATTCTGTGCCACTGCCCTTCCAGACGGGTTCGGCCTAGCCCATCAAAATCCTAGGCAGGATTTAGATAGGTTGAGATATCACCGAAGCAAGGCTTTTTTTTGTAAATAGCTACTGCAGATGATCAAGAGGTCTGCCTCTAACTTTCTAATTGAATCAATGGGTTCTCTATCCAGACTTTCAAACACCGCACGGGTTGTTCCACTGAGCATGTTTTGCAGGAAAAAAGCCACCTCATCAGGCTCAGAAAAAAATGCATCCTTTAAATTGATTAATACTGTTTTTATCGCAGCACGCATGCGGTAAATCATGTCGCGGACCGGCTCAGAAGCATCCAGGTGACTCACGGCAGAATAAAGTGAAACAGACGCTTCTAGCTCGAACGTCTTGGCATTAAGGTAAGCCTTTACCAGTCCCTCTCCTATTTCTGCAAGGCACTGACACTCAAGTTTCAGACAGGAAACTTCAAAGGCTGAGGCTATGCGCCCCAAGTGGTGAGAAAGAACGGCATAGAGGAGTGCATGTTTGTTAGGAAAATATTGATAGAGCGTACCCACTGAAGTTCCTGCGCGCTCAGCCACTTTTGTGGTAGTGAAGTCAGAAGAACCCCCCATGCGCAAAACCTGAATCGCGGCAGCAAAAATAGCCTCTATGGTTTCAGCAGATCGCCTTTGCTGGGGGGTTTTGCGGGGGATCAGCGTGGTGTGAATCTCACGTTTCAAAAGCGAATTCCGAATCTGAATAATTCTTCATATACTAAGCATACGTCCCATCCATGTCACGTCGGCTGACGTTTTGAAGATCGAAAAAGAGAGGAAAAACATGAAGCAGCGTAAACTTGGCAATCAGGGACTGATAGTCAGCGAGATTGGCTATGGCGCGATGGGAACTGCCGTAGGATACGGTCCCACCAATGATGCTCAATCGGTCAAGGCTATCCGGCAAGCCCACGAGATGGGGGTTACCCATTTCGATACTGCACATATGTACGGTTGGGGCGAAGGGGAAAAGTTGCTTGGCATAGCGCTCGCCCCCTTCAGGGATAAAGTAACCATTGCAACTAAGTTCGGCATTGCCGACGAACAATGGAACCCAGATTCAAGCCTTCAGGCCATGCGGAAAAGCGTTGAAAACAGCCTTCAGAATCTGAAAATCGAAACTATTGATGTTCTTTATCAGCACGTTCACGATCCGAAAATACCGGTCGAGGAAGTAATCGGTGAAATGCAGCGCTTCGTAGAGGAGGGTAAAGTGCGCTATCTGGGAATGTCTAACTCCAGCACCGAGATGATCAAGCGGGCAATGAAAGTTGCACCGATTTCAGTTTACCAGATGGAGTACTCAATATTTTCTCGTGGAGTAGAAGCGGTTTTACCATATCTGCGCGAATTAGGTATTGGCCTCGTAGCATACTCTCCCTTAGCTCGCGGCTTCCTGAGTGGGGCAGTAAAACCGAGAGATGCCTATTCAAGCTCTGATTTCCGTCAATGGATGGCATGGTGGGCACCTGAAAACTTCAGTGAAAATGTTGCACTTGCCGAGGAGCTCAATTCGATTGCAGAATCGAAGGGGTGTAAACTTTCTCAACTGGCTATCGCGTGGCTATTGGCGAAGGGCGGGGACATTGTGCCCATTCCTGGGTCGCGCAGTGTAGAGCGTGTTGCGGAAAATATCGGCAGCGCTGATATACTACTCACTTCCGAAGACCTTATACGCATTGATGCTATTGCTTTAAATGGCGCCCAGGGTGGGATCATCGGATGATGATAAACAAATTGGATTACGCTGAGTCCTGCCTGAAGTAATTAACTCAAGCTGCAGTAAAATTTTTTAGATGAGCATTGGTTTTTGATGAAGCTTCTCTTTAAAAATAGAAAACACGGTCATTAATTTATTATTTAACACACCGCAACTTTAACAAGAGCAACCTCTTGGTTGCTCTTGTTAAACAAGTCAGTACATTAACGCTATGATATCTACTGAGCCGCAGGAAAGTGAAGGGTGGAAAACGCCGGAAAATCTTCAGACGATTTTCCTAGCAGTCGATCAGGCGCATAATCATTAAGCAATGCAGAACGGTGACCCTCAAGGATTTCTTCCGCAGCTAACTTCCCTAATAAGGGTGCCAGGGTCATACCGCTGTGCGTCACCATTAAATAAACTCTGCGGTACGGCGTGACAAATCCAATACCGGGCAGGCCATCAGCCGGTCGCGCACGCTGACCTATTGTAATACGTTCGATTTTTGCCGACTCCGTATTATCAAATAATCGGTGTAAACGGTTCAGCATTTCCTGGCCGATGAAGCCATCACACGTTGGAAAAAATGTGGGGTTAGCGAAGTGGTCGAGGTCTGGCGCCTGGAGCAATAGTCGCCCCCCTCCTTCTGGCCTGACATTAAGCTCCGGCGTAATGAGGTTAGCACTGAGCTGAGTGAATTGCGGCGTGGTATGGGCAAGGAAACCACAGGCAATTTTATTAGGGTGGTTAGGATCAATCATCGCCAGCTCTAAGCCCATACGTCCCATGATCTCTTGTGACCAGCGACCTGTAGCTAAAACAACCTGTTCACCCTGCCAGACGGTTCCATCAGCAAGTGTCAGGGCAACACTACCTCCATTTTCCTGAACATCCACTACGTCAGCATTTATATGTAATTTGGCGCCAAATCGTCGCGCTTCTGCCCACTGGTGCGCCAGGAAAATGGTGAGATGTAACAGACACTCATCTGGAAAATGACAAATACGTTCGATCCTGGGATCAATGCGAATTTCAGGAACACGCGTCTTCATCTGCTCACGAGACAGATCAACAACCGCATAATTCGATTGTCGTAACTTAGCGATGCGTTGTTCAAGCCGCTGTTGTTGGGCTGTATCCGTTGCCCATTCATATGTCCCGGTACGAATTAACCATTGTCCTTCAGAATGAGCCTGTTGTTGCAATGCATAATGTTCCTGCATCGCAGCGACATTCAATGAATGATAACTCTCTGGATTTTTACCATTGGAGTTAATCCAGGCAAATGTTGTCGTGCTGGTACCTGCACCGATAGACTGCCGTTCAAATATGCTGACCTCTGCACCGGTCAAAGCCAGTGAACGGGCAACCGAAAGTCCCAATGCTCCTGCCCCAATAACCGCAATCCGCTTTTTGTTTATCAAATACTTCTCCCCGGTTGATATGAACTACCCGCCATAAGCTAAGCCTGCATATCATCAAAGTAGCTGGTTATCCCTTTTACAATAGCGCCTGCTATCTTCATGCGAAATGCCTGTGTGCCTAAGAGCTTCTCTTCATCAGGATTTGTTATGAATGATGTTTCAACCAACACAGAGGGGATTGAGGGTGATTTTAGTACCACAAAAGCGGCTTGTTCAGTATGACGGCTATGCATAGGGTGGACTGGTTCAATATGTTGGATCATATGCTTACCTAGCCTGAGACTGTCTTTGATGGTGTTATGCTGGACAAGATCGAATAATACATTTTGCAATACAGCGTCTTTGGTTTTTACATCGATGTCCGTGAAGTCATCGGCTGAATTTTCTTTGTCAGCCAAATAACGCTCCATCGTACTGCTGGCTCCACGAGAAGAAAGTGCAAATACCGAAGCGCCGTGCGCTTCGGGTCTGGTGAATCCATCAGCGTGGATGGAGAGGAAAATATCCGCCTCGTGTTGATGAGCGATATTGATTCGTTCATACAAGGGAATGAAATGATCCTCATCCCGAGTGAGTTTCACCTCAATATCTTTACGAGGTTCTAAGAGAACGCGAATGTTTTGCGCTATTTCTAACACCACATGTTTCTCTTCTGCGCCAGTATGACCAACTGCACCAGGGTCTTTTCCTCCATGGCCTGGATCAATCATGACACATTTCACATGTGTCTCACCGGCGTGTTGCGGTTTTTTTGCCATTGTCGATGGACTCGTATGACCGGCTGGTTTCGCCTCCTGGGGGGCTGGGATAAATTTAAGTGTTGCGAACTCCTCTTTAGCAAAGACTGGCGTACAAAACGCCAGACCTGATAATAAAAAGCGACGACGCTTCATCGATACTTTTTGACTGGATAAAAAATTGAGCATTTCCATCATTGTCTTAAACTAACCGTTGCGTTCCGCCATCCACGCGGCCGCCTGTTTTGCAAAGTAAGTCAAAACCCCGTCAGCACCAGCCCGTTTGAAGCAAAGTAGCGATTCGACCACCGTCGGCTGCGGCATCAACCAACCTTGCTGGAACGCAGCCATATGCATCGCATATTCCCCTGAAACCTGATAGGCAAAGACGGGGACGGCGAACTGATTTTTCACTTCCCGAATAACATCCAGATATGGCATGCCGGGTTTTACCATGACCATATCCGCTCCTTCCGTCAGATCCTGAGCAACCTCGTGAAGGGCCTCCAACCGGTTGGCAGGATTCATTTGGTAGGTCTGCTTATCGCCTCCACCCAGCGCCGATGCTGAACCGATCGCATCACGGAAAGGGCCATAGTAATGTGAGGCGTATTTAGCCGAATAGGCCATGATCTGGGTGTTAACAAACCCCTGCGCTTCCAGAGCTTGTCGTATTTTTCCTACTCTGCCGTCCATCATGTCGCTGGGTGCAATAATGTCTGCTCCAGCGTATGCGTGTGCCATTGCCTGTTTTATCAGCACATCATTGGTCGCTTCATTCAATACATATCCCTGCGCATTCAGGATGCCGTCCTGACCATGAGAGGTGTAAGGATCGAGCGCCACATCAGTAATGATGCCTAATTGAGGATAAGCACTTTTGAGGGCCCGAATTGCGCGCGGTATTAACCCCTCCTCGTTAAAAGATTCATCGGCCAGAGGGGTTTTTAAAGCACTGTCAACTGAAGGAAACAATGCAATAGCAGGGATGCCTAATGCTACGATCTCATCAGCCTCCCTCAGTAATTGGTCAACGGACAGACGATATACGCCAGGCATTGAAGCAACTTCCTGTCGTTGGTTCCCCCCTTCAACAACAAACAATGGGTAAATAAGATCGTTTACTGTGAGCTGGTTTTCAGCGGTAAGATTGCGGCTAAATGCCTGTGCCCGGCTCCGCCGTAAACGTCGGTCTGGATAATTACCGGTGAAGTTAAAGTCCATGTTCAATACCTATTCTGAATAAATATTAGCGATAAAAAGAGAGTTTCATCCCTGAAGGGGGTGAGACCAGCTTGTTGTCCCGCCATACAACATTGCCATTAACGAGGGTCATGACTACTTGCCCGCCGCTGAGCGCTCTGCCCTCGAAAGGGGACCAGCCGCATTTGTAGAGCAGCTCATCAGCCCGGACCTTTAGTGATGCCTGGGGATCAATTAACACCAGATCAGCCCAGTATCCTTCACGGATATAACCTCGGTCTTTAAGCTGGAAGCGTTCCGCAACGGCGTGACTGGTTTTAGAGACAACCTGCTCAGGAGTGAAAATGCCCCTGTGGCACAAATCAAAGAGCGCAGGTAAAGCATGCTGCACCAGAGGAACACCTGAAGGTGCAGAACTGTAGGGGTTGCTCTTCTCTTCTGGCAGATGCGGGGCGTGATCGGTGGCGATGATATCTATCACCCCCTCTTTCACAGCGTCCCAAAGTGCTTGTTGATGTGATGATTCTTTAACTGACGGGTTCGTTTTGAGCTTGTTGCCAAGAATTTCATAGTCATTCTGATTAAAGAAGAGATGGTGTACACAAGCCTCTGCCGTAATTGTCTTTTTCTTAAGATCGTGAAGAGTTGGGGCTGCTTCAAAAAGTTTAAGTTCATCAGCCGTGGAGATGTGCAGCACATGAAGGCGTGTACCATATTTCTTAGCCAGTGAAACCGCGAGCGAAGATGATTTCAGGCAAGCGGCAACCGAACGAATATGCGCATGCTCTTTCGCCGGAATATCTTCACCGTACTTGTCCCGCCATATCACTTCGTTGATTTTAATCAGTGGTGTGTCTTCACAATGGGTAGCCACAATACAGGGAGCATGTTGAAATATTTTGTCCAGTACCTGTTCATTATCCACCAGCATATTCCCGGTAGATGCCCCCATAAATACTTTAACACCGCATGCCTCATCAGCTTTCAGGGCGCGTAATTCTTCGAGATTGTCATTGGTCGCGCCAAACCAAAAACTGTAGTTAGCATAAGAATGTTGAGCCGCACGCTGAAACTTATCTTCTAATGCCTGCCGTGTTGTTGTGGGTGGTGAGACATTAGGCATTTCCATAAAACTGGTGATCCCCCCCGCCACAGCGGCAGCAGATTCGGTAGCAATAGTTCCTTTGTGAGTCAGACCCGGCTCCCGGAAGTGCACTTGATCGTCAATCATGCCAGGGATAAGCCACAAACCTTTTGCATCAATAACATCGTAATTAGCATTTACCGAAATATCACTGGCGATACTTTCAATGCGCCCGTTCACAATAAGCACATCAGCGTATCTGGTCACACCTTCATTAATGAGGGTGGCGTTTTTAATCAGCGTGTTATTCACAGATAACCTTTAGAAGTCGGAAGCAGCATGACGACTGCCTGACCATTGATTAAAAGCCGGCAGATAGCCGGCTTAGAGCATTAATGAGAAACGGATTCCTTAGAGGGAAGTTGGCAGCAGAGTGCCAACATTTCCGCAGCTTCATCCAGTAGAAGCGTGCCCATATTGCCACCGTTACGGTCACGAACAGTTGCGCGCTGATCCGCTTCCTCTTTGGCACCCACTATCAGCATAAATGGCACACGAGAAAGTGTCGCTTCGCGGATTTTTAAACCTATCTTCTCATTGCGCAGATCGCATTCGCAGCGAATACCCCGCTGACGCATACTGGCAGCGACTTGATGAGCATAATCGCTTTGCTGGCCAGACACTGTAATGACGACGACCTGAACGGGAGAAAGCCACGCCGGGAGTTTGCCTGCATAGTGCTCCAGCAGTATCCCTGTAAACCGTTCCAGAGAACCAAAAAGAGCACGATGCAACATGACGGGACGCTTTAAACAACCCTCTTCATCCACATAGCTCATTTCAAACCGTGCGGGCAGGTTCATATCAACCTGTAATGTTCCGCACTGCCAGTCACGTCCAATAGCATCCCGTAATACGAACTCAAGTTTTGGTCCATAAAACGCACCCTCCCCTGGATTGACACTCCACTCCAGGTTCTCAGCCATAAGGGATGCTTCGAGTGCGCCTTCGAGGCGATCCCACTCATCATCACTGCCGATACGCTTTTCCGGACGGGTGGAAAGTTTAATGGCAACGTCCTGGAATCCAAACTGATGGTAGATATTCAGCACCAGAGAGAGAATTTTGCGGCATTCAGCTTCGACTTGCTGATCGGTACAAAAAATATGCGCATCATCCTGTGTAAAGTGGCGAACGCGGAGGAGGCCGTGCAATGAGCCTGAAGGCTCATAGCGATGCACTTTACCGAATTCAGACATGCGAATCGGCAGGTCACGGTAGCTTTTCATGCCATGATTGAACAAGGCAACAGCTCCGGGGCAGTTCATCGGCTTAAGAGCCAGGCTACGGCCATCTTCAGTCTGTATAGTGAACATGTTATCGCGGTAATTGTCCCAGTGGCCTGAGATCTCCCATAGCGTTCGATCCATGACATCCGGCGTATTGACCTCAACATACCCTGCCTCATCATGCCGCAAACGCATGTAACGGATAAGTTGCTGGAATAATGTCCAGCCATGTGGGTGCCAGAAAACGGCTCCTGGTGCATTTTCCTGGAAATGGAAAAGATCAAGGTCGCGCCCGAGTTTACGATGATCGCGCTGCTCAGCTACCGCCCGGCTCTCAAGCCATCCCAGCAACTGAGTTGAAGTCGCCCAGGTGGTAACGTGAATACGTTGTAACTGCTCCTTACTGGCGTCACCTCTCCAGTAAGCCCCTGCTACGCTCAATAATTTAAAATGCTTCAGGAAGCGCGTATTTGGTACGTGAGGTCCCGGAAATTCGTCAACATAATCCTGGTGGTGCCAGAGATGTACAAACGCGTCATCCGTTACCTGGTCAAGAGCGGAAACCTTATAAGGTTCATTCTGTGCTTCGAACCAGGCAATAGCTTCACTGCGTTTTACCTTCTCAGTCACTATTGCTGCTTCATGACTGATTAGCTGCAACATGCGTTGCTCAATACGAACAAGATCCGCCGTGGTAAATGGGGTCTTGATTTGGAAGTCATAATGGTAACCATGCTCGTTAAGCACCACTTCAACCCTTCGAACATCGGGGTAAAGTTCTTTTACGGCCTGGCCTAGCACCAATGCACTGCTCAGGCGGATGATCTCAAGCGCCTCTTTATCGTGCAGGGTTATGATGTTGACCTGAGCATCTTCCGCAAGCGTTAAGCTTAAATCCACGGTATTGCCGTTCAGTTCCGCAGCGACTGCACTTTCTGACACCGTTTTTCCCAGGGTTTCAGTCACCTCGAAAAGCGTCTTTCCTTCTGCAAAATCCCTGCGTGAACCATCGGGTAAGGTTAATGAAATTGTTTTTGGGGAGGGATATAGGGCTTCCGACATAATAGTTTCCGGCATCGCTGATTTGTAAATGCAATCACATTGCAATAAGTGCAAAGAAAGATAACGCAACGATGTTGCATTATCAACTTTAAAAGTAGGTGTTCTTTGTTAATGAGCGACGACTCTTTAGAGCTTCATTAAAGGCAAGAAAGACCAGCCATAGCGGCTGGTCTTCATCTGTTTAAAACTCATTGCGCAATCGTTGATAGCCTTCAACAAGCTGAACATTAGTTGAAGCGACCTCTTCTGAAAACTGAAGTGAGGCAGGATCCACCTGTAAGAAGCTGGTTAAATCACTGTCAGGCCCGACGCGTTCTGTAGAGGGTACGTAGGTGCTTTCTGGCAAAGTTACACCATCAACAACCGCGTTATAGCGAATGACGCAGCCAGCCTTGATATGACAGTTAAATAAAACGCTGTTAAAGCCGATAAATACGCGGTCATCTACCTTACACGGGCCGTGAACAATGGCGCGATGTGCAATAGAGCTTCCCCGTCCAATGGTTACCGCAGCACCACCTTTTGAGTGGATTACCACCCCATCCTGAATATTTGAGTGCGAACCGATGATAATAGGTTCCATTTCTCCATCAGCATTCACCTCATCTGCACGAATCACCGCATAAGGGCCCACATACACATAGTCTTCAATGATGACGCGGCCACAAATAACCGCCGTGGGATCAATAAATGCTTTCGTTGAAACCTCAGGTGAATGACCGGTGGGATTTTTACGCAACATGATTTTTTTCCTTCCAACTTACTTTAGCGACAGCATTATGAGCATGCAGGCTTTCCTGATGCTCTATTCGAATATCAAATGCACAGAATGCTTTTTCGTTCTCTAGACACCGATAAAGAAGACGTGCCGCATCTTCACAAAACATCAAATTCTGACCACAGGCGAGAGCAAACGCCTGTTCATCGCTTCTCTTCACGACGGTTTGTACCGCTGTACCCAAAGCCATCTCACACAATTCAATGACATATCGCAGGGGGAATGTCGGACTGTCAGGTTTTAACTCCACATCGACCCATGCCCAGCTTCGCTGAGCGTGTGGTGTGGCAGGCAGACCTTGCTTACCTAACCACTCAACAACTTCTTCAAGCGGTAAGCGATCAATCCGTTGCCCAAATTGTTTACGAAATTCCAACTGAGCAACCTGCCGGCTTAAAGCGGCAGAATTTGGACAGGTGGAAGCATATGGAATGCCGACTTTCATTCGGATAGCATTGGATTGCCCCGCCATAGCTGATATGTGTATGGGGTAGGCTTTCCAGCCATAGTGATTCGAGTTGAGTGACTTGCGTGACAGCAGTAGTTCACTGGTTATTGCCAAACTTGTATGGCTGCTTTGTCCATCATGAGAAGCCAGAAAAGCATTCAAAACTTCACGGATCTTGGGCGGGGTAACCTCTCCTTCAGTCAAACTATCCAGCAACATATACAACCGCGACATATGGATCCCTTTTGCCGCCTTTTCATTGTTAAGCAGGTTAATACCCGCATCAACTTTGGCACTGACCTGCCGCCCCTCAAATTCAAGTGGCAGATCGATTTGCTCCATACCTACCCAATCCAGAGCAATCCCCTGCAGCTCTGTTGAGGAAGATTGGATATCTGCCATTGTATTTGGGCAGATAGAAGGCGTTGCGGTCATAAGCTATTCCTTAAAATTGTGTCGTTCAGTACATGAGAACAGAAAGCTGTTAATGTCTTTTGGGGTATCGCTTATCCACATTTTTGTGTTTGAGTAGCTGTAATTCAGCATCAAGCTTCGGTAATAACCGACTTTCACTATTAATCTGACGAAACAGCAAACGTAGTTTTTCTTCACGTATCTCTTTGTCAGTTTCATCGCCATTAAGATTACAGCGCTCGGGCACACTCCACGGAAAGTCAAGGTGATCAATCATTTTGTTGCGCTCATGGTGCGATAGCCGTTCGAAGAAATAGAATTGTCATCTAGTCTTTTGCCGACATCACCAGAACTCTTTTCTGCTTTGATGCTGAAGGTTCAACCATGTCAGAATCTCTTAATTTTAATATTATGTTATATCATAACATTTACACTCAAATAATTTTCTGCTTAACCGGATAGCTTGCCGATGATTAAGCTCTCACATTTTGATACCGACTTAGGGCCGACTTCGTGGTGGCAACCACGCATCGCTATCTGCAGTCAACTAAACCTGTCCTAAACATGCCCCCGACAAATCACTTATCCTGCTGGTATACTGCTCTTGAACAACTGCAAGCACACTGGACTTAACGCAATTAGATTGCGATAATATAATCTATCTCATAAAACACAACTGTATTGCACTAAAGAGGTGCCTGAATGGATAAAATTCCTGCACATGAGCAAAAATGGCGTGAGCTATTGCGATCGCATGGCCTGCGGGTGACCTCTGCAATGCTGGCGACACTGGCCTGCCTTGAGCAGAGCAGTGATGCATTGAGTCGTGAAGAGTTATTTCTGAAGCTCGGGGATAACTCCCCTGATCGTGTCACCCTTTACCGGATTCTGGAAAGGTTGATGCAGATAGATGTGGTTCAGCGTTTTACAGATTCTGCGCGCACTCATCATTTTTCGTTAAAACAAACAAGCTCAATGGGTAGCTTTGAATGCGATCAATGTCGCCATGTTATTCCCATTGAAAATGATCCCGTTCTCTCAGCTGCCATGCAGTTGGTGAAAGCTCGCCTGTCCGAACAGGGAATGGCAGAGCGTGAAGTGACACTGGCAAGCTTTGGCATTTGTTCGGACTGCAATCAAACTCCTCACTCTTAATCTTCTACTCTCTTTTTCTTAGCCGTGCTCTGCCTGAACACGGTTTTTCATCTATGGAAACAAGGTGCGTCAATTGATTAAACTTACCAACACTTATGGAGGGCTAAAACAGCCTTTCACCCCTATCCGCAAGGAGCAGATTGGCATTTACGTTTGTGGCGTTACCGTCTATGACTTATGCCATCTGGGACATGGGCGCACATTTGTCGCCTTCGACACCATTGTGCGTTACTTACGTTATTCAGGTTTTAATGTTAAATTTGTCCGTAATATCACCGATATTGACGATAAAATCATCATGCGTGCAAATCAGACAGGTGAACCCTGGCAGCAACTTGTCACGCGTATGACCTCTGAAATGCATCAGGATTTTTCGGCGCTTAATATTTTGCCACCTGATGTTGAGCCAAAACCCACCGATCACATTCCACAAATTATTAACCTGATTGAGCGGTTAATCGATCGCGGTCATGCCTACGTGACGAATGAACAGGACGTGATGTTCTTAACAGCCTCGGCGAAAGACTATGGCAAATTGTCCGGACAAAATCTTGAAAATCTAAAATCTGGGGCACGTATTAAAGTTAATCAGCAGAAGCGCAGCCCTCTCGACTTTGTGTTGTGGAAAGCAGCTAAACCGGGTGAGCCCTCCTGGCCTTCACCTTGGGGAGCAGGGCGCCCCGGATGGCATATTGAATGTTCAGCCATGAACAGTTATCACCTTGGGAATCATTTTGATATACATGGGGGAGGTTCCGACCTCATTTTCCCACATCATGAAAATGAGATAGCTCAGTCCACCAGCGCTCACGATGGTCCTTATGTAAATTACTGGCTACACACTGGCATGGTGACTGTTGACCAGGAAAAGATGTCGAAGTCTCTTAATAACTTCCTGACTCTGAGAGAGATGCTTAAGGTCTACAATGGTGAAGTACTGCGTCTCTTCTATATCTCTGGTCATTACCGCAAACCCCTGAATTTTACTCAGGGAAATGTCGACTCTGCGCGGTCAGCCCTCACCCGCCTTTACTCTGTATGTCGTTTAGCCAATGGAGTAGAAAGCCAGGATCACGATGAGTGGGTGGATCGTTTTCAGCATGCAATGAATGATGACTTTAATACACCAAAAGCATTAGCGGTGATGTTTGACCTGGCCAGAATTGCCAACCAAAAAATGGCAGAGGAGCCGGAAGAAGCTGCGGCTTTAGCTACAACCCTCAGATCTCTGGGGCAGGTACTCGGGTTGCTTTATCAGGATCCTGAGCGCTATCTACAATCAAATCCTATCTTGGATCAGCTGCAACTGGACCATATTGCTGACCAGGTGAAGGAACGCGAACTTGCCCGTAGCAACAAGGAATGGGAGCGTGCTGATATTATTCGAGCCTGGCTTGAAGAGCATGGCGTCGAGCTTGAAGATAAAGACGGTAAAACCCACTGGAAGGTGAAGTAACATCTCGTAAACAGGAACTACTCGCAATCCCTTTATGTTATGTTATAACGTTGCATTTTATGTGCAGGATAAAGTTATGATCGTACAAAAAGACGTTGTGATAGTTGGTGCTGGCCCCGCAGGAGTGGGCACCGCCTCACTTCTGCGTCAAATTGGGGTTAATGATTTGTTACTCATTGACCGCCATGAAAGGGTGGATCTTTTTTACGCTGGCCGCAAGAGACCCGATTTATCACCCCCTCATTTTATGCCAATCCCTACGGACACATTGACCTGAATGCCGTGACGCCCAACAGTTCACCAGCGCTCTCTGCGGGAGTGGAGCATCTCGACGGAACGGATTACGCGAAGTATTTGCAAGAGGTCATAGATACAAACGATATAGAAACGTTGACCTCAACTCATATCACTGAAGTCTCACTGACGCGCAAAGGCAAATTCCGTTTGCTTTCGTCGCTTGGTGAGATCTGGGAAACCCCGGTGCTTGTATGGGCCACCGGCGAATATCAGTTTCCTGATAAAAATGTCTTTGAGGGCGCCGAACTTTGCTGCCACTACGCTCAGGTTAACAGCTGGCGCGATTTCACACCGGATGATTACATCGTTATTGGCGGCTATGAGAGTGCGGTGGATGCAGCATTAAATTTGCTCGATATAGGCTGTAACGTCAGATTGCTAACCCGCTCAGCCCCATGGGCCAATAACCATATTGCAGACCCCAGTATCAGCCTTTCGCCTTACACTCGCCAGCGGCTGCAAAAAGTGATGGGCAACCGCCATTTTGAGATTTATGAAGATGCAGATGTCACCGCTGTTTTAAAATTAACAGATCCAGGTGGTGGATACCGGATACATACCTCTGACGGTCGGGCATGGTTATCCCACCAGCGCCCTATCCTTGGAACCGGCTTCATTTGCGGGGGTGGAGCACGACAATTGGCACCCTTTTTTGACTGGAATGCTTCGGGTTACCCTTTACTGTCACCTGCGGACGGCTCGACTCGGTTTCCAGGTCTCTATCTGGTTGGTCCACAAGTGCGGCATGACCACCATATCTTTTGTTTCATCTATAAGTTTCGACAGCGATTCTCGGTTGTGGCAAAAGCCATTGCTCAGCAACTCAACCATCCGATCAGTGATGAAAACTGGCAAACGCTTTACGGCGATGTTTGCTGCCCGGATGACAGCTGTGGTTGCTGAAGGAGGACTTTATGACTCATTTCGCGCTCATAGGGCTTGAGAGTGCAGGTAAATCAAGCCTCTTTAACCTTCTGACAAAAAGCGCGCTCAGCGATGAACGAAATATTCGTGGCTCTACGGTATTCTGCCGTGAATATACGCTTGAACAAGGTCTGGGGCGGCTCATTGATACGCCTGGTATTCGTTACCTAGATGACAATACGACCACAGAGATAGCGTTATCAGCCTTAGATCGCAGCGATGTCATTATCGTCGTTATTCGTGCTACACACGCGCTCGCTGAATGGGACTTACTACGACAAATAGTGCAACGTTATAAACGCAGAATGGCCATAGTTATGACATTCACAGATAAGGTTACCTCAAGTATTGAAACACTTAAGGAGGAGTTCAGCAAAATAACACAATCCCCAATCGTTGCGCTTGATACCCGCCACGCCGATGAAAATGAAAGGCAGCAGCTGTTAAGCCTTTTAGCTAAGACATATGCACAGTCTCAGCCAGAGAGGCATCAAGAGCAAAATATACCGGTTTTGGATGTCACGACTGAAACTCCACAACGGACATGGTTTGAACATCCTTATATAGGCCCTCTTCTTTCTGTGATTTGTATTGCGCTGCTCTATGCATTTCCTGTCTGGCTCTCCTGGCATATATCTGATGCATTGCAACCTGTTGCGGATCAGTTTCTTATTCGTCCATTGGCAGAACGACTTTCGCAGGCCCCTGCACTTGTTCAGACAATGCTTAACGGTAGCTATGGGTTGGTTTCGCTGGGCTTGTATTCTTTTATCTGGGCTTTTCCAGTGGTCATGTTAATTGGTCTTTCAGTATCCGTAACGGAAGACAGCGGAATTAAAGAACGGATAATAAACTCTCTGGACCCTTGGCTCAGTAAAATCGGGTTAAGAGGCGACGACCTGCTTCCTATATTGAGTGGTTTTGGCTGTAATGTCGTTGCGGTAATTCAAAGTCGGAGTTGTTCAAATTGCACCCGTAAGAATTGCATCAGCACCATTGCTTTTGGTTCGGCCTGCAGCTATCAAATTGGCGCGACACTCTCAATATTCAGTGCAGCAGGGTATCCGGAATTATTTGCCCCCTATTTAATTTTACTGTTCGCCACCGCTTGTCTCCATACGCGTATCTGGCAGGTTGCTGCAGCTCATATGCCAACAAGAGCATCGATGCATATCAGCTGGTTGCAACTACCTCGCTGGCGCGCCGTGAATTGGGCATTAAGAAATGTTGTAGCACAGTTTCTTCGTCAGGCCATGCCGCTTTTCCTGCTGATCTGCCTTGCAGCCACCTTGCTGAATTACTATGGTATAATTGATAATATATGCTATTTACTCGCACCGGCAGCTCAATTCTTTCACCTTCCTGCAGAGGCTCTGCCGGGTATAGTTTTTTCATTACTGCGGAAAGATGGCTTGCTGGTATTAAACCAAGATAATGGCCTAATTCTTCATTCTCTGAGTCTTGTACAACTCATCATCGTTGTCTGGCTGGCCTCTACCTTGATGGCCTGTTTGGTCACAATTATTACTATAGCACGGGAAGTATCATGCTTTTTTGCTGCAAGCCTAGTGGGTAAGCAGGCCTGCACTTCACTGCTAATTGCAGCGCTTATTTCATTAACCCTGACTTAATTTTGGAGTGAAAATGATCCCTCAAACCTACCAAGAATGGCATCACTGTATTGTAGACGAATGTAGAATTGAGCTGACAGAAGAATTTATTCTGCAAAGATTAGATATTATGAAAAATAAAGCACATCAGGAAACACGTCGTATGATTTCTCTATACGGAAAAATGCATCTTGAGAAACTAATCACATGGTTTACCGCTGCATACAAAGAAAAAACAGTGGAGACCAAGAATCCTCTTAAATACACTTAATCAAGAAAAATATCGGAGAGAAAGCATCCTCTCCGATATATTTAAACAATCGCGCCTTTCTCAATACCTTCATATGCATGAACAACAAGATTGCCCAAGTCAGGTTGCGAATAAACCATATCCTGTTTGATGTAACAAGCAATTCTCTCAACTGTCGTGTCATAAGGCAGAATTTCAACTCTCCCATGCCTTATCAGGAGTTCGAATCGTCCCTGAGTACTGGTGTAGGCGGAAGCAATCAAATTTTCATTTGCTATCTGTTGAGCACCTACAGAAAGTTTCGAAAAATCAGCAACAACATCTTCTTCAGACATTAGATAGCAGTCCCGCCAACGTTTTGCCCAAAACATTTCCCACGAGGGGTGTCGCTCCCCATTGATGTAGATTCGGATAGCTGAACGATGCCCGTGCGCAATTCGCTGACAATTCCCTTCATGCTTTTTTAAACCATGAGCATAATGATAGTAGTGACCACCGATGTGTTCTTCACGTAATGACACAGAAACACTTTCAATATTAGCTGGCATTATGGCATTAATTCTTGTGGTTAACCATCTTTCAATAACGTCTCTGTTAATTTTCCCCGACTGAATTGGACAAAAAGCTTTAACAGGACCCGAGACATAGCAGTCAACTTCCCCCTCATCCGTGCGCAGAGTTACTTCTGCTGTCAAGGCTTTACTAACAAATGAAACTTGAGGACTGTTCCAGGGTATGACCAGCGCATGATCAATGGTCTCGTCAATATACTTCTTTATTTCCTTTTTTAATTTGGAAAAGTCCATCACCATGGATTGATGATCAAGTTCACCTTTGATGTTGATATCAACAATTAGACTTTCCCCGACTAATCCTCTCTGTATATCCAAAAATGAAAAATCGATAACTGTTAAATTATTAACAAATAGTTCCATAACACATTAAGACCTTAATAGAAGTTTGCATAAGAAAACAGCGGATGCCTAGCCACTTTCAAAATGATCAGTTAAACCATGTCTCAAGAGGAACAGGTAACTTACACAGTTATCCGGCCTCAAACACATGATTCATCGGTTACCAGTTAAGCTTCAGATTTATCACAAAGCCTATGCTCATCCATTCCTATACCTATGAACACCATGTCTGGCATGCAGTGGCTTTATCCTTAACCAATAAAGCATATGTTATAACATAACACATGTTATTACCATTGAGAGGAATGTAAAATGCTTAGTCATTGGAAGATAAATCCACTTGTTTATTTTTTAAACACTAAAATGATATCGTATGCATATCAGTGAGTTACAGAAAAACAAAAAATTGAGAAGCTAACAACTGAGTCTAAAAAAATAATCCCGCCCTCAATCATTTTGATAAAATAAGAGCGTAGCATTGCGAAATATGCAGTTAATTCCTTTTAACACAAAGGTATTTCCGTAGAGTACGTCATGCAGACCCCTCCATTTCCTAACATTAAACCAACATACAATGGGGATGCTTTCTTTAAGTATAACACTCTGTTATTTGGAATGATTTTTATATCCCATTCATTTTGCACACATGCTTTATTCTATTTAATGCACGCCTTAACTGTGAAATATTACAAGCAAGATTGATTCTTATAAAATTATTACCAACACCGCCGAAAATTGAACCCTTATTAACGATTATTCCAGCTTTATCTTCCAACAAATCCGCAAATTCATCCCCTGAATACCCAGTTCGTGAACAGTCTACCCATGCCAGATAGGTAGCCTCAAGGGGGATAACAGTAAGCAATGGTAGCTGAGAAGAGAAAAATTCAGTGATAAATTTATAGTTCTGTTGAACATATGATTTTAGCAATTCAAGCCAATCTTCACTCTCATTGTATGCTGCAATTAGTGCATCTGCTGCAAAGGCGTTAAGATCACAGGTTTCATGAATATTAATGGCCTTATCAATTTTCATCCTCCACTCTGGGTTTTCACATATAATATTAGCCACCTGCAAGCCAGCAAGGTTAAAACCTTTGCTTGGTGAGTAGCACGTCACCACCATTTGGGATATTAAGGATGACAGGCCCGCGACTGGAATGTGCTTTTTTGGTTCATAAACTAAATCACTATGAATCTCATCAGAAATGATGATAATATTATGTCGCTGACATATATCTGCTACCCTACTCAATTCATCTTGCGTCCAGGCGCGTCCAACAGGATTATGAGGGTTGCACAGTAGCAGTGCTTTAGTATCATTGTCTGCTGCTTTGTGCTCCAAATCATCAAAGTCAATTTCATATCGCCCTGATGAGAACGACAGTGCATTATTTATAATTCTGCATCCCTGATTTCGAATTGATGACCTGAAGTAATTGTAAACAGGTTCCTGTATAATAATACCATCACCCGGATTCAGCAAACCTCGAATAATGGCCGACAGAGCCGGAAGCACGCCAGTTGTGTATAGAATCCATTCAGTTTTAACTTTGAAATAGTATCTTTTATTTAACCAGTTAGTAATGGCCTTAAAGTACTCATCAGGTACAGTTGAATATCCGTAAACACCAAGCTTAGCCATTTTCTCAACAGCATTCTGTATGGCAGGAGAAACTCTAAAATCCATATCAGCGATCCATAGGGGTATAACGTCTTCTCCTTTATAATTATCCCATTTGCTTGAATTAGTGCCACTCCTAATTATTTCTTGATCAAATGGATTGCTCATATACTTTCCCTCCTATGGTAATCAGACACGCACCGGGGTTGATGCAATGTTCATCCAAAATAATCTCTCCTATGCTTTTCGCTGTAATTCTCCCTTCTGCTGGATTTTTTATACTCTCAATATTACTATCAATATCTACATTAAGCGTTGAGTATTCAAAACAAAGATCAGTCTCTTCCATTACACATCCCTGCATTACCAAGTTACTGGCATAACATAGAGGTTGCTCTCCAGATATTTTACAATTGATTAACTTAAGATTTTTTGAATGCCAACCCAGGTATTCACCCTTGATTGTACTATTGAATACGGTGACATTTTCAGTGTTCCAAAAAGCATCTTTAGAGTTTATGTTGGAATTCATGACAATGACATTCCGGGCATCCTGGAACGAATAGTTTCCGTTCAACTCCATATTCTTGATGAAAATATTTCTCCCATTCATCAATATATAATCAGCCTCAGAAAACTCAACGTTTAAAAGGGAGACATGTTCGCAATTCCACAAATACTCATGTGCATGAGGAAAAACTGAGTTTTCAATGTAAAGATTATTCACTACGCGGAACATTTTAGGCGCTTCAACATTGCAATTATGCATTCTGACCTGTTCTGAGTACCAAATTGCCGCACGACCTCCAGACTTAAAGTAACTATGGTTAATCTCTATGTTACAGTTGTGCCAGAATGGATATTTACCATCAAACGTGCAATTTGATACTTTTATATTTCCCGCTTGCTTTACCGGTGACTCACCTTGATTAAATATTACATTTTTCAGTATAGTGTCTTTTAATGCGAAGAGTTGCCTTTCACCCTCAAAAGACTGATCGATGATGTTATGCATAAATTTAAAACCCGATAAAATGGTGAACTAGATAATTACATAGAATAACAATATTCTATTTTAATTCTTTAATGATTAAATATTAATAACAAAATTTTGAATGGAGACATGAGCCACGCTCATGAAAATGAAGTTTTTTTATCTCTTTAGACCCGGCTTAAGCCGGGTCAGTTAAAAAACGACTCAATCTTCTGTTTTCTGTCGAGCAGGGAATCTCCTGCGCACAACGACAAAAAAGATCGGTACAAAAAATATTGCAAGAATTGTAGCGGTAGCCATGCCGCCTAGCACACCAGTCCCTACTGCATTCTGTGCGCCTGAGCCAGCTCCAGTACTGATGGCCAGCGGCACCACACCCAGCATAAAGGCTAAGGACGTCATCATGATGGGGCGAAGACGCATCCTGCATGCTTCCATAGCCGCTTCGACAAGTCCCTTACCTTCCTTTTCATTGAGTTCACGTGCGAACTCGACAATCAGAATCGCATTTTTTGCAGCCAATCCGATAGTAGTGAGTAACCCAACCACAAAATAAACGTCACTAGCCAGTCCTCTGAGTGTAACGGCCGCAAGTGCACCTATTACCCCCAAAGGTACGACCAGCATCACTGCAAAAGGTATTGAAACGCTCTCATACAATGCTGCGAGACAAAGGAAAACAACAATCAGAGATAGCGCATACAATGCGGGTGCCTGCTCCCCTGTCATACGTTCCTGGTAAGACATACCCGTCCAGTCATAACCAATTCCTTGCGGCAGTTGCGAAGCCAGCTGTTCCATTAAGGCCATGGCTTCACCTGAACTTTTACCGGGCACAGGAGCCCCCAGTATTTCTACTGCAGATAGGCCGTTGTATCTCTCAAGCTTGGGTGAACCATAAACCCACTCAGCAGATGCAAAACTCGAAAACGGTACCATTTTCCCGTTACCCGCGCGGACGTACCAATCGTTGAGGTCTTCTGGTCGCATTCTGTAAGGCGCATCGCCCATTACATAGACTTTTTTAACCCTGCCTTTATCAATAAAATCATTTACGTAACTCCCGCCCCATGAGGTGCTGAGTGTTGTATTGATATCGCTGAGCGTAAGTCCCAGTGCAGTTGCTTTTTCCTGATCAATGTTAATTTTGTACTGTGGTGTATCTTCCATACCGTTTGGTCTGACCGCAGCGAGTACATCCGGATGCTGCCGAGCCAACTCAAGTAATTTGTCTCTGGCTTCAATCAGTGTTTCATGGCCTAGGCTAGCCTGGTCAATCAATTCAAAATCAAAGCCTGAGGCGTTTCCAAGTGCAATGATTGGTGGGAGGTTGAACGCAATGACTTGGGCATCCATGATTTTACTGAATGCTCTGGAAACACGCGCGGCTATAGCATCAACCTTATTCTCCAAGCCAGGACGTTGATCCCACTTTTTTAAGCCAACAAACGCAACACCCAGATTTTGCGCCCGCCCGGCAAAGGAATAACCGTTGACCGTGAGCACACTGTCGACGTTATCTTTTTCTTTGGTGAGATAATAATCATTAATCTCATCCAAGACTTTTTGTGTACGTTCCTGCGTTGCACCAGGCGGCAAAATGGCCTGTGTTGCGATGACACCCTGATCTTCTGAGGGTAAAAATGAAGTCGGCAATTGCATGAACAGTAATGCCATCCCCCCCACGAGTGCCCCGTAAATAACCAGAAAACGACCAGTGGATTTCATCATACGACCAACGATCGTTGTATAGTGCGTAGTGCTTTGCTCAAACTTACGGTTAAACCACTCAAAAAACGCATGTTTTTTTGCAAGATGACCTGGTCTAATCGGCTTAAGTATGGTGGCACAAAGTGCTGGCGTCAGTATCAAAGCAACGAGCACGGATAAAACCATTGCAGAAACAATCGTAATAGAGAACTGTCGATAAATTACGCCGGTGCTACCGCCGAAAAAGGCCATAGGTACAAACACAGCTGAAAGGACCAACGCCACACCCACCAGCGCACCCTGTATCTGCTCCATTGATTTGCGAGTGGCTTTTTTAGGAGAGAGCCCCTCTTCATGCATCACTCGTTCGACGTTCTCAACCACCACTATCGCGTCGTCCACGAGCAAGCCTATGGCCAGAACCATCCCAAACATCGTCAAGGTGTTTATTGAGTAGCCAAAGAGAGCCAGCACCGCAAATGTCCCTAAAAGCACTACAGGTACTGCAATCGTTGGAATGAGCGTTGCCCTAAAACTCTGTAAAAACAGATACATAACGAGAAAAACTAAAATAACGGCTTCAATTAGTGTTTTTACCACTTCATGAATTGATATGGAAATGAACGGAGTCGTATCCCAGGGATAAACAACTTTAAGTCCATGAGGAAAATAGGGCTGAAGCTCAGCAATTTTTGCCCGTATGTTTTTTGCTGTATCAAGAGCGTTGGCTCCTGCGGCTAATTGAATTCCTAAAGCTGAAGCAGGTTTACCATTTATCTTAACTACAAACTGATAAGTTTCGCCGCCTCTTTCAATACGTGCTACATCATGCAAACGGACACTTGAACCGTCAGGATTAACTTTCAGGAGAATATTGCCAAACTCTTCGGGTGATGTTAGGCGTGTTTGTGCAATGATCGATGCATTCAGCTCCTGACCTTTTTCCGGAGGCGCGCCGCCAATCTGGCCTGCGGCAATCTGCGCATTCTGGCTTTTGATCATATTAATGACATCCAGTGGGGTCATCTGATAGCTGTTGAGTGCATCAGGTCGTAGCCAGATACGCATAGCGTATTGGGTACCAAACAACGTGGTGTCACCAACACCACTTATTCTGCTGATAGGATCTTTCAGGTTCGACCCGACGTAGTCTGCAATGTCCTGCATACTCATTTGCCCGGTCTCATCGACAAATCCCGGAACAAGGAAGAATGCACCTGAAGACTTACGGACCGTTACGCCCTGCTGCTGAACCTCCTGTGGAAGCAGAGGGGTAGCCAATTGCAGTTTATTCTGTACCTGCACCTGTGCAATATCAGAATTCGTCCCCGTTTCAAAAGAGAGGGTAAGTTGAAGGTTGCCCGTCGCATCACTATTTGATGACATATACAGCAGACCATCAAGGCCACTCATATTTTGTTCAATGACCTGAGTAACCGTATTCTGCATTGTGGTGGCATCAGCGCCAGGATAGTTTGCCTGAATCTGTATTGCAGTGGGTGCTACATCCGGATATTGCTCGATTGATAGTTTTAAAATAGCTATTGCGCCTGCAAGCATTACAATTGTAGCCAAAACCCAGGCAAAGATTGGCCGGTCTATAAAGAACTTAGACATTAATTAGATGTTCCATTCATAGAGTGCTTAAATCAGGATTTGTCGTCTGCGGACATTTCTTGAGGGGTAACCTGTGTACCAGGCTGTACGCGCTGAATGCCCGAAACGATAACGCGTTCACCGGCAGAAAGACCTCCGGAGATACGCCATTTGTTTCCAATCGTACCAGCCAGAGTGATTTTCCTTGCCTCGACCTTATTCTGGCTGTTTACAACCATTGTGAGGGCATCTCCCCGAGGTGTATGTGTGACAGCTTGCTGGGGGATGATTATTGCCCGAGAGTCTTTCCCTTGATTAAGACGGGCGCGGACAAACATTCCTGGAAGTAACCGGTGTTCTGGATTAGGTACAATGGTTCTAAGAGTTATTTCTCCGGTTGTGCGATCCACGCTCACGTCTGAAAACTGTAATTTTCCCTTGTGCGCGTAAGTTGAACCATCCTCCATCAGAACATTAACGTCTACACCATCTTGAGTGCGTTCAAGCCTGCCCGAATTGATCTGATCTTGCAGTCGTGTATTAGCTCAGACCTGATCTGACAGTTACCGGTTATTTATACAGGTGTC
>NZ_JACVUO010000024.1:0-60854 GCF_016625145.1 Pantoea sp. S61
TCCCTGCGGCGTACGCTTTACTCCACTGCCCACCTTTGTCTCCTTTATGCAGGCTTGCCGCGATATTTTTTAATCCAGGACTGAACAGAATTTTCATGTTTGCGCGGACTACAGCAATAACAGTCTCAATTGCCCCATAAAGGCCAGCCCGAAGAGCAAAGCGTTCGCGCCAGGGATGGCGCGGTCGATCTGCAAGGATGCGGGGTTCCTTTGCAATCGGGCTGGCCTTTATGGGGCCGAGCACCGAACCATCAGCAACTTCACTTAACATTCAAAAATATGAGCGTTAAAACCTGTAACCCCTACCCAACATCCACAAATCTGAACACCAAAAACCGCATCCCCGAATCTAAGCCCCAAAACAAAAAAGGTGCGCAAATTTGCGCACCTCTCAAAACAAACATGACGCTGACAACTACGAAGTTAAACGCTTAACCGGCGCATTCTTCTGACGATCCCACATTACCGTTAGCAGACGTTGCAAAGCGATAAATGCAAACAACAGAATACCGATGGCGATCTTTGTCCACCAGGAACTCAGCGTGCCATCGAAGTTAATCCATGTCTGAATCAGACCCTGGATCAACACCCCAAACAACGTGCCGAGCACCGTGCCCACACCGCCGGACAACAAGGTGCCGCCGATCACCACCGAGGCAATCGCGTCCAGTTCCACGCCCAATCCTGCCAGGGCATAGCCTGCTGAGGTATAAATCGAGAACACAATCCCCGCCAGTGTCGCCAGGGTGGTGGAAAGCATATAAATCTTGATGGTCGTGGCGCGTGTCGAAACACCCATCAACTGCGCCGACGTCAGATTACCGCCGATGGCATACACCTGATTACCAAAACGCGTGCGATGCGCGAGGATAATCCCGCCGATCACTACCACCAGCATAATCACCGCCAGCAAACTAAGACGCCCGCCACCGGGGATCTTCCATGCCAGACTCGACAGTGTGGAATAGAGCGGATGATCGATGGGAATCGAGTTTTCGGAAACCAGATAGCTGCAGCCGCGCAGGAAAAACATCCCCGCCAGCGTAATAATAAAGGCCGGGATCTTCAGTGCATCAATCAGCCAACCCATCATGGCGCCGAACAGTGCCCCCATTGCTAGCACAATCGCGAAGGCTAGAATCGGATCAACGTGATAATCACCGATGATTTTCGCCAAAAATACGCCGCTAAAGGCGATAACGGCCCCCACTGACAGATCGATACCGCCTGACAAAATCACAAACGTCATGCCCACGGCGATAATGCCGAGAAATGCGTTATCAGTCAGGATATTGCAGATCACGCGTGTCGAGGCGAAGCCAGGGAACTGACTCAGACAGAACAGATAACCGGCGACAAACACCAGCAGCGTAATCATCAATGGCAGATGGCGTTTAATCATTTTGGACGTCTCCCTTTCAGCATGGCGATAAAGCGCGGCGATTGCAGCAACAGCACACACATCACCACCACCGCTTTCACCACCTGATTCAGTTCCGGCGGGAAGCCAGACAACAAAATACCGGTATTCATCGACTGAATAATCAGCGCGCCAACCAGCGACAACACCAGATTAAAACGCCCGCCCATCAGCGATGCGCCGCCAATCACAACGGCAAGAATGGCATCCAACTCCAGCCACAAACCGGCATTGTTGGCATCGGCGCCACGTATATCCGCTGCCACGATCAGGCCCGCGACTGCTGCACACACACCGCTGATCGCATAGGTGGACATCACCACTAACCAGCCATTTACACCGGCATTACGTGCGGCGCGCAGGTTAATCCCCACCGCTTCGATAAACAGGCCCAGCGCGGTTTTTCGCGTCAGCAGCCACACTAACAGTGCCACCAGCAGCGTGATCCACACCGGAACCGGCAGCATCCACAGCGAGCCGCTGCCAAACCAACCGAGGCTGTCGCTGTTAAAAGTCACAATCTGACCCTGAGTAATCAGCTGTGCAATACCGCGCCCGGCCACCATCAATATCAACGTGGCAACAAACGGCTGAATCTTCAGCAGCGCCACCAGCACGCCATTCCATAAGCCACAGGCAAGGCCAGTGCCAAGGGTGGCGAGGATAATAAAACTCAGGCTGTGCCCCGCAACGGTCAACGTGGCCGCCGTCGCCCCCGCAATCGCCATCACCGCACCTACCGACAAATCAATCCCGCCGGTGGCAATCACCAGCGTCATACCGATTGCCAGTAGGGCAACGGGGGCAGCGCGGTTGAGGATATCAATCGGGCTGCCAAACAGGCGACCGTCCTGGATATGCACCGCAAAAAAATTGTTTGCGATCAGGCTATCCACCAACAGCACCAGAATCAGCGCAACAATTTGCGGCATGCCTGGCGGTAACTTCGGCTTACGCCGTTCAGGTTTTGGATGTGTCATAGGGGATTCAAGCATGTTGTGCTCCTGCATCGGCGATGGCATTCACAATCGACGCCACCGACAGCTGCTCCAGCGGGATTTCAGCTACCTGCTTCAGATCGCGCATGATCAACACGCGATCGGCATAGCCCACCAGCTCTTCGAGTTCAGAGGAGATAACCAGTAACGCCAGTCCATCGGCGCACAGGGTTTCAATCAAACGAATGATCTCGGCATGTGCACCAACATCAATGCCGCGCGTCGGTTCGTCGAGAATTAAGAATTGCGGCTTCGTCACCAGCCAGCGTGACAGCAGCACCTTTTGCTGATTACCGCCGGAGAGTAATTCCACTGGCTGATCGGCATGTGGCGTGCGAATTCCCAGGCTTTTGATAAAGCGTTCTGCGATTGCCTGTTGTTCACGCCGTTTAATCGGACGCAGCCAGCCGCGTTGTGCCTGCAGCGCTAAAATAATATTTTCACGCACCGAAGCCGCACCGATGATGCCGTCGGTTTTACGATCCTCCGGGCAGAACCCCATGCCCAGATGGGAGGCTTTGGCCGGAGTCCGAATATGCTGCACTTTGCCTTTGATGGTGGCAGTGCCCCGATCCGCACGACGGATACCAAACAGCACCTCGGCGGTTTCGGTGCGCCCCGATCCCAGCAAGCCGGCTAAGCCCACCACTTCTCCCGGACGCACCTCGAGGTCGAAAGGTTCAATGGTGCCCTTCTTGCCGTAATCTTTAAATGACACAACCGGTTGATTGCTCTTCAGCGTGCTGCCCTGACGCTGCAAGGCAGTCTCCAGCAGTTCGCGCCCCAGCATCAGTTTGATCAATTCGATTTGCGGCAATGATGCCGTATCACGCGTGGCAATAAACTGGCCGTTGCGCAAAACGGTAATACGATCGGTGATGCGATACACCTGGTCGAGAAAATGAGTGACAAAAATCAGGCTCATTCCTCTGGCTTTCAACTGCGCCATCAGGGTGAACAGCATTTCAACTTCGCTGGCATCGAGGCTGGCGGTAGGTTCGTCGAGGATTAACACCTGTGCGGAGAGATCCACGGCGCGACAAATCGCAATGATCTGCTGCATCGCGACTGAGTAATGGCCCAGGGGACGCGTCACGTCGAGCGCAAAACCGTAGTTGCGCATCAGCGCATCGGCATCACGCACCATACGCTTGCGGTCGATCATGCCAAAGCGGCGCGGCTCGCGGCCGATGTAGAGATTATCTGCCACCGACATATTTGGCAGGAGATTCACCTCCTGATAAACCGTACCGATGCCCATTTGCTGCGCATCGGCAGTATTGTGCGGTGAAATAGTACTGCCATTCAGGGTGATGGTGCCGGCATCCCGGGTGTAAACACCGGTCAGCACTTTAATCAGCGTGGATTTTCCGGCACCGTTTTCGCCCAGCAGCGCCATGATCTCGCCTTTGCGAATGCTAAATGAGACATTATCCAGCGCTTTCACGCCGGGGAAACCTTTGCTGATACCGTTGAGTGTCAGGAGTGCGGATGCATCTGAGGTGCTCATCAGGTTCTACCTCGCCTTACGTCATGAAAAACCGCCCCGAAGGGCGGTTGCGGGGATCAGTAACCCATGCCTTTTTTGGTGTCGAGCTGTGCCTGCGCGGAATCTGGCAGATACAGTTTCGATTCGGTTTTGATGATTTTTGGTGGCATCGTGCCGTCTTTTTTGAATTTCTCCAGCGCATCAAAAGCCGGACCTGCCATATTTGGCGTCAGCTCGACGTTGGCATTGGCTTCACCCGCCAGCATCGCTTTATAAATATCCGGCACACCGTCGATGGATCCGGTCAGAATATCTTTGCCTGGCTTCAGACCCGCTTCTTTAATGGCCTGAATGGCACCGATTGCCATATCATCGTTATGCGCATACACCATGCAGATGTTCTTGCCGTTGTTTTCCGCTTTGATGAAGCTCTCCATCACCTCTTTACCTTTACTACGCGTAAAGTCGCCGGACTGAGAACGGATCACTTTAATGTTGTTATGGCCCGCGATGGCGTCGGCAAATCCTTTCTTACGATCGATGGCTACGCTGGCACCCACGGTGCCTTGTAACTCAACCACGTTGCACTGCTTGTCACCGACAGTTTTCACCAGCCAGTCACCGATCAACTTGCCTTCTAACACGTTGTCTGCGGTCACCACCGCCATGTAAAGCGACTTATCTTTCACCACAATGGCGCGGTCTAACAGGAACACCGGAATTTTGGCATCTTTGGCTTCTTCCAGCACCGGTTCCCAACCAGTCTGCACTACCGGCGCGATGAAGATGGCGTCAACGCCCTGCGCGATAAACGAGCGCACCGCTTTGATTTGGTTTTCCTGCTTCTGCTGACCATCGGCGATTTTCAACGTGATACCGCGCTTTTGCGCTTCGCTTTTCGCCACGTTGGTTTCCGCTGAACGCCAGCCTGATTCCGAACCAACCTGTGAGAAGCCCACCGTCATATCCGCGGCAAGTACCGAAGCACTGAGTGCTGAACTGACCATGGCGGTTAAGAGTAAACGTTTCCACATAATTTCATTCCTCTGAAGGGAGTGTGCTGTAGGGGTACAAAACGCAGATTAAGCCTGGCGCAAAAGCGAGAAAACAAGCGCGACATGCCTCACAAAATAGAATGAATTAAAGGAGTTACGAAATTATGCATGTAAGAAGTCATACTAGCCATATGGACAATTTGCCTGATATTTATTTCAGTGGCGGTTAAATAAATGTAATAAACAGAATCGGTTAGGATGGTGGCTACTGGAAACGATTACAGACGCTGCGTAAAGAATGGTTATCGACTGCGGGCACAAGCAATGATCAGTTTTGTGATTATTCGCACACTACATGATTTAAAGTTTCAAAGCCTGTAGATGCCATTGCTTAACTGTTCGACATAAATCGGCCTAATAAACGTCTTATATGAATGAAAGTCAGTGCATTAAGCCTGATAAAAAATGACAACTTTCATTTGCGTTAAGGGTGTGAGCTTTTTTCACATTATGCCGTCCGTCAGGATAGAATTTGTCTTAATCCCGTCTGGAAATGCGCGTTTAAAACGGCAAAATGAAGAAAAAATGTCTTTTGATGAGCGAATTAGCTCACGTTGTCTGATTTTTGAATTTTTTTAACGCTGGCGTATGGACTCTGTCAGTGTGCTCCCTATACTTGGGCACTTCCGAGCACTTTATTTTTAAATGGCAATCATGACTGCGCTAGATTACCTGTTGAAATTCCGCAAAGTGAATAATCTTGAGAGTCTGGAAAAACTCTACGACCATCTCAATTATTCGCTGACCGATGATAATGACATCATCAATATGTATCGCGCTGCCGATCACCGTCGTGCTGAACTGGTTTCCGGCGGCCGCCTCTTCGATATGGGCCGCGTGCCAAAATCAGTCTGGCGCTACGTAATGTAATGGGTTTTCCCCACCTTTTTCTGCACTATAGCGTTGTCCATGTCGGGCGTGCCCCGTTTGGACATTCAACGCCTTCTTAATTTCGCTACAGGATCCGCAAGATGACCGAATCGGTAAACCCGCCGCGTATTGCTGGCTGGCTGTTATTGCCGCTGGCCTGGTTGATTATGACGATGCTGACCAGTGCGCTGGTTGTGGCCATGTATCTGAGCCCGTTGTTTGATACTGAATTGCGTACCACGTTGTTCACTCATGCCAGCCAATTGTTCACGCAATGGGCGATTTCCCTGCTCACCGCAGGCGTGGTTTGGGTCTACAGTATTTGGGTTTGCTGGATGTTCTGTAAACGTTCGCGCCGTTTACCGCGTCATTACATCCTGTGGTTACTGATGACCGTGTTACTGGCGTTGAAAACCTTCGCGTTCACCCCGGTGGCGGATAACAAAGCCATTCAAACGCTGCTGTTGTCACTGCTGGCGGCGGCGGTATTTGTGCCCTACTTCAAACGCTCTCAACGTGTTAAAGAGACGTTTATCCAGCCATAACGGCGCGAGTTTCGTCAGGAATTTAATTCTGAGTGCTCTCAACACCCACACATTTTGTGTAGAGGTTGAGATGCACCTCTCAATTCCGGATAATAGACGCCTTTCGGCTTCCCAGGTTAAAAAATGACCGATTACTTACTTCTCTTTATTGGCACTGTGCTGGTGAACAACTTCGTGTTAGTGAAGTTTCTCGGCCTATGCCCCTTTATGGGCGTGTCAAAAAAATTGGAAACCGCCATCGGCATGGGACTCGCCACCACTTTCGTGATCACCCTGGCGTCGATTTGCGCCTGGCTGGTGAACCATCTGATTCTGGTGCCGCTCGATCTGGTGTACCTGCGAACCCTGGCGTACATCCTGGTGATCGCCGTGGTGGTGCAATTCACCGAAATGGTGGTGCGCAAAACCAGTCCGTCACTCTATCGCTTGCTGGGCATTTTCCTGCCGCTGATTACCACTAACTGTGCGGTGCTGGGTGTCCCTTTACTGAGCGTCAATCTCAACCATACCTTTATGCAGGCTGCGGTCTATGGCTTCAGTGCCTCGCTCGGCTTCTCCCTGGTAATGGTGCTGTTCGCCGGTATGCGTGAACGTCTGGTATTGGCCAACGTCCCTGCGCCGTTCAAGGGCAACTCAATTGCCTTAGTCACCGCAGGTTTGATGGCGCTGGCCTTTATGGGCTTTACCGGGCTGGTGAAATTCTAATGACCGCGATTTGGATTGCTATTGTGGCGATTGCTGCGCTGGGCCTGGTTTTTGGCGCCCTGCTCGGCTACGCCTCGCGCCGATTCGAGGTAGAAGAAGATCCGATCGTTGAACAGATCGACAGTATTCTGCCGCAGAGTCAGTGCGGCCAATGTGGTTATCCCGGCTGCCGCCCGTACGCCGATGCCGTGGGGAATAACGGTGAAGCCATTAATAAATGCGCCCCCGGTGGCGAGCAAACCATGCTCAAGCTGGCTGCGCTGCTTAACGTTGAACCGCAACCGCTGGATGGCGGTGAGGAAGTGCAGGAACCGATCCGCACCGTGGCCTGGATTGATGAAGCCAATTGCATCGGCTGCACCAAATGTATTCAGGCTTGCCCAGTGGATGCCATTGTCGGCGCCACCCGCGCCATGCATACCGTGTTGAGCGATGTCTGTACCGGCTGTGATTTGTGTGTCGCTCCCTGCCCGACTGACTGTATTGAAATGCGTCCGGTTGCCACAACCACGGCCAACTGGAAATGGGATCTCGAAACCATTCCTGTACGGGTGATCCCGGTAGAAACTCATGCTTAATTTGCTAAAAATTTTCCGCAAAGAGAAACTGTGGGATTTTCAGGGCGGTATTCATCCGCCTGAGATGAAAACCCAGTCAAACGGCACGCCGCTAAGTCAGTTACCGCTGCCTGAACAATTCATCATTCCGTTAAAACAGCATATCGGCCATGAAGGCGAGATTTGTGTGTCGCCTGGCGATCACGTTCTGCGTGGTCAAGCGCTGACGTTTGGCAGCGGACGCATGCTGCCAGTGCACGCGCCGACTTCCGGCACCATCGAAGCGATTGCGCCACATATGACCGCGCACCCTTCGGGTCTTTCCGAGCTGTGTATTTTCCTGCGCGCCGATGGTGAAGACCGCTGGACTACGCTCGACCCGCAACCTGACTTCCGCGCGCTGCCGCGTGAAGAGGTCGTCAAGCGCATTCATGAGGCCGGCGTGGCCGGTTTAGGTGGTGCAGGCTTCCCGACCGCCACTAAACTGCGCGGCGGATTGCGCGGGGTCAAAACCCTGATTATCAACGCCGCCGAGTGTGAACCTTACATCACTGCCGATGACCGTCTGATGCAGGACTGCGCGGCTGAAGTGCTGGAGGGATGTCGCATCCTCGCCTGGGTATTGCAGGCAGAGCGCGTGCTGATTGGTATCGAAGATAATAAACCCGAAGCGATTGCGGCGCTGAAGCAGGCTTTGGGCGGTGATCGCGAGTTGCAGCTGCGCGTGATACCAACCAAATATCCGTCTGGTGGCGCCAAACAGCTGACGCAGATTCTTACCGGTGTCGAAGTGCCGCACGGCGGCCGTTCCACCGATACAGGCGTGCTGATGCAGAACGTGGGTACCGCATGGGCGGTAAAGCGCGCCATTATTGATGGCGAGCCGATTACCGAACGTGTCGTCACGCTGACCGGCGAAGCCATTGCGCAACCACGTAACGTTTGGGGACGTTTGGGCACACCGGTAAGTCATCTGTTGCATCATGTAGGTTTTGCGCCAGGTTCGCGGCAGATGGTGATTATGGGCGGCCCGCTGATGGGCTTTACGCTGCCGTCACTTAATGTGCCGCTGGTGAAAATCTCCAACTGTATTCTGGCACCGTCTGCTAGTGAGATGGGTAATAACGAAGAAGAACAGTCCTGTATTCGTTGCAGTGCCTGTGCGGATGCCTGCCCGGCGAAGCTGTTGCCGCAACAGTTGTTCTGGTATAGCCAGGGCGGCGATCATGAGAAAGCGCGCGCCCATAACATCGATGACTGTATTGAGTGCGGTGCCTGTGCATACGTTTGCCCCAGCAATATCCCGCTGGTGCAATATTATCGCCAGGAGAAGGCCGAGTTGCGCGCCATTGATCTCGAAGCTAAGCGCACCGCTGAAGCTAAAGCGCGCTTTGAAGCGCGTCAGGCGCGTTTAGAGCGGGAAAAACTGGCGCGTGAAGCGCGTCATGAAGAAGCAAAACAGCGTGTGGCACGTAGCGATCAGGGTGAACGTGACGCAGCGATTGCTCGCGTGAAGGCGCGTGCCGCCAAAACACCAGAACAGGAAACTGCCGAGCGTGAGGCTCGCCATGCGCAGGCGTTAGCTCAGCAGGCGGAAAAACAGTCAGAGACGCAGGCGCTGAGTCGCCAGTCTGGCGATCCACGTAAAGCAGCGGTTGAAGCCGCGATTGCGCGTGCTAAAGCGAAGAAGTCTGGTGTGACTGAGCAACCGGTAGGCGACGTTGCTGAAACACCTGTTGCTGAGGCTGATCCACGTAAAGCAGCAGTTGAAGCCGCCATTGCGCGTGCTAAAGCGAAGAAAGCGGCTGCGGCTGGTGAACAAGTGTCTGAGCTTGCTGATGCAGCCACAGCCGCTGAAGTTGATCCCCGTAAAGCGGCGGTTGAAGCCGCCATTGTGCGCGCTAAGGCGAAAAAAGCGGCTGCAGCAGCTGTGCCGACTTCTGAATCTGCTGACGTACCACAAACACCTGAGCCTTCTGATGCAGCAACTGCGGCAGAAGTGGACCCGCGTAAAGCGGCAGTAGAAGCGGCCATTGCCCGAGCCAAAGCTAAGAAGGCAGCGGCAGCAGCTGAGCAGATTTCTGAATCTGCTGATGCAGCACCTGCCGCTGAAGTCGATCCACGCAAAGCTGCGGTTGAAGCAGCCATTGCCCGGGCCAAAGCGAAGAAAGCGGCTGCGGCAGCTGAGTCGACTTCTGAATCTGCTGACGCAGCAGCTGCAGAAGTGGACCCACGTAAAGCAGCGGTTGAAGCCGCCATTGCTCGAGCTAAAGCGAAAAAAGCGGC
This sequence comes from Pantoea sp. S61, assembly GCF_016625145.1. Classification (NCBI taxonomy): domain Bacteria; kingdom Pseudomonadati; phylum Pseudomonadota; class Gammaproteobacteria; order Enterobacterales; family Erwiniaceae; genus Pantoea; species Pantoea sp. S61. Next base: position 9,926 of record NZ_JACVUO010000024.1, read on the forward strand.
TGCGGCAGCTGAGTCGACTTCTGAATCTGCTGACGCACCACAAGCACCGGAGCCTTATGATGCAGCAACTGCTGCAGAAGTGGACCCGCGTAAAGCGGCAGTTGAAGCGGCCATTGCCCGAGCCAAAGCGAAGAAGGCTGCGGCGGCAGCTGAGCAGATTCCTGAATCTGCTGATGCAGCACAAGCATCTGAACGTACTCACGCAGCACCTGCTGCTGAAATCGATCCACGTAAAGCAGCGGTTGAAGCCGCCATTGCGCGCGCTAAAGCGAAGAAAGCTGCGGCAGCTACTGAGCAAGATTCTGCATCTGCTGAAGACGCGCCTGAATCATCTTCTGAAGTGGAGGCTGCTGCCTCTCCTGACTCCGCCGACCCACGTAAAGCGGCAATTGCTGCCGCGGTCGCCCGTGCCAAAGCGCGTAAAGCGCAGCAGCAGCCTTCGACGACTGAGGAATAAATGGCTTTTCGTATTGCAAGTTCTCCTTATACCCACAACCGCCGCAGCACTGGCAACATCATGCTGCTGGTGGTGCTGGCTGCGCTGCCGGGCATGGCCGCGCAGTGGTATTTCTTTGGCGTGGGTTTTCTGATTCAGGTATTGCTCGCCACCGCCACTGCGTGGATCACCGAAGGCACCATTTTGCGTCTGCGCAAAACGCCAGTGGTGCCGACACTCTCAGATAACTCCGCCCTGCTCACCGCGCTGCTGCTCGGCATCAGCCTGCCGCCGCTGGCGCCCTGGTGGCTGGTGGTGATTGGCACCGTATTTGCCATTGTCATCGCGAAACAACTGTATGGCGGTCTGGGTCAAAACCCTTTCAACCCAGCGATGGTCGGTTATGTGGTCTTGCTGATCTCCTTCCCGGTGCAGATGACCAGTTGGTTGCCACCGGATTCCTTACAATCCATCAAACCCGGTTTGCTCGATTCTCTGAGCATGATTTTCACCAACCATACGCTGGCCGGTGAGACCATGCAGCAGCTACAAATCGGCGTGGATGGCATCAGTCAGGCCACACCGCTGGATACCTTTAAAACCGGCCTGCGTGCCGGGCACAGTGCTGAGCAGTTACTGGCTGAGCCGATTTATACCGGCGTGCTGGCGGGATTAGGCTGGCAGTGGATTAACCTCGGCTATTTGCTGGGTGGCATGCTGCTACTGGCGAAGAATGCCATTCGCTGGCACATCCCCGTCAGTTTCCTCGTATCGCTGGCGTTCTGCGCCACTCTTGGCTGGTTGTTCTCGCCGGAATCGCTCAACTCGCCACTGATTCATTTGTTCTCCGGCGCGACCATGCTCGGCGCGTTCTTTATCGCCACCGATCCGGTCACCGCCTCCACGACTAACCGTGGACGCCTGGTTTATGGTGCACTGATTGGTTTGCTGGTCTGGCTGATTCGCAGTTTTGGTGGTTATCCGGACGGTGTGGCCTTCGCGGTTCTGTTGGCGAATATTTGCGTGCCGCTGATTGATTACTACACCCAGCCGCGCGTTTACGGCCATCGCAAGGATTAAAGATGTTCGATGCTATTCGAAAAAATGCTGTAACGCTGGCGGCGTTTGCGGTGATCACCACCGGTGTGACTGCCGTGGTGAACTATGTCACCAAGCCCACGGTTGAGCATCAGACGGCACTGCAGCAAAAGAACCTGCTCGATCAGGTGGTGCCCACCGATTTGTATGACAACCATATTCAGCAAGAGTGTTTTCTGTTCACCGATGCGGCGGCATTAGGCAATAACCAGCCGCATCATCTCTATCTGGCACGTAAAGGTGACCAGCCTGTCGCGGCGGCGCTTGAGACCACCGCGCCAGACGGCTATTCTGGTGCAATTCAGATGCTGGTCGGTGCTGATTTTCACGGCAAAGTATTGGGCGTCCGTGTGGTTGAACACCATGAAACACCTGGCCTGGGCGATAAGATCGAACTGCGTATTTCCGACTGGATCAATAGCTTTAACGGCAAAGTGGTGCACGGTGCCGACGACAAAAACTTTGCGGTGAAAAAAGATGGCGGTGAATTTGATCAATTTACCGGTGCCACCATTACTCCGCGCGCGGTGGTCAATGCCACCAAACGCACCGCACTACTGATTGAAACGTTGCCAGCGAAGCTCTCTTCGCTGCCTGAATGTGGAGATGCACCATGAGTGAAGCGAAAAACCTGCTGGTTGGTGGCCTGTGGAAAAATAACTCCGCATTAGTGCAGTTGCTGGGTCTGTGCCCATTGCTGGCCGTGACCTCAACCGCCACTAACGCCCTCGGCCTTGGCCTGGCCACCACCTTGGTGCTGACCATCACCAATAGCGCTATTTCGGCTTCGCGTCGTTGGGTGCCGGCTGAAATCCGCATCCCCATTTACGTGATGATCATCGCTTCGGTGGTGAGCTGCGTACAAATGCTGATTAATGCTTACGCTTATGGTCTGTATCAGTCATTGGGCATCTTTATTCCTCTGATCGTGACCAACTGTATTGTGGTGGGCCGCGCTGAAGCGGTGGCGTCGAAAAGTAGCATCCCGCTCTCCGCGCTGGATGGATTTGCCATTGGGATGGGCGCGACCTGCGCGATGGTGACGTTAGGTTCGATTCGTGAGTTGATCGGCAGTGGCACGCTGTTTAATGGTGCGGACCAACTGCTGGGGCCGTGGGCCAAAGCGCTGCGCATTGAAGTCTTTCATTTTGATTCACCGATGTTGCTGGCGATGTTGCCGCCAGGTGCGTTTATCGGGTTAGGTATGCTGCTGGCGGGTAAATACCTGATCGATCAGAAAATGAAGCAGCGCGCCGCCTTGCGAGCATCGGAACCTGAAATCGCGCCGCAAGGCGAAACCGGGAAGGCCGTGTGAACAAGGACAAGCGGCTGCAAATTCTCACGCGCCTGCGTGATGATAACCCCCATCCCACCACGGAACTGAATTTCAGTTCACCGTTTGAGCTGTTGATTGCGGTCCTGCTCTCGGCACAAGCGACGGATGTCAGCGTCAATAAGGCCACCGCAAAGCTCTATCCGGTGGCCAATACCCCTGCAGCGGTGCTGGCGCTAGGCGTGGATGGCGTAAAGGAATACATCAAAACTATCGGCCTGTTTAACAGTAAAGCGGAGAATGTGATCAAAACCTGCCGCATTCTCATCGAACAGCATGCTGGCGAAGTCCCGGAAGATCGCGCGGCATTAGAAGCCCTGCCTGGCGTCGGTCGCAAAACCGCTAACGTAGTGCTGAATACCGCCTTTGGCTGGCCAACCATTGCGGTGGATACCCATATTTTCCGCGTCAGCAATCGCACCCGTTTTGCGCCCGGCAAAAATGTCGAAGAAGTCGAAGACAAGCTGATTAAAGTGGTGCCATCCGCTTTTAAAGTCGATTGCCACCATTGGTTGATCCTGCACGGCCGCTACACCTGCGTGGCACGCAAACCGCGCTGTGGATCTTGCCTGATCGAAGATTTGTGTGAGTTTGACGCTAAAGAGTCTTAGTGTCTGCCAGGGGCTTCAGCCACGGCTTCCACAGAGAGACTGACTCCGTCGCCAGCGCGCGAAGATGGTTCTCATCCGCACCGCAGGCGTTAATCAGGGATTGCAGGGTCATAAGTCTTCCTCGCTGACAATGGTTTCCTCCGGCACGTCCGGTGTGTCACTGATAATGAAAATATCGGTCGGGAGCGTGAAGTTGCGCAGCTTCAGCAGCGCCAGCGGCCCCTCACCCGCTTCGGTGCGCAGAATGTAGTTCAGCGGGCGACCGTCGGCAGCCCGCCAGGTGAGCTGCCAGCTGCTGCTGATGCCCGGATTGGCGCTGACCTGGGCTTTATCCAGCAGGCGAATCCAGCCCCAGCTGCCCGGCATGTCGCCGTACTGGCGGGTGCCGGCCTTCGTGCTTATCCAGCTCAGCGATGCGCCCGGCGCTTCGGTGTCGGCAGGCCAGGTGAAGCGTTTCCACACCGGCTGCTGATTCATGTACGTGAGCTTCTGGCTGTCGATAATCAGGTCAGTCTGCATCACGTCTGCGGCCGTACCGGGACGCAGCTCAAAGTGCAGCCCGGCCTCTCCGCGGGTGAACACCACGTCGGAAATCCGGCTCAGCTGGTTCATCGCTTTCAGGAATGCGGGATTGAACGTCAGTCCCTGCGCGTTGATGCTGTCCGGTACCCAGCGGGTGCCTTCGCGGTGCAGTACGCCGCTCAGACGCGACTGCAGGAAGCGGTTGATGCGGCCGTTGTCCGCATTCAGGTATTTCGCCAGCAGCGGCAGTGACACCTCGCTGCTGACATTCTTAAAGGGATAACGCCCGCCAAACGCGCTGTTCCACTCGTTCACCACCGCCTGCTGCCACCGGGCGTTCAGGCTTTCCGCTGCCGGCCTCAGCACCTGCTGCCAGGCCTGCTCCATCGGACGCACAAACACCGTCTGACCAAAACCGCTCCACTCCTGCCCGAGTCCGGCGGCGACCAGGCTGCCGTAGTCGCGGGTGTCTGTGAGGTCAACGGTTTTCCCCTGAAACACCGTCTGCGCCAGCGTCTGCGTCATCGCCTGCGGGTCTGCCGCGTTGGTGACCTGCTGCAGGCGCAGACGCACCTGCGTCACGCGCGTCAGGAAGGTGCGCAGGCTCATACTGCTGCTGCCCTGATTATCCATCAGCGCCAGCAGCGGGCCGAAGGTGGCATCAAGGGGGCCGCCCGGGCCGCTGTTCTGGTCGATGGCCGGGCGCTTTTCCCGACTGAGCAGGTTCTGCGCAGACTTCACCAGCGAGTCGGCGATGGCACCCCCACTCTGCCCGGTCCGTCCCTGCACGCTGAGGGTGTTCATCAGCGCCACCAGCGGCGACTGGCGCACATCCGCCATCAGCGTGAGCTGGTCAATTGCGTCGGAAAGCGTCGGTGCCGGCTGCAGGCGCAGGCTGTTGAGGAAGTTCAGCCAGGCTGCGCTGTAGTCAGAGAAGTAACGGCTGGTGAGCCGCGCTTCCAGCGCTTCGGGTGAGGATGCATCACCGGCGGGCGGCGGTGCATCGCTGAGTACCCAGTCCATCTCCTCGCGCCGCTCCCGCGCCACTTTTTCAATCGCGGGTTTAACGCCATCTTCCCAGGCCTGACGGGTGAACATGCCGGGCACAACTTCATCGGTGGTAAACAGGCGACCCGCATCCGTATCGCCGGTCATGTCTGCCAGGCGCATATCGGCATACTGTCGGGCGACCTGTGAGAGCACCCGCTGGTACTGGCGGGTTTCGCTGTTGGTCACCCCCATCTGACGTACCAGCAGGGTGCGCACCTGCCTGACCAGCTCCGGGTCTGCTTTCAGCGCCCATTCGGGGTGAGAGATGAGATTCTCTGCATAGAAGGCCAGTAGAGGACTCCCGGCGCCCTGCCAGTACGCGTTATCCAGGCCCTGCCGCTGCACCCAGTTCTGCATCAGCGTCTGGCTGAACCAGCCGGCGTCCATGCGTTCCGGGTGCGTCATCATCAGATACAGCCTGAGCTGCGTGTAGGCCTGCTTTGACTGCGTTTCGCGCAGCGGGCTGTCGGGCGGGAGTGTCGCATAGGCTTTCAGTGCGTCAGTGAGCTGTAAGGCTGCGGCGTCGCGCAGCAGAGGCTGTGCTGCTTCACGGTAGCGCGGCCACAGGGCGGACAGCAGTTCTTCGTTCTGGCTCAGTCCGAGGCGGCTGTACCACGGCATACCATGTTCCTGCCGATACTGTAATTGTCCGATAGTGTTTTGAAACACGCCCAGTGCAGCAAGCCGCTGTTTTAAAGACTGACTGCTGTCTGAAGCGTTTTCAGCCACCGTAACGGCATCACTGATAACGGTGCGACTGGCGGCGAAAGAGACCAGCATTCCGGCTCCCCACAGAACAACCAGCGCACAGGCAGCAGCAGCGGAAATCCGGCTCCAGTGCAGGCCAGAGCGGAGCGGGCGAAGATGGGCAGGCAGTTCATTTGAAGACGCAGGCAGCGCATCCCAGCGGTTATCACGCCTCCAGTGGTGCGGTATCGTACCTGCCGTATCTTCCGACTGCGGGCTGAACACCATACCCGCCAGCGGCAGAGACCCATGAACCTTCTGCAGCGGAAAAAGCAGCGCAGTTATTGATTCCGGCACACGCGCCAGCTGGTCCGCGAGGCTCAGCAAAAAGTGATGCTGCGGCGAGCCCGCCACCTGCTGGGTCCCCTGCGCGATGAGGTCCGCCGCCAGTGCCGCGAGCAATGCATCGTGTTTATTGGTTGTGGAAGTCTGGAACCCCACGGCCTGAGTTATACGGCCAGCCTGCCCCCCAGCGCGTGGATGCAATGACCAGACGAACAGCGGCAGTCGCCAGCCGAGCGTATTGCAGCGAGCCGATAAGGCATGTGCGGTGGCGTCCATCGCGGCACTGGAAGGTCGCGCAGCAGTGGGCAACCCGGCAATGTCGGTAAGCTGGTCAGTTGCAGAAGTCACCCATATAATCGCGTCTGCAGGACGGCGACACAGGCGCTTTAAAGCCATCAGCCAGTTTTCGTCAGTTTGAGAGGCGGGATCGCCGCCCCACAACAACAGCGTGCCACTGTCTTCTTGCCAGAGTTGATTGGTCAGGCCCGGTGTCAGGCGTTCAACGTCTGACACGCTGCCCGTGATGAGAAGGATGTGAACTTTGTAATTCCAAAGACGGCCGTGTTGTTGGCGGAGAGCATAACGGAGATGCTGGAGAATAATCCGGTGATTTTCAGTAGAAGTCGTTTTTTTCTTATCTAATTGCTTGTGGTGCCCAATTATCTTTCGAGGTAAATATTGTTCCTGCTCTTGGCCAATTGACTTTTTCTGAGAAAAATGAAGAGTAAAGACAGCTATTATTAAAGTTATTACACACACACACCAGATTAACCAAACATATTCAACACTTACCCCTAAAATATCCATACCACTTCTGAAAGTAGTGATCAGGAATGCACTTACGCATGCAAGCGCCACGACTAATATTGAATATCCTGTCACACTAAAACGCCGAATGACCGGCGAAGCTATTGATGTCATAAAAACAACCTCCTTGTAATCAGACAAAATGAATAGGCTTTATCCTTGCCACCTGATATTAATAATTGAGTTTCTCCAGTTCTAATTGCAGCATCCACTAATAATGAAATCGAAACAGGAAAAGATAGTGGTCCTGGAGGGCCAAATGAATGATTAACAATCAAAAAAGGATGGCGGGAAGGAAGTGCCCATTTTTTTTCTTCAGCATAGCGTACGATTGTAATCATATCAGCCTCCCCAATTCCCGAAAGCCAAACATGCTTCATTTCTGAAGCCACCAACCTGTTATACTCAGTAAGAACATCAAGTGATTTCGTCAGAGAGTCTGAATGCAAAAATCGTCCTACGCCAGCCTTGACAAGCAATGAATCACTCTCGTTCATCTCTGATGAACAGATGAGATTTGCGTTGATAAACTCACTATATTCACGTTCAATAGAGTTAGGCCAATCCTGTAAGGTAATAATCAGCGCATTTCCTTTAATCGAACAGGATTCAGAACCTGCAAAGTATTGGTCTATTTCAGATACAATATCAGGGATCATATCCCATTGTTTAAATACAGCCTGAGAAATGGAAGATACATCATGTTTTTCTGTAATAAGCACAATGATGTCATGAAGATCATTTCTATAACCCGGGCACTGTTCTTCCAGATTTTTATCTAAAAAACTCAACTTAGAACTTAAAGTCAAAAAATTATGGTGTAGACGTCTACATTTAACCGGATATGCTGGAATATAAGAAGGCTCTCCAATTAAAGCTTCACTTCCATTTTTCTCAGGACACAAGATTATATTGGCCACAATCGGTCTTTGCCACATAGTCCAGCGCTGCCAGTGTGATTTAGTAATTTGGGTCTGAACTTCCCATAATATAGCTGCATTAGATGCTTGATCATACCGAAACCAAACAATCCCTACGAGACATAGCCATATCAAACCTGAAGGTAGCAAGCCATTGATTATTACATCTCTGTAACCATGAACTTTTAGCAGAAAAATAGAAGTCAATGCACCTAAGCAAATCAAAAGAATAAAAACAATCGTCAAGAATTTAATAGATGGTTTCTTTAAGCTTTTCTTATGTGGGATGTCTGGAATCGGCCAATTCATTTTTATTCAACCATCTCATTTCGGAAGCTGATAACTTTGCAACCACATTCACATATGCAGTCGTGTACAACCACCTGTACGCCATGATCGAACATTGTAGGATCCCCTTGTCTAATATGATTAAAACCATGCAGTGGGCATGAAACGCTATCTCCAACTAATGCAACGGGCACACCCTCCACATAAATTGTTGATGAGGCCGATATAACCTTACCGCCGTGTGTTGTTGCATCGCCTAAGCAAGTCAGTGCTGGCATATACTTTTCCTTCTATTTTAAATGGTGAGATACATCATTAACGGAAATTAATAAATCATGAAACATCAAAATTAATAGTTTAAAATAATAAATGATAAATAACCGCGAAACATATTTTATTGCGTAATAACGACCAAAGGTTGACTGGTTTAAACTTATAGATTCATTATATCGATAGTATACAAAACGTGATCGCATAAAAGTTGAACCACTGCATCCCTGTCAATCATAATCGCATACTCTATTAGATGAGCATACTCTCAACAAAAGGTGTAAAAGTCCAAATAAAAATAAATATGAACAATCTTTAATTGTATAATTCGAATCGGGCGCATCACCGCCCGATAGCCATTATTCCATAGTATTCTCAGCGTTATTATTAACCAGTGCCCTTTGTTCTGTGAATTGGTTATCACGGGTATTCTTCTGCACGGCTACTGCACCAAATAGCGCCATGAAGAATGACACACCGTAAAACCCTTTTTCGCTAGGCATCAGTGTTGCATTCACCAATCCGAGGACCAGCAGCGCAACTGAAAGACCAAATGCCAACAGGCACACTCCGTGATAAAGGCGAGTTGTGGGAATATTTTCCTGGCGATCGCGAACCGTTTTTTGCAATGAAACCGCAGCAAACAGCGCTAGAATCAGCACAGAAAAGTAGTAGCCTTTTTCATTTAGCTCCATCCCTGCCTGCCACAAACCGGCCAAATAAACCACACTGCCGCCGATCATGGCAATCCAGGAAATTGCGACAAATGCGGGTGAAACAGGGATATTCTGCGTTTTCATAGTATTTCCTTTAGGTTATTGAAAATAAGTTAAAATGTTAAAAAGAGCTGCCGCCGGAATAAATACAGACCAATGCACCAGGGCATTGCGCACTGCGTATATTCTTCAAAAGCCGTGGACTAAAAACTGTAAAAAATATTCGACTTGAATAGGCGATTGATATTGCATGGGAGAATGCCTGGCAATATGCAGGCGGCATTCAGTGCATAAAAAAATATATGTCATACGGTTGCACTAATGATTAGGTAAAGCAGGCTATTTTGCTATCGCATTTGGGCGGATACGGATAGTGTCGGTAATCTGCTGCCAGATACTTACAGCTTCGGCCTCTGTAAGACGTCCCTCGCCCTCAAGCCCCTGCTGCAGGAACGTCAGAGATAACATTGGATGCTTGGGAGATGCCGTTTTTTCATTGAAATTAATGACAAATCGCAGGGCTTTTTCACCGTAGGTGTCACTAAGTAATCCTTTTGCCAGCCACTGTTCTGCATACAATCCATTGATGTTACAGCGTCCACTGGCGATGGTATTGCCTTCGGCTCGCTTGATGTTGCGCTCCATCATGGCACTTCTCTCCAGCAGAGAATCATCAGATGCAATGTAGTTATCGCTATCAAAATCAAAATCTAATGCGGGAAATTCTGGTGATTTGTAAAGGAAACCATAGCGTTCTTTTTGCTTGCTATCATCATCCTTAATAAACAATTCTGGCAGGCAAAAACCGGGGATGTTGGGTATGTCATTTTCTTTCCTGCCGGAAATGCGCTTTAGCAGCTTAGTCAGCTCAATCAGTTTTTGCGGAACGGTATTACCGTAGATTTCGGGGGTCTGTTTTCGCTCTTCATCATAGCGTGACGATAATCCATTATCGGCTTCCATGGTTATTTCTACTGCAACACCATTGGTATAAAGGTGCGCCTCAAGGATACGTGAAGCATCAGGAATCTGGGTGCTTTCATTTCGTTCAAATATAACGCCCTGTATGCCATCAGGTAAAGAATGGATAGCCTTCAAAAATGGCATATCCTGTGGGCGTAATGTTTTTGTGGCAGATAATTCAATTTCTCTCAAACGAATCTTCTGTTTAAAAGCCGGAGGATAGATGCGTTTATAATTCAGCGGTGATTTGTTAACATACGCAATAACCTGATCTGATGAAGTGGCGAATGTATCGGGTAGGTCTATGAGATAACGTCCAAGACATCGGGTGGTCATTCCCTGTAAAAAGTGCGTCACGTTATTGTGCTCCTCAGTGGTCAGACTTACTCTCGGCGGCATCCATCTGTAGCCATACCAGCCGGCAAAACTGGTGGCCAGCAGCACCAGCGTTATGATTAGTTTTTTTATGCTCATTCATACCTCTGCGCGGTCTGCTCTATCTGCTGAACGATTTTCACCAGCGCCCTCAAGGTAAACTTCTGCGCCTGTCTGTTCTGGAAGGCTGGCTCATGTGAAACGGAAACCTGAAAACGCGCCTGCAAATGATGTTCAGCAATACGCCCAGATCGTACCGGAACCGTCCCGTCCCCAGCCTCTTCTGCTGGCAAAAGCTGATAAGTCTGATGAATGCCCTTTGCCCAGCCGCTACCTAAGAGGGGGGAAGAAACGGTTCGTTTCTCATACATCTCCGTTTTATCAAGCGCGCGAGCTGCAAGCCCGTCACGCTGACGGTTGCGATTCAGCCACGCTTCTGCACGAGGAGTATTTGCGCGCCAGCAGACGTCGCCGTAGGCCCGGTACGTCATATCTGCACTGTAGAATGCCCAACTATTTGGATGATACTTTCCGCAGAGATCCTCGATAAAAGGCTTAACTTCTCGTTGAATTGTTTTTGAGAATGTTTGCCAGTCTTTATCCCTGTCTGCCGGGTCAGTGCTTTTGCCAGGGTTTATAAACTGATCCTCACATAGCCCCCACCATCTATCCCGCTGCAGATATATTTCGCTGTAAGGGTCGGCTACCGGTAACGCATGGGTGGTTTTGTCATCCCTAATCTTCAGCCAGCGCTGCCCGTAAGCTTTTCCCGGCAACAGTTGAAGAGGGCCGGGAGACTGAGATAGCACGGCGGTCATGGCTTCCGCACTTGGGCCAAGTACCTGTGCACCAAACCAATCAACTACGTTGCCTGATCCGTTTTCCGTCCCGGCTTTCATTCTGCGGTAAGTTGCTGCGGCTCCGAGTGCCGGCATTACACCGTGTACCACTCCCAGAACCTTGGCTGCCCCCCCAAGATTCTGCGTATAATGCCGGGCAACGAGGCCCCCCATGGAATGCGTAATCAGAATCACCTTCTCGCACATCCGGCCCTTCTGCTGATAAAACTGAATTTGCTTGTCAATGAATTTACCCAATGCAATTGCTGAATCACCGTTTGACTGCAGCCAGTTATACCCCATGGCAAATACCGGAAAAAGGTAACGGTAAGTCAAATCCACCTCACCTTTACTCAGTGAGACATCCCCTGTTTCTGTTTTCAGCATAGATTTCAGTAGAATTACGCGCTCATTAGAGAGGGTGTTATCAAAGTCGTTAAGAGTGTTCTGCAACCAGTCAAGAAAAGTGGCATAGCTGGTGTATCCCACAGTTCCCCAACCTCGCTGCCGGCGAGTTTTGAGTAAATGGGATTCTGATTTTTCGGTAATATTGCCGCCATCATCAACTATTGTTTCATTAGGGTCTAATTTCTTTTTTCGGACTGCCGCATTTTCTTTAAACCAGTCGCCTAAAATTTGGAGGTTACTATCAAGCCTCCAGATTTTTTTACCTTTTTTATCTTTTAAATTGCTGCCCATTACACCCGGAATAAAAATGACTGGAATAACCCGGTCTGGATACACGACACATTGCTGAACAATATTTTTTTCTTTAGGCGTGCTAAATAACTGATAACAAGCATTACCATCTTCATCAAATGTCGGTTCAATTTTTGGTGTCGTTTTTTCCTCAGACATGACTAACGCTCCTTGTTCAAGTTTAAATTGATGCTGGCAATGTCAGGAAAGCTTTGAGGGGCTATTTTCCCTGCAGCATCTGAAGTAGCTAATGTCTTCCCGAGATCACTACTTACATTCCCCTGATGACTTTTTACCGCTTCTTTGGTTCCTGCCCGGATGAGTTGCGTGTTGAGTTCATAATTACCCTGTTGCCAGGTATTAAACATTTCGCTTGCGCTTTGACCACCGAATTTTTGCCATACCGCTGCGCGCTGAATAATTTTATCCGGGGCACCGCTCTCTACTTCACCGTTTCCTATTCTCAGATAAGCACCACCGCTACCTACCAGCAAAATATCCTGTTTGGCACGAATGAAAACTTTACCTTCGCTACTACTCATACGTACATCCTGGAATGCATCCAGCAACATCTCATCACTCTGAGACTGAATTTCGACTTTCCCCTTCGCCGCTAGTAACTTCAGTCCCAGCTTCTGTGCAAACAGGCTGATTCTTTCGCCCGCTGCCACCGTGAAAGCTTTCATTACGCTGAAGTCAGTGTTTTTACAGCTGGTTGCAATGAGGTTTTCACCTGCTGACAGTTGCAGGCTTTTAGTCGTGGCTTGCGCGATGCCGCCTGGCGCTGAGAGCAGTAGTGCAGACTGCTTCAGCTCTGTGATGGCATCACTCAAAAGCGACTTCTGGGTTTGTAAATCCGCCAATTCGGCTTTTGCCATCTCTGCTGCACTTCGCAAGGACTCAGTTAACTGCTGCGCCTTTTGAAGTTCGCTAAGAGCATCCTGCATCGACAACATCTTCCCATGTGCCTGGGGCTGAATATCCGCACTGATAAACACGCCTTTGCCACCACGGATGGCGATATGATTATCAGTCCGCAGCTCTGCTCCTTCGCCACGAATCTCACGCCGCGCATCAACATTGTGACCTAAATTAAGCTGCGTCTTACCCCCATACTCCGTGCTGAGCTTGATGTACTCCTCACCCCGCTTGTCCTCCATGCGCAGCTTGTTCAGCCCTGCCGTGCGGATAACATTGTGGGTACTAGCCTTTGATTAAAAACAGCAAAAAATATTTGGATGGAATGACAATTTACATTGCATGAAAGAATGTCTGGCAATAGACAGGCGACATTCAGTGCAAAAAAATCTATATGTCATACGATGCACTAATAATTAGTTGAAGCAGGCTATTTTGCTATCGCATTTGGGCGGATACGGATAGTGTCGGTAATCTGCTGCCAGATACTTACAGCTTCGGCCTCTGTAAGACGTCGCTCGCCCTCCAGGCCCTGCTGCAGGAACGTCAGAGATAACATTGGATGCTTGGGAGATGCCGTTTTTTCATTGATATTAATGACAAATCGCAGGGCTTGCTCACCATTGGTATTACTTAACTGTCCCTGCGCTAACCACTGCTCTGCGTATAATCCATTTATTTCGCGACGACCACTGAGGATAGTATAGCCTCCCGCCTTTTTAATGTTGCGCTCCATCATGGTGCTTCTTTCCAGTAGAGAATCTTCAGAGGCGCTATAATTATCACTGTCAAAATGAAATTTTATAGCGGGGTATTCTAAAGAAGTGTAATTCGCACTAACTTCCTCTTTAGGTTGAGCATTTCCATCTTTAATAAATAATTCTGGCAGGCAAAACCCTGGTTCTTGAGGGATTTCATTCTCCTGCTTACCGGAAATACGCGTGAGAAAATCTATTAGCTCAACCAGTTTTTTCGGAACAGTATCACCGTAGATTTCAGGGGTCAACTTTCGTTCTTCATCATAACGTGATGACAATCCATTATCGGCTTCTAAAGTTATTTCTATTGCAACGCCATTGGTATAAAGGTGCGCTTCAAGTATACGTGATGCGTCAACAACCTGTGTACTTTTATTTCTTTCAAATATGATCCCTTCCATACCGTCAGGTAAGGAATAAACTCCCTTAAGATAAGGCATATCCAGAGGCCTCAACGTTTTCGTTGCGGATAGTTCGGCCTCCCTCAAGCGAATTTTTTGCTTAAATGCCGGGTGATATATACGCTTATATTTAATCGGCATTCCATCAATAAACGCCATAACATTATCGTGTGTAATAGTATATGTTTCAGGAAGGTCAATCATGTAACGACCAAAACAGCGAGTGACCGCTTCTTGTAAAAAATGTGTCACGTTTTTACGCTCCTCAGAACTTAAATTGATTCGTGGCGGCAGCCAGCTATAACCGTACCATCCGAAAAAAACGGCAAATAAAAGTACTAGCGCGAGAATAGTTTTATTAATTTTCACTCATCCCTCAGCGTTGTCTGTTTTATGTTCTGAACAATTTTCACAAGCGCCCGCAAGGTAAACTGCTGCGCCAACTGGTTCTGGAAGGCAGGCTCATGTTCGACCGAAACCTGAAACCTTGCCTGTAAATAGTGTTCAGCAATACATCCGGAGCGAACTGGCACCGTACCGTCCCCCGCTTCTTCTGCAGACAACAATTGAAAAGTCTGATGAATGCCTTTTGCCCACCCGTTTCCGGACAAGGGCGATGAAATACTTCGCTTATCAAGCATCTCGGTTTTATCAACCGCGCGACCTGCCAGCACGTCACGCTGACGATTACGATTCAGCCATGCATCTACACGCGGTGTATTGGCTCGCCAGCAGACGTCGCCGTATGATCGATAGGTCTTATCTGCACTGTAGAAGGCCCAACTTTGGGGGTGATACTTCCCAGAAAGCTCCTCAATAAAAGGCTTAACTTCACGTTGTATTATTTTTGAGAATGTTTCCCAGTCCCTGTCCAAACCTGCTTGATTTAAGCTTTTGCTGGGATTTATAAATTGGTCTTCACACAATCCCCACCACTTATCCCGCTGCAAATAAATTTCGCTATAAGGATCTTCTTCCGGAAATGCATGAGTAGTTTTATCATCCGTTATCTTCAACCAGTGCTGTCCGTAGGCTTTCCCAGGTAACAACTGCAAAGGGCCGGAAGACTGTGAGAGGACTGCAGTCATGGCTTTGGCATTTCCTCCCAGCACCTGAGCAGCAACCCATCCCTTTGCGTTCCCTGAACCGTTTTCTGTTCCTGCTTTCATTCTGCGGTAAGTCGCCGCAGCTCCCAGCGCTGGCATCACGCCATGTATTACCCCTAGTACCCTATCTGCTCCTCCGAGGTGCTGCGTATAGTGTCTTGCAACCAGGCCCCCCATAGAGTGGGTAATCAAAATAACCTTCTCACACTGCCGTTCATATTGCCGGTAAAACTGAATTTGCTTATCTATGTATTTAGCCAGCGCTGTTGCTGAATCAGAGTTTGATTGCAGCCAGTTATACCCCAAAGCAAAGACAGGAAAGAGATAGCGGTATGTCAAATCCACCTCTTCCTTACTTAGTGATACATCACCCTTCTCCGTTTTCAGCGTAGTCTGTAGCAAACTTGCACGTTCATTAGAGTCACCATCATTAAAGTCGTTGAGCGTATTTTGTAGCCAGTTAAGGAAAGTAGCATAACTGGTATAACCTACGGTTCCCCAGCCGCGTTCCCGACGAGTTTTAAGAAGGTAGAGCTCTGATTTTTCGTCTATTTTCCCACCATCATCGACAACGACTTTTTTTGGATCCAACTTTTTCTTTCTAGTCTCAGCATTTGTGCCAAACCAGTCACCAGCAATCTGATCATTGCTATCCAGGCGCCAGATCTTTAATCCGTCTTCAGCATCACTTTTTAAATTGCTGCCCATTACACCCGGAATAAAAATGACTGGAATAACCCGGTCTGGATACACGACACATTGCTGAACAATGTTTTTTTCTTTAGGCGTGCTAAACAACTGATAACAAGCATTACCATCTTCATCAAATGTCGGCTCAATTTTTGGTGTCGTTTTTTCCTCAGACATGACTAACGCTCCTTGTTCAAGTTTAAATTGATGCTGGCAATGTCAGGAAAGCTTTGAGGGGCTATTTTCCCTGCAGCATCTGAATTAGCTGATGTCTTCCCGAGATCACTACTCACATTCCCCTGATGACTTTTTACCGCTTCTTTGGTTCCTGCCCGGATGAGTTGCGTGTTGAGTTCATAATTACCCTGTTGCCAGGTATTAAACATTTCGCTTGCGCTTTGACCAGCGAATTTTTGCCATACCGCTGCGCGCTGAATAATTTTATCCGGGGCACCGCTCTCTACTTCACCGTTTCCTATTCTCAGATAAGCACCACCGCTACCTACCAGCAAAATATCCTGTTTGGCACGAATGAAAACTTTACCTTCGCTACTACTGATACGTACATCCTGGAAGGCATCCAGCAACATCTCATCACTCTGAGACTGAATTTCGACTTTCCCCTTCGCTGCTAGTAACTTCAGTCCCAGCTTCTGTGCAAACAGGCTGATTCTTTCGCCCGCTGCCACCGTGAAAGCTTTCATTACGCTGAAGTCAGTGTTTTTACAGCTGGTTGCAATGAGGTTTTCACCTGCTGACAGTTGCAGGCTTTTAGTCGTGGCTTGCGCGATGCCGCCTGGCGCTGAGAGCAGTAGTGCAGACTGCTTCAGCTCTGTGATGGCATCACTCAAAAGCGACTTCTGGGTTTGTAAATCCGCCAATTCGGCTTTTGCCATCTCTGCTGCACTTCGCAAGGACTCAGTTAACTGCTGCGCCTTTTGAAGTTCGCTAAGAGCATCCTGCATCGACAACATCTTCCCATGTGCCTGAGGCTGAATATCCGCACTGATAAACACGCCTTTGCCACCACGGATGGCGATATGATTATCAGTCCGCAGCTCTGCTCCTTCGCCACGAATCTCACGCCGCGCATCAACATTGTGACCTAAATTAAGCTGCGTCTTCCCCCCATACTCCGTGCTGAGCTTGATATGCTCCTCACCACGCTTGTCCTCCATGCGCAGCTTGTTCAGGCCAGCCGTGCGGATAACGTTGCGGGTACTGTTTTTCTCAGTAACGTGATCAACATGACGTGAATCATGCAGTGCATGAGCAATATAGGGCTGGTCCGGATCTCCCTCACGAAACGCTATGGCCACCTCCGTCCCCTGTATCAGTGGGAAATGGAAGCCATACATATCCCCACCGTAAGGTTTAGCAAGACGAACGGGCATACTTTCAAGACCGCGATCCTTGCCCTCCTCGTCCGCATCAAACACCACACGGTATAACCCGGATGCATCCTGCCAGGCGTAGATGTCGTTGTCTTTCGCGCTGGTCACACGAGCCGTCATGGTGCCGCTGACTTTAGGCCGGGCAAGCAGAGCGGGACGCCAGCAAAGCGTCTCACTGTAAGGCACGGCATTCAGACTGGCCTGGAATGCGGAGCGCCGGCTCGCACTGACATTGATTCGGGTGATGAAAAAGGGCGTCTGCAACTGCGCAGGCAGCGTGGGTATGCCTTTCTCGGTAACTGACAAAACGTGGCCCGGGCTGATAAAGGCGTCGTTGCATATACCCGTTATCAGCGTCTGTCGGGCAAGAAAACGTTCATGGTCGAGACGGGCATAAAAGTTTGCGGTCTCGGCCTCCGGAACATACTTATCACCGCTGTAGGGATGGCGCGGACGATAGTGATACACCTCCCCGTAAGAGATGTTGTCACCATCACCCCGCGTCATATCTGCCTTCACCGACCGCAGCACACGCTGCGCCTCACGGTGGTTGTAATCCCTGGCTACCACACCCGCTTCAACCACGCTGTGGCTCAGATTCAGATTCCAGATGGATTCCCGAGCGTTGTCTTCCAGACCCGATGGGCTGTTCAGCGGCAGCGATTTCTGCTCAGAATAAGCGCTCTGCGTGTCGCCAAACCGGATGACTTCAGTCTGTGTGTCGGGCTGAAGCGTGAAGTAGTAGAAGATGCCGATTTCAGACAGCAGACGCTGAACAAACTTCAGGTCACTTTCCTGATACTGGTTAATCTGTTCCCTTCTGGGATAGTCATGCTTCAGGCTGAACTCATATTCCCATCCGTGAAAACCATGTTCATCCAGTATCTGACTGACGACTTCCGGCACGGATTTATTCACAAAGAAGCGATGTGTGCGGTATTGCTTATCCAGAAGCGCAAAGCGGGGCTCAATAATAATGAGATAACTGACCTGGTCGGCGGAACCCGTCAGGCGGCGGAAATCGGTAATATAACCGTGAACAATCTTCTGCGATTCGAATTTCTGCAGAGGTCCAATGCCCATAGTCAGCGTGACCGCTTTGCGCAGCATCCGGTCTGGCGAAATGTCATTATCCGGGCTGGTGAACATCACGCTGTAAAGGTAATTCTCGCTCAGCGCTTCCATGCCCGTAAGATTTTCCACATCAATCGGTGAATTGCAGGCTGGAATCAATAAAGAATAACGATTGAGCGTAGAGGAAATTGCCGATGCTGTTTTTTCTATTAGGCCAGAGGGGATCATTGTCATTCTCTCCTTGATGACGAATTGTTATGTCTCCCACTAATTGCAGAGAGAATAACGTCAGTAATATTTTTATTTCTTGATTGCCGATATTGACTTCTTTATCAAGCTATCAGGGATTAACGTCACCGATATCGCATACTTTTCCACAAGGAAAAACCGCCACCAGTGATTGTCATACGACTGCTGCGACGACTAAAATTGATAAATTCACACTCTGTTTCAGGCACGCTACCGCCCCTGGCCGTTAACCGAGGCCTATAAGGTCTGAGGCATCTGTAAATCGGTGTATTTTTCAGAGGCGTATTTGCGCGCAGGCGAACCTCTGAAAAAGCGGACAGTGAACCACCCACGCGGGCTTACGCGAAGGCGCGTTCGTTCAAGGAATTGGAATGAATGATTTTGACATCCTTGTAAGTCCAGGTTTTTATTCGCTGCGCAGTTCAATCTGCTCCAGGTAGTTGTGCTTCTTTTTATAAGTGCCCTTGATGTCGTGCATCAAGGGTTAATCTTCGCCACCCTTACGTTCTCCTTATGAACGTGAGGGGAAGCTCGATTGACTTATGCGCCCCTGCGGTGTGCAGGTACTGGCGTAAATTGGAACGAACTTTCAAAGCACCAGCTTGATAAGCCCTACTCATGATTCAATCGTATAAATAGTGAAGAACAGCATTAAGACCCGACTTTTCCTGTGAGTTCGTGCGCGAATATAAAGTAATTAACGGACCTAAATCAACACTCTACCACGACCGTTTATCGCTGATTTGTATAAGGAAATTCTTAAATTTGACTTTAAGTCATTGTTAGATAGCTCATAACTTAATCAGGAATATCTGAAAAATTTTTTTAAGAAAATTTATTTTCAGGCGGTCATTTCGTTTAAATGAGAGAAAACCAGTAAGCAGATCTAACAATTTTCATCTGGGGATTACTTTGGGGGAGATTGCAGTGAACATTGCGCTCGGTACACATTGCCGAGGTTGAGGGGGAAATGCGCCGCCGCTATCTCTGTTTCACAAATAGCACTCAGTTTGGGACACATTTTCCTTTCTATCAGAGATGCCGGCAGGTCTGGGCTTTAACCGAAAGGGTATAATCCAATGCATTAACGGGTTGCTATTAATGGAAAAAAACAAAAGTGGTCATGTAGAATTAAAAGAAATCGTCCTTAAGCTAAAACCTCATGGCATTAAATAATGGTTATTTGGGACTTCACCATCCCAATTTGACGCCAAAACCCAAGTCTGAGCCTATGCCGATGACCGAGTGCAATCTTGCGCTGTGGTATCGGCAGTTTGGCGATCCTATTGATGTACTGACGCTGGAATCCTCCCCTTTAGCCCCACGTCCCGCTGACTTGTTGCGTGTACAAATGCACTATGCGCCGATTAACGCGTCTGACCTGATCCCTATAACCGGTGCTTATCGTCACCGTGTCGCGCCGCCACAGGTAGCCGGTTACGAAGGTGTGGGTACGGTGATCGCCGCGCCCCCCTCTTTTCAACATCGGGTTGGCCAACGTGTGCTGCCGCTGCGCGGTGTCGGCTGCTGGCAACATTATGTGGATATCGATCCGCAGCTCGCTATTCCGGTGCCAGAGGACATCCCCAGCACGCTGGCGGCTCGCGCCTATATCAATCCGCTTGCCGCTTTGCTGATGTTGCAGCAATGGCCGGTCAGCGGTAAAAACGTACTGATCACGGCGGGTGGATCCGCCTGCGCACTTTTGCTGGCTCAGTGGGCTCAACTGCATGGTGCACATCAGGTTGTGGTGGTGTATCGCGCGTCAGCACATGCAGAAAGGTTGCATACACTGGGCCTGACTGCGTTGCAGGATACTGCGCAGGAAACACTGAAAGCGGTGAGTGCACAAACAGATATCGTTTTTGATGCAGTGGGTGGCGATGTGGGACAGCTCATCTGGCAAGCACTACCTGAGCACGCACACTTTGTGGCTTACGGAGTGTTAAGCGGCACGCCGGTAAAAGTGAATGCCAACCGTCCGGCGCTGCACTGGTTTCATGTGCGGCACACCCTGGGCGATATTGGCGCGGCGCAGTGGCAGCAGCTTTTCTTCGCGCTCTGGCCGCTGCTGCACAACAGCGAATGCGGCGAAGTGGAGATTTTCCCGTTGAGCGAGTGGCGCGCGGCCATCGAGAGTTATCACCAGTCAGGGCGGTCACGCAAGCCTATGCTGTGTCTGGACCGGTGAAGAGAGGCTATGCGGCCTCTCAGTTTAATCGATTATTTTGCCGCAGCCTGCAGCCAGGCAACCACCAGCGGTGATAGTCGATTTTGCAGCGCCGCCCGTTCTGACTGGAACAGCGTTGCGACAAAGAACGGATGATCGGTCAGTTCAACACCGCGTACATCCCGATCCAAATCCCACGACGTAATCTTCAGATTATGGGTCGCCAGCGCGTCACTGAATTCCGGGTTCACGCCGAAATTACAGTGATACCCTTCATCACTTTCCAGCGCGCCGTAAGCTTGCGCAATCCTTGAGCCGGGCTCGAAAGCCACCGTGCCGCGCTGTTCCACCAGCCAACAGGCCAGCGGGGCAATCACCCAGCGTCCACCCTCATCGGTTTCCGCATGCCCGGCATCTTCCCAGCCCAGCACGTTACGGGCGTACTCCACCACCGCATACTGAAAACCGCCACATGAACCGAGGAACGGTTTGTGGTTTTCACGCGCCCAGCGGATCGTTGCAAAGACACCTTCGTCGTTGAGATACGGGCTGCCCGGCACCACCCAAATGGCATCGTAATCGTTCCAGTGATGTTGATTGATGTCAGGAGTGGCGATCCAGTCGGCGGTGACGTCGAGCGAGAGAGATTTTGCGGCAAACTGAACAGCAGGAGGAATGGCTTGATGTGCAACGGCATTGGCACGGTAATCGCCAACAAGGGCGACACGAACTGACTGCGTCATGGTTACGTCCTTTCAGGGAAAAAACGAGGTTACAGCAAACATCCAGAGCTGTCTAAGCGCATTTTAGCGAGGTATCACTCACTTTCGTTAACGCGCATTTAGGTTAATGCCTGCTTTTTATACGGTTAAATGTTCTTTTTTATGGTGATTAACTCGACGGATGTTGACCACGCAATCGTTTACTTCTTTTACGGTTTTAATTAAATCGTAATTTTGTGCGCAGGATCAACAAATTAGCCATTTGGAAACTTTAGCCAGCCTATTACGCTCAACAATCAAGCAATTGTGCTTAGTAAGTGCGCATATGCGGTCTTTATTTTGGTATAAATTATCATCTACAGCGTTATATCCTGCAAAAGAGACCTTAAGCGGTTTATATCAGGAAAATGATCCAAAGGATCTCCAGTTAACACGTTTATTCTGATATAATGCCACACAGCAATATTTAACACTGATTTACAACTTCTTATAACGGCATTAACCCTACCTGTTACAAGTATTTCAGCGTGCAAAAAATGCTTGCCCTGTTGGTCTGATTCAGCCAAATTAGGCGCCGTTTTTCCTTTCTAATAACAATGTTGCGCGGGATTACTCAGCCCGACGCAGACTTAATTCCTGTCGCAAAACAGGCTATGTATAAACTGAGGTACAAGTGTCAACTGCAAACAAACACACTGACGAGGCAGTAAGCCTCAACGCGTTCAAACAGCCGAAAGCGTTTTATCTAATCTTCTCCATCGAACTGTGGGAGCGTTTCGGCTACTACGGTCTGCAAGCCATCATGGCCGTTTACCTGGTGAAACAGTTGGGGATGTCCGAAGCGGACTCTATTACCCTGTTTACCTCGTTCAGCGCCCTGGTTTACGGCATGGTCGCGATTGGCGGCTGGCTGGGCGATAAAGTCTTGGGCACCAAACGTGTGATTGTGCTCGGCGTTATCGTGCTGGCACTCGGCTATGCGCTGATCGCCTTCTCAGGCCATGATACCGCGATGGTGTATGTAGGTATGGCGACCATTGCCGTAGGTAGTGGTCTGTTCAAAGCCAACCCTTCTTCTTTGCTGTCTACCTGCTACGAGAAAGATGATCCGCGCATCGACGGTGCATTCACCATGTTCTATATGTCGATCAACATCGGTTCTCTGTTCTCGATGATGCTGACACCGTGGTTGGCTGCACATTACGGCTGGGGCGCAGCGTTCTCGCTCTCCGTGGTGGGTCTGGTGATTACCTTACTGAACTTCCTGTTCTGCCAGCGCCTGGTGAAAAACTACGGTTCTAAACCGGACTTTGCTCCACTGAACGTCAGCAAACTGCTGATGACGCTGGTGGGTGTGGTGGCGCTGGTTGCCATTGCGGCCTGGCTGTTGCACCACCAAAGCATTGCACGCATGGCGCTGGGCGTGATTGCCATTGGCATCGTGCTGGTGTTCGCGAAAGAAGCCTTTGCGCTGCAGGGCGCGGCTCGCCGTAAGATGATCGTCGCCTTCCTGTTAATGCTCGAAGCGATTGTGTTCTTCGTGCTGTACATGCAGATGCCGACTTCACTGAACTTCTTCGCCATTCGTAACGTTGAGCATGCCATTCTGGGCATTACCTTCGAACCTGAACAGTTCCAGGCGCTGAATCCGTTCTGGATCATGCTGGCCAGCCCGATTCTGGCGGCGGTATATAACAAGCTGGGCGACAAACTGCCGATGCCGCATAAGTTCGCGATTGGTATGGTGCTCTGCTCTGCAGCCTTCCTGGTGCTGCCGTTTGGTGCCAAATTCGCTAACGATGCCGGTATTGTTTCGGTGAACTGGTTGATCATCAGCTATGCACTGCAGAGCGTGGGCGAATTGATGATTTCCGGTCTTGGCCTGGCGATGGTGGCACAGTTAGTCCCACAGCGTCTGATGGGCTTCATCATGGGCTCGTGGTTCCTGACCACGGCGGGTGCCGCAATGATTGCCGGTAAAGTGGCTAATCTGATGGCCGTGCCAAATGATGTGACCGATCCGCATGCTTCGCTGGAGGTTTACAGCCATGTGTTCCAGCAGATTGGTATTGCTACCGGTGTGATCGCCATCCTGATGCTGATCACCGCGCCACTGCTCAACCGCATGACGCAGAATGATGCTACACAGCCTGAACTGAAAAGCGCCAACGCGAATCAGTAATGGATGTGATGTCACGAAGCCGGGCCAACGCCCGGCTTTTTTATTTCCTGTAACGCATTTCTTTCCCTCGCTTTAACGTTTCCTGCGGTCAGTGCTTCGCTTTTCATCCCATAACCCGCATGATGACGGCTTCTTGTTAAGCAAGCGGTCATCGTCATGGATCGATTCGAAGAACTTCAGGTGTTTGTCGCAGTAATTCAGCAAGGCAGCCTGGCGGGCGCCGCACGTCTGCTACAGCGATCCCCACCGGTGATTACCCGCACATTAAGCGCACTTGAATCCCGTCTCGGCACCACCCTGATAGAGCGCACGACACGACAACTGGCACCCACAGAAGCGGGCTGGCGCCTGTTCGAACAGGCGCGACAGTTATTAAGTGATTACCACAGCGCACTGGACAGCGCGCATCACAGCGGCTTACAAGGACTCCTGCGCATTACCGCCCCCGTGCCATTCGGCCGCCTTCACATCATGCCGCTGGTAAATGCCTTCTTACAGCAACATCCCGAGATGCAGATTGAAGTGGTGTTGAGCGACAGCTATCAGGATTTAATTGAAAATGGCCTGGATATCGCCCTGCGCATCGGCGAACTGCAGGACTCCTCGATGGTGGCACGTAAGGTGGGCAGCGTACGTTCTACCCTGGTGGCCAGTCCCGATTATTTACAACGCGCCGGGGCCCCCTCACATCCCAGTGAACTCACTCAGCATGCAGTGATCACCAGCCTGCGGCACACGCGAGAATGGCGCTTTGCCCAGGACTTGCGCGTGCGGATCCTGCCTCGATTGCGCGTCAACGACATTGAAAGCCAGCTGGAAACGCTGCGCGGCGGCCAGGGGATTGGCCGTTTGCTGTCATATCAGGTGCTGGGAGATCTGCGCGAGGGCAGACTGATCCACTTATTACCTGAGTGGGAACCTGCGCCGCTACCGGTGCAACTGGTGACTCAGCGGGTAAAAAATATGACGCCAAAAGTACGACAGTTCTGGGAATTTGCGCTTGAACAGCTGCCTTCGCTACCCTGCTTCGTTGCAGAAAAGCCAAAGGCAGCGCCGGATTCCTGATCACTGTCACTGGTATTTTTATTTAGCAGTTTTATGCTGTTTCGATCACAACCACACTTCCAGGAGAAGCCATGATGAAACTCTATTGCAAGCCCGGTGCCTGTTCGCTGTCACCGCATATTGTTGCGCGTGAATGCGGGTTGGACTTTACCCAGGTCAATGTTGACCTGCAGAAAAAGGTCACAGAGCAGGGAGACGATTACTGGCAGATTAACCCCAAAGGACAGGTTCCTGCGCTGCAATTTGATGACGGCAGTTTGTTAACCGAAGGCGTTGCTATTGTGCAGTATCTGGCGGATCTGAAGCCAGACCGCAATCTGCTGGCACCCACCGGCAGCCTGACGCGCTACCACACCATTGAATGGCTGAGCTTTGTCAGCAGTGAACTGCATAAAACCTTCTCACCGCTGTTCCGTCCGGATACCCCGGAAGAGTACAAAGCCATTGTGCGGGCGCAGTTAGAGAAGAAATATCAGGTTGTGAATGAAGCGCTACAAGACAAGCAGTGGTTGATGGGTCTGCGTTATACCGTGGCCGATGTCTATCTGTTTGTGGTTACACGTTGGGCAAAAGCCATCAAGCTGGATCTGAGCGGGTTAGCCGCGCTGGAAGCCTGGTTCAACCGTGTGGCAGAACGTCCAGCGGTGCAAGCGGCGTTGAAAGCGGAAGGTTTGGTTTAACAATAGACAGGCGCACCCTGTGCGCCTGTTATTCATGCTGTCAGCAGGCAACCGGAGGGTCGCCCGCTTGATCTGCGCGGTGTAAGCTTTACAGCTTCTCGGCGGCAAAGTGCTGAGTCGGTTGCGCAATCGCGTCCTGTGCCGCGACCAGTTGCAACTCGTACTCGCCCATCTCATGGGTTTTCAGCATCACTTCATAAACCGCTGCGGTAACGTGCTCCAGCGCATCCTGCAACGATTTGCCGTGCAACAGATCGACCAGCAGTAAACCACTGGTCAAATCGCCCACGCCCACCGGCTGACGGACGCCAAAGTCCACCAGCGGACGGCTGATGTGCCAGCACTCATCAGCGGTGACCAGCAGCATTTCAAACCGATCGCTGCGACGACCAGCACGCGCCAGATGCTTCACCAGCACCACTTTCGGCCCTTGCGCCACTAACGCGCGTGCCGCCACTACCGCCTGCTCAACATTTGCCACTTCATGGCCACTGAGCATTTCCAGCTCCAGCAGATTCGGTGCGATGATATCGCTGGCCGGCATCGCCATCTTGCAATGGAATTCCGCGACGCCAGGCGCCACGATGCAGCCCTTCTCGGGATGGCCCATCACCGGATCGCAGAAGAACCAGGCGTTCGGGTTGGCGGCTTTTACCTGACGCACGATCTCCAGAATCTGCTCGCCCTGCTCCGCAGACCCTAAATAACCGCTCAGCACTGCATCACAGGTCTTCAGACGGTCAATCGCCGCAATGCCTTTGACGATGTCGGTGAGATGCGTGGCAGGCATCACAGTACCGGTCCAGTGACCATACTGCGTGTGGTTAGAGAACTGTACGGTGTTCAACGGCCAAACGTTTGCGCCCATACGACGCATCGGGAATTCGGCGGCGCTGTTACCGGCGTGGCCGTAAACCACATGTGATTGGATTGCGAGGATATTTTTCATTATTGCCCTGTACTGCCTTGCCATAAAAAAGGGCCGGAAACCGGCCCTCGAACCTTACTGCCAGTTAATCAGGCAGTAGTGTTTTTTACCGCGACGCAACAGCGTGAAGCGACCAAACAGTTTGTCGCTGTCGCTGAAACGATACTCGGCGTCAGATTGTTTTTCACCGTTGAGAGAAACGGCGTTGGAACCGATCATGGTACGAGCCTGACCGCGCGAAGGCACCAGCTCTGCCGCCACCAACGCCTGTTGCAGGTCATCTTCTGCATTCAGATTGATCACCGGCATACCGTCCTGCGCCAGCTGTTCGAAGTCCGCTTCAGTCATCTCGGTCAGGCTGCCGGAGAACAGGCTGTCGGTAATACGCTTAGCGGCTGTCAGACCGGCTTCACCGTGCACCAGACGCGTCACCTGCTCTGCCAGCACATACTGCGCGCGTGGCGCTTTACCGCTGTTCTTATCTTCTTCTTCCAGCGCATTGATCTCTTCAATGCTCATAAAGGTGAAGAACTTCAGGAAGCGATAGACGTCAGCATCTGCGGTATTAATCCAGAACTGGTAGAACTTGTATGGGCTGGTTTTCTTCGCATCGAGCCACACTGCGCCACCTTCGGTTTTACCGAATTTGGTGCCATCAGATTTGGTGATCAGCGGAACGGTCAAGCCCCATGCCTGCTGCTGATGCAGACGGCGCGTCAGATCGATACCTGACGTGATGTTGCCCCACTGATCGGAACCGCCAATCTGCAGCACCACATCGTGACGCTTGTTCAGTTCCGCAAAGTCGTAACCCTGCAGCAGGTTGTAGGAGAATTCGGTGTAAGAAATGCCCTGATCTTCACGGTTCAGACGCTGTTTCACCGCTTCGCGGTTGATCATCTGGTTCACCGAGAAGTGCTTACCGATGTCACGCAGGAAGGTCAGCACGTTCATGCCACCAAACCAGTCGTAGTTATTCGCTGCGATGGCACTGTTATCACCGCAGTCGAAGCTGAGGAAAGGCGCAACCTGGTTGCGGATTTTCTCAACCCATTCGCCCACGGTATCCGCGGTGTTGAGTTTACGTTCTGCTGCTTTAAAGCTGGGATCGCCAATCAGACCGGTGGCACCACCCACCAGCGCGACCGGCTTGTGTCCGGCGTCCTGAAACCGTTTCAGGCAGAGCAGCGGCACCAGATGGCCCAAATGCAAGCTATCAGCGGTCGGATCGAAGCCGCAATAGAGTGCAATTGGCCCTTGCGCCAGTCGCTCTGCTAACGCTTCCTCGTCCGTTACCTGGGCGACTAAGCCCCTTTCTTGCAATTGTTGTATCAGGTTACTGCTGGTCATCACTGACTCCAAATTGATCAGACTGCACCTAGGCTGGTACACAGCTTTCCGCTGAGATGCGGATACGAAAAAAATGAGGGCTATAGCATAAAGCGCTGACGCCAACTGCGCCAGCGTTGAAAGGGGGTAAAACGCAGTTTTACGGGGCTAAACGGTCAATAGTCCAGCCATCGGCTTCACGCTGGTAGAGGAAGCGATCGTGCAGGCGATGTTCGCCGCCCTGCCAGAACTCCACGGTGTGGAATTTAACGCGATATCCGCCCCAGAAACTGGGTAAAGGCACCTCACCCTGCTGGAATTTCTGCTTCAGCTCGAGGAATTTGCCTTCCAGCACGCCGCGCGCCGAAATTCGGCTCGACTGCTTCGACACCCAGGCGCCGATCTGGCTGTCACGCGGACGGCTGCTAAAGTATTTCAGCACTTCCAGTGGCGACAGTTTTTCCACTTCCCCTAACACCATCACCTGGCGTTCAAGGAAGTGCCATGGAAAATGCAGCGAGATGCGCGGATTGTCCGCCAACTGCAGCGCTTTGCGGCTGCCCAGATTGGTGTAAAACACCATGCCTTGTTCATCGTAATGTTTCAGCAACACAATACGCTGATAAGGCTGGCCGCTGCTGTCAACGGTGGCGACGGTCATTGCTGTTGGATCGGGCAGTTGGGCATCGCACGCCTGCTTGAGCCAATGTTCAAACAATGCCAGCGGATTGTCTGGCAAATCGTTACGTCTAAGCCCGCCGCGCGTGTACTCACGACGTAAATGGGCAATGTTTTGCAAGCTGTCACTGTCGCTCATGCTGATTCTCTTGGTTACTGGGCGGACGCATCCGCATTTTGCAATTCACAGTCATTAATCACGATTTTGTCATTACGCTCAACAAAAGCGCCATTGCCTTTAGACCAGAAGACATAAGTGCCGTCGCTGTAACGCGCGCCCGAGGCCGATACGGTTTGGGTTAAGGTGAGCGGTTTACCATCCAGAATAAAGCTAACCTGCTGCTTCGGATTGTCCAGTGTCACCGTTAACGGTAACGTGCCGCACTGATAGCGCAATGTCTGTGGTGTCGGCTGCTCTTTGTGCATCATGCCGCAGCCACTCATCGTGACGACACAGCTCAACAGGATAACGATTTTTTTCATCTTTCACTCCTTAACGTGTCAATCGGGCATTCGCCGGATAAATGGCACCCAATACACTCATTTCCCGTGCACCGGTGACGGCAGGCAAATTGCCTGGCAAACCGGACAAGGTGCGAAACGCCAGCCAGGCGAAGGCCAACGCTTCCATATCATCACCACTGATCCCGGCGTCATCCGTCGTCCCCACTTCTGTTCCCGGCAAATGGGCCGCCAGCCGCGCCATCAGCAATGGGTTGCGACTGCCGCCACCACACACCAGCAGGCGATCGCAACCATCATTGAGCTGAACTTGCTGGGCAATGGTCAGGGCGGTGAGTTCACTGAGTGTGGCCTGCACATCCTGCGGTGCCAGCGCCGGGAAACGTTGCAATTGACGTTCAACCCAGCCGAGATTGAAATATTCACGACCGGTACTTTTCGGTGGCGGCAGCGCGAACCAAGGATCGTTAAGCATTTCATCCAGCAGTGCAGGCACGATCTGACCACTGCGCGCCCAGTTGGCATCTTTATCATAGGGCAAGCCCTGATGGCGCCAAATCCAGGCATCAATCAGCATATTGCCAGGCCCGGTATCAAACCCACGCACCGGCTGGCCGGGAATCAACAATGACAGATTGGCAATACCGCCAATATTGAGCACCATACGCCGTTCAACGCTGTCCATTAGTAACGCCTGATGGAACGCGGGAACCAGTGGCGCGCCTTGTCCGCCTAAGGCCATGTCGCGACGACGAAAATCGGCCACCACGGTAATCCCCGTGGCTGCGGCGATTTGATTGCTGTCCCCAATCTGTAGCGTATTCGGGGCGTCGCTTTGCGGCTCATGCCACACGGTCTGACCATGGCAACCGATGGCCATGATGTCATTGGCTTCCAGCGATTGCTGCTGCATCAGCGTTAACACCGCTTCTGCAAACAGTTTACCTAGCCGGGTATCCAACTGACCCAGTTGCGACAGGGTCAGCGATTGACCCTGACAGATCGCCAGCACCTGTTGACGAATTTCCTGCGGCATCGGGTGGCAATAGCTGGCCTGCTGCGCCACCATATGCTCATCAATGACCGCCAGTACGACATCTACCCCGTCGAGGCTGGTGCCGGACATCACACCAATATAGCGTCCTGATTTCATAGCGGTTCCTTACCCACGCGCGAGTCTGCAATATGATTCTGTTTAGCCTGGCAAATATCAGCGGCTAATTCTATGATAAAATTCCGCTTTTCAACCGCACAGCACACGGCATTTCAGCGATAAAATATTTTCAGCACGAAATTGAATTTTTGTTGAGGGGCAATGGTCTATCCTTCGCCTCAGCCGCGTATTATTTGGACATAGAGTCAATTGCCAGCTTTCTGTCTTATACTCTTGCTGTAGAGGACGAGAACATGGCGTTTTTTTGCATTAAGGAGCTTTCTGATGATTAAGCGTTTTGTAGCCGTGGCACTGACCGGCCTAACGCTGGCAGGTTGTGTCAGCAATGACACCCTTTCCGGTGATGTGTATAGCGCCAATGAAGCCAAACAAGTACAAAGTGTCTCATACGGTACTCTGGTGTCGGTTCGCCCGGTTAAAATCCAGGGTGGCGATGAAAATAACGTGATTGGCGCAATTGGTGGTGCGGTACTGGGTGGTTTCCTCGGTAACACCATTGGTGGCGGTACCGGTCGTAGTCTGGCTACGGCAGGTGGTGCAGTACTCGGCGGCGTAGCAGGCCAGGGCGTGCAGGGTGCGGTCAACAAGTCTGACGGTGTTGAGCTGGAAATCCGTAAAGACGATGGCAACACCATCATGGTGGTGCAGAAGCAGGCCGCAACCCGTTACTCAGTGGGTCAGCGCGTCGTCATGGCGTCGAATGGCAGCCAGGTGACCGTTTCACCACGCTAAGCGAACAGATAAAAAAAACCGACGCCAGCGCGTCGGTTTTTTTATTTCTCGCGGTTCTGGAACTCGAGAATGTTTTTTT
Source organism: Pantoea sp. S61 (assembly GCF_016625145.1). Classification (NCBI taxonomy): domain Bacteria; kingdom Pseudomonadati; phylum Pseudomonadota; class Gammaproteobacteria; order Enterobacterales; family Erwiniaceae; genus Pantoea; species Pantoea sp. S61. Next base: position 40,676 of record NZ_JACVUO010000024.1, read on the forward strand.
CCAGTCGAGCAATCAGCGTGACCATTTGATTAATCTCTTCGAGGCTGATGCCCGAAAGGATGTCATCGCGGGTAGCATCAATCACATTTTCAACCTGCTCGATAATCGGCTCGGCCTGCTTTGTCAGCTTAATGCGTTTGGCACGACGGTCGTTAGCGCAGGTGGCACGCGTAATTAATCCCTTCTCTTCCAACTGATCCAGCGTACGCACTAATGAAGGTTGTTCAATACCAATGGCTTTTGCCAGCTGGATTTGCGACTGCTCTGGCGGAAGTTGATGAATATTGTGTAACGTCACCCAATGCGTTTGTGTCAACTCAAGCGGCTTCAAACGCTGGTCAATCAAGGCACGCCAGATGCGTACCAGCCGAGACAGGTCTGTACCGAGGGGCGTATCCATTTCATCTCCTTATAATTAGCTTGCTAGCTATCAAGCCAGATTTTACACTATTCTGCGAGTTTACAGGACAAATTACAAATCCCAGGCCAGACGGCACGCTCTCTTCTACGCTAGTTTGAGAGAGAACCTGGGACAATGAAGGATGAAGACACGTGTCCATTACCGCACTTTCCGCCACTGCTCCGCTAACCGACCTGGTATTCGGTGCCTCGCTGTTCTTTCCGCCGCTGTTTAAAGCTGTGCTGCTGGGATTCTTTTTCTGGTTACTGATTCACCCCTTGCTGCGCGGCTGGATGTATTCCGGCGACATCTGGCATCCCACCTTGATGGATCTTTCCCTGTTTGTTTTGTGCGTCACGGGCGCACTGTGGATACTGAGCCTCGGATAAATCACCATGAAATTCAACCCTTTTAAATATTTTTCAACGTTGGTGGTGTTTGCCCTGGCCCTGATTGCCGGCTGGTGGATGTGGAACTACTACATGCAATCACCGTGGACGCGTGATGGCAAAGTACGCGCGGAGCTGGTGGATATCACTCCTGAAGTCTCAGGACGCATCATTGATCTAAAGGTACAAGACAACCAGTTTGTACATAAAGGTGACACCTTACTGAAGATTGATCCCGTTCCCTGGCAAATCGCCCTCGATAATGCGGATGCCCAGTTGGCGAAGGCCCAATCCGATTTGGCTAAAGCTCAACATGAGGCCAATCGCCGTGCCAGCCTGCCACGTAATGTAATCTCAGCAGAAGATATGGACGCGGCGCGACTGACGGCGAACGCCGCCGCAGCCACCGCTAAAGCTGCGCAGGCGAGTCTGGATCAGGCGCGCTGGAATCTGCAACAAACCACCCTGACTGCGCCCACCGACGGTTGGATCAGCAACCTGACGCTGCGTCCCGGTAACTACGCCACTGCCGGAACGCCGCTGTTCGCACTGGTAGATAGTCACTCCTACTATGTGATGGGCTACTTCGAAGAGACCAAACTGCGTCACATTCAGCCCGGCGCAGACGCGCAAATCGTGCTCTACAGCAACGGTGCTCGCTTACAGGGCAAAGTCGAGAGCATCGGGCGCGCCATCTACGATCAGAGCGTTGCGACGGACAGCGGATTAGTACCGGACATTAAACCCAATGTGCCGTGGGTGCGTCTGGCACAGCGCGTGCCGGTGCGCATTCGATTAGCAGCCATACCGGATGATGTTCCGCTGGTGGCGGGTACCACCTGCACGATTTCCATCGCGCATTGAGGCCCTCATGAATTTGCAATGGCTGGCCTGGCAAAATCTGCCGTGGATTAAAGCAACCGGCGGCCAATGGCGTTATGCCTTGCGTAATGCGATTGCGATGTGCCTGGCACTGACGATCGCGTACGCGCTGCAACTGGATGAACCTTATTGGGCGATGACATCCGCTGCCGTGGTGAGTTTCCCGACCGTGGGCGGGGCGATCAGTAAAAGTCTGGGCCGAATTGTGGGCAGCCTGCTCGGTGCCACCGCCGCACTGCTGATTGCCGGGCATACGCTCAACGAGCCCTGGTTGTTTGCCTTTTTCATGGCCGGCTGGCTGGCGTTTTGTACCTGGATCGCCAACCACTATCAAAACAACGTCGCGTACGCCTTCTCACTGGCCGGGTACACGGCTGCAATTATCGCCTTCAGCAGCGTGAACATTACCGATGTCACCCAGTTGTGGGATATCACTCAGGCGCGCGTTTGCGAGGTGATTTCAGGGATTCTTTGTGCCGGGCTGATGATGATGGTGTTGCCCAGTACATCAGATGGCAACACCTTGATGACTTCACTGCGGCAAATGCACGCCCGTCTGCTCGATCATGCGATATTACTGTTGCAGCAAAGCAGTACTGACAACGTACGCACCGCACATGAGAATGTCATCAGCCAGATTCTCACCATGAACCTTTTGCGTATTCAGGCATTCTGGAGTCACTACCGCTATCGCCGTCAGAACAACGTGCTTAATTACGTTTTGCACCAGCAGTTACGGTTGACCAGTGTCCTCTCCAGTCTGCGCCGCATGCTGCTTAACTGGCCGGACGCGCCCCCGGAACTCTACACCGCCATTCAGCAGTTGTTACATGAACTGGCATTACCGCAGTGTGATAAATATCGCCTGGCGCGGATATTGCGCAGCGTGACACCAGAAGCCACCGGCGATTATCGTCAGCGCGCCTTTGTTCAGCGTCTGCGCTACTTCTGTTGGGTTTACCTCAACGTCAATCGCTGGATACGTTTGATTGAACGCGCTGATGCCGATACACGCTTTCAACCCCCGAAAGTGCCCTCACTGGCACGTGAAAGTGACAGCGCCGAGGCCGGCTGGAGTGCGTTGCGCACTTTCAGCGTCATCATGCTGGGCTGCGCATTCTGGATTGGCACGCAATGGGATGCAGGCGCGGCAGCGTTAACGCTGACGGCCATTGCCTGCGTGCTTTACTCTTCCGCACCCTCTCCCAGCGGCAGCGTATCACTGCTGCTGAAAACCCTGTTGTGGCTGTCGCTGTTCAGTTTTTTATTACAATACGGGTTGATGGTGCAGATCAGCGCTCTGTGGCAATTTCTGCTGGTGCTGTTTCCGCTGCTGATGACCTTGCAACTATTTAAGCTACAGCAGAAAAAACGCGCGGGAATGTGGGGGCAATTTATTGTTTTTATGGGTTCCTTTATTGCCGTCACCAATCCGCCAGACTGGGATTATCAAAGCTTCCTCAATGATAACCTGGCAAAAGTGTGTGGCGTACTGCTGGCATGGATGGCTTTTCAGATACTGCGTCCCAGCTCCGATGCACGCCGCAGCCGTCGACATATTCGCGCGTTACGTGATGCGTTTCTGGACCAGCTGCGACGACATCCCCGCAGGAGCGAAAGCCACTTTGAATCGCAGATTTATCATCACATCAGTCAGCTGAGCAATAGTCGTGATGAACAGGCGCGTGTCTGGCTGCTGCGCTGGGGCGTGGTACTGCTCAACTGTTCTCACATCGTTTGGCAATTACGCGAATGGCGACCCGCTTCAGGCACTCTGGCGCAAATGCGCGATAGTAGCTTGCAGGATTTACAACGGATTATGAGCCTGCGCGGCGTGCGCCACACCTCGTTGCAGGCCACGCTCGATGAGCTGGAGGGTATGATTGCGCAACTTGAGCAGCAGCCTGATAGCGAGGCCAATACACTGGCGGGCATTTTATGGCGTCTGCGCTGCTCATTGGCGCAACTGAGTCAGGCGGTGCCGGATTGATTACTGGCAATACTGCGTGGTCTGACGGTTGAAATCGTCCTGCAGCTGCTGCAAGGTTTTGTGCCCTTCAAAACGAGTTTTATCTTGCTCGGTCATCGGCTCAATCACCAGGTATCGCTCTTCATACGAATAGATAAAGCGACGATCGAGAAACGTACCGGTGAAGCTTTTGCCGCGGATTGAGCCACACACGGTGGTTAACGAACGATGAAAAAATTCGGTGTGCAGGAAATTGGTTTCAGTGGCACTGCGCAGCACATTCTGACAACCCTGCGCCTGTAAACGCTCAAGCGTGTGCGGGGTCAGCCATTCCCGACCGCGGGCGATATCTTCGCAACTTGCACGCAGTGGGTTGGTGTCAATGGTGCGCTGTAACTGGCGGCTGGTATCTAATCTCAACTGCGTTTCGTTGGGTTGATCACATCCCGCGAGTAATACACATAACAGCAAAATCCCACGCGTTTTCATTCCTGCCCCTGAGAGGTTCTATTCCTGAATCAACATCCTAGGACGGATATCGCGCGGAGTGAAGCGGGAAAGTGGGTCAGAATTTTTCCGGCATTGAAAAGAGGCAGACGGCAGATGGCCTGCCGTCCATAACGTTAAATCACACCGCAGGCAAATCGGGCACCGCCTCCGCCTAACGGTTGTGGATGGTCAGCATGATTATCGCCACCCACATGGACCATCAATGCCTTACCTTTGACTTCGCTCAGCGATTTAATTCGTGGCGCAACCACGGGATAATCGGCCTTGCCATCATCAGTGACATACAGGGCAGGCAGATCGCCCAAATGGCCATCGGCGTAAGGTCCAAGATGTTTACCGGTATTTTGTGGATCCAGATGCCCACCCGCTGCGCCGGCCGCAACGGTTTTGCCATCCGACTGCCCGGGCTCACAGCTGCCTTTGGCATGCACATGGAAACCGTGGATACCCGGTTTAAGGCCCGTCAGCGCGGGAGCAAACTGCAAACCATACGGCGTTTCACTGATAGTGACTTTACCAATGGCTGCCCCGATACCCTGTGCGGTGACCTCATGCAAGGTCACCTCTTCAGAGGCGGCCTGTGCCCCAGCAGCACAAACCAACGCCAGCGTGGCGATGAGGATTTTCTTCATAACGTCTCCTTACGGTTGAAATGCTTTGTAAGCCTGGACCGGAATGGACCAGGCTGCCGTAATTTGACGTAGTTTTACGCTTCAGGGCACATCAAAACCGATCGCCGCTTTGCGAATGCGGAACCACTGCTGACGGTCAAGCGCGAGTTGGCCAGCACCTGCCGCTTCGCTGACGCGCGTGGTTTTACCGGATCCAATGATGGGCAATGGCCGGCTTGGCAATTTCATCACCCACGCATACACCACCTGTTCGATGCTACTCGCGCCGATTTCCTGTTTTACCCGCTCAAGCTCATCACGCAGCGGCTGATATTGCGCATCGTTAAACAGGCGCCCGCCCCCTAAACATGACCAGGCCATTGGACGGATACGCACCTGCTGGCATTGATCGAGCGTGCCATCGAGCAACGTTGATTGCTCCAATGGCGAGATTTCCAGTTGGTTAGTGACCAGGCTGAACGGCAAACGTGATTGCAACAGCGTGAACTGGGAGGCGGTAAAGTTCGATACCCCAAAATGACGCACTTTGCCGCTCTGATGCAGTGCCATAAAGGCTTCGGCAATTTCATCTGCATCCATTAATGGATCCGGACGATGGATCAGCAGCAAATCGAGATAATCGGTGTTGACGTAACGCAGCGAATTTTCTGCGCTGTGCAAGATGTGGCTGGCCTCGGTGATGTAATGGCCGATTTTATGTTCAGGCTTAGCACGCGTCGCAATGCCGCACTTGGTGACAATCTGCAGTTTTTCACGCAGCCCGGGCGCCAGGCGCAGCGCATCACCAAAGGCGGCTTCACAACCATAGTTACCATAGATATCAGCGTGATCGACCGTGGTGATGCCCAACGACAGATGATGCTCGATAAAAGCGACCAACTGCTGCGGCGTCATGCCCCACTCCAGCAGACGCCAGTATCCGATGATCAACGGTGAGAATTGAGGTCCCTGCGGGGCGATAGTTTGCGGTTGTAACATCGGTTAACTCCCTTGAACACGAAAGCGAATCTGGGAGTATAACGGAAAGGCAAATCATCGTTTTCTTAAAACAGGGAGGGTTGTTCCGGATCATGATTTTCATCGACTTTTTGTTGTCGGTGCAGGCGCAACCAACGCTGGCGACAAAGCCGTAGCACATCGCGTTTTTGCGCATCGGTAAACTTCATCCAGTTAAAACGCTCCTCACGGCTTCGCAGGCAGCCACGACAGTAGCCCCGTGCGTCACTCTGGCATATGCCGCGACACGGGCTGGGAACAGGGAAGAACTCTAATTGCTCGGCCACATCCACTCCGGTTTAACAACAAGCTTCATATTGATAACAGCATAGTGACATTGTGCAAAGCGTATACGCAGTTCGCCCACATTTCATCCAGCTATTGCCACGGAAACGGATATTTACCATTGAAGCCAGCGCAGAAACCTTTGGTTGGGTACTGTTTAATAAGCGTTAAGGTTTTCCTCATGTTGAATTCATACGATTGTCACATTCCATCCAGCCATTGAGTTTTCATGAAATTCCCTAACAAGTTACAGTGCCACACCAGCAGTTTTAATCTGATTGCCGCCCTGTTTTTTACCTTCGTGCTCAACGCCCTGTTTCTGCTACGCGCATGGGAAATTATCCCTTACGATCGCCTGCACGATTATCTGTTTGCGGCCAGCATTCCGGTGGTTTTGGCCTCGGCTTTCTATCTGATTTTCTCACTGCTGGCATGGCCCTATGTGCGCAAGCCGCTGCTGATTCTTTTGGTGCTGGTCAGCGCCGCCGCCAACTACTTTATGCACAGTTTCGGCACGGTGATCGACACCAACATGATTGAAAACGTGTTTGAATCAGATGCTCAGGAGGCCGGTGCGCTGATCAGCAGCAGCTACGTGGTGTGGATGATTTTGATGGGATTGGTGCCCGTCGCCGCCATCTGCATGGTGCGGATTAAAACCGGACAACGCTGGTGGTGGAGCCTGCTGCAACGTTTGGCCGGGGCGTTGGGCGCCATTCTGCTGATTCTGCTGATGGCGGTGCTGTTCTACAAAGATTACGCCTCGCTCATTCGTAACAATAAAGGGCTGGTGAAGATGATCACCCCAGCCAATATCGTCAGCGGTACCGGCCATTACGTCGATCAGCGTTATCTGCAAGGCAGCCAGGCGCTGGTCAAAATTGGCCAGGATGCCAAAAAAGGCCCGCTGATCGCGGCTGAACCGAAGAAAACGCTGGTGGTATTGGTGGTAGGCGAAACCGGACGTGCTGAGAACTTTTCTCTTGGCGGCTATGCACGTGAAACCAACCCTGAGCTGAAAAAGCAGCAGGTTATCTACTATCCCGATGCCAGTTCGTGTGGCACGGAAACGGCCATCTCCGTACCCTGCATGTTCTCTAATATGCCGCGTGAACATTATGATGCCAATCTGGCCCATCACCAGGAAGGCGTACTCGATATTCTGGCACATGCCGGGGTGAGCGTGCTGTGGCGTGAAAACGATGGCGGTTGTAAAGGTGCCTGCGATCGCGTGCCGCACACGGATATGACGAAGTGGAATTTGTCGCAATATTGTCACGATGGTTTCTGTCTGGATGATGTTCTGCTGCATCGTTTTGATCACTACGTGGACAGCCTACACAATGACGGGATTATCGTTTTGCATCAAATGGGCAGCCATGGCCCGGCCTATAATCAGCGCTATCCGGCAGAATTTCGTCGCTTCACGCCTACCTGCGACAGCAACCAGATTCAGGATTGCGATCATCAGGCGCTGGTAAACACCTATGACAACTCTTTGCTGTATACCGACGATATGGTGAGCCGCACCATTGATAAACTCAAAGCATTAAGCGATCGCTTTAACGTCGCATTGGTGTATCTCTCGGATCACGGTGAATCATTGGGTGAACATGGTATGTATCTTCACGGTGCGCCCTATCTGTTTGCCCCTTCACAGCAGACGCACATCCCACTGCTGATGTGGATGTCACCCGGCTATGCGTCGGCGTTCCACATTAATGAGTCCTGTTTACGCCAGCAGGCTGCGAGTGAGAAAGTGTCGCAAGACAATCTTTTCCATACGGTTTTGGGCATGTTCAACATCCAGACACAAGAGTACCAACCGCAACTGGACATGATCAGATCGTGCCAAAATGCCGGATAAGGTTTGCATTAGACCGACTGGTCTAATACTGTGTGGCCCATGAACAAGACTGTGCAACGCAACGAAACCCGTGAACATCTGCTCGCTACTGGCGAGCGGGTTTGTCTGCAACGCGGTTTTACCGGAATGGGGCTCAGCGAAATGCTGGCGCTGGCGGAAGTGCCGAAAGGCTCGTTTTATCACTACTTCCGCTCCAAAGAAGCTTTTGGCGTCGCGTTGCTGGAGCGCTATTTCGTTCACTATCTGCAACAGATTGAACAGCAGTTAAGTCAGCCGGGGTTATCGGCACGGGAACGTTTGCTGGCGCACTTCCGCTATGGCGCAACGCTGTTTATCGAGCAGGGTCATATAGTAGGCTGCCTCGGCGTCAAGTTATCCGCGGAAGTGTGTGATTTGTCAGAGCCGATGCGCGATGCGTTACAACACGGTGCCAGCGCAACTATCGCAATTTACGCCCGTTGTCTGAGTGATGTCGCTGCTGAACAGGCGCTACCTTACGGACAAACGCCCGAGCAACTGGCCCAGCGCTGTTATTTATTATGGCTGGGTGCCAGTTTACAAAGCAAAATTTCACGAGAGCCAGGGCCGATAAGCCTGGCACTTGAAACCATTGAACAGTGGCTGAATGGCCACTGATTTTTAAAAACCGCAGTTTCTAGACGACCGGTCTACTTACAGGAGTCATCATGGCGAGTAAACAGCTGTTCTCCCCACTTAAAGTGGGCGCGATTACCGTACCTAACCGTGTCTTCATGGCACCGCTGACGCGTCTGCGCAGCATCGAGCCTGGCGACATTCCTACTCCGCTGATGGCGGAATATTATCAGCAGCGCGCCAGCGCCGGTCTGATCATTACTGAAGCTACGCAGATCTCTTTCCAGGCGAAAGGTTATGCTGGCGCACCGGGTTTGCATACTCAGCAGCAAATCGCCGCGTGGAAAGTGATCAACGAAAGCATTCACGCCGCGAAGGGGCACAGCGCGGTGCAACTGTGGCACACCGGCCGCATTTCGCACAACAGCGTTCAGCCTGAAGGCAAAGCGCCCGTAGCGCCTTCAGCTATTGCTGCCGGTACTCGTACTTCACTGCGCGCTGAAGATGGCACCGTTTACCGTGAAGACACCTCACTGCCACGTGAACTGAGCGTGGCAGAAATTCAGCAGATCGTTAAAGATTTCGGCCAGGCGGCAGCGAACGCGCGTGAAGCCGATTTCGACCTGCTGGAACTGCATTCTGCCCACGGCTACCTGATGCACCAGTTCCTGGCGCCGGGTTCTAACCAGCGTACCGATGAATACGGCGGCTCGATCGAGAAGCGTGGTCGTTTTGCGCTGGAAGTGGTGGATGCGGCGATTGCGAACTGGTCTGCCGATCGTATCGGCATCCGTATTTCGCCAATTGGTGCCTTCCAGAATCTGGAAAATGGTGCAGACGAAGAAGCAGCAGCGCTGTGGTACATCTCCGAACTGGGGCAGCGTGGCCTGGCGTATCTGCACCTTTCCGAACCAGACTGGGCCGGTGGCCAGCCTTACAGCGATGCTTTCCGTGCCAAAGTTCGTGCGCTGTTCCCGGGCGTGATCATCGGTGCGGGTGCATACACCGTTGAAAAAGCCGACGATCTGATTGCGCGCGGCTTGATCGATGCTGTGGCCTTTGGTCGCGACTTTATTGCTAACCCGGATCTGGTTGAGCGTCTGCAGCAAGACGCACCGCTGAATCCACAGCGCCCGGAAAGCTTCTACGGCGGCGGCGCTGAGGGCTATACGGATTACCCAACCCTGTAAGAACCTGGCTGCCGCACCGGATGTGCGGCAGTGCTGTTTCTTCAGGGCATTAACTGGCTATACTTGCTAGTCTTTGTCATTCCCTGATGACTTTTCAAAAGAGGATGTTATGCGTTTACTTCACACCATGTTACGCGTTGGCGATCTGCAACGTTCTATCGATTTTTATACTCGTGTACTGGGCATGCGCGTCCTGCGTCAAAGCGAAAACACCGAATACAAATACACCCTGGCTTTCGTTGGTTACACCGAAGAGAGTGAAGGCGCGGTGATCGAACTGACCTACAACTGGGGCGTTGATAAATATGACCTCGGCAATGCTTATGGCCATATTGCGCTGGGCGTCGATAACGTTGCAGAGACCTGTGAACGTATCCGCAGTGTCGGTGGCAACGTAACGCGTGAAGCCGGTCCGGTTAAAGGCGGCACCACCATCATTGCTTTTGTTGAAGATCCCGATGGTTACAAAATCGAGCTGATCGAAAACAAACACGCTGGTCACGGCCTCGGTCATTGATGCCGTTAGTCAGTCTGCTAATTTGCAGGCTGACTTCCCTCTCCTGCTGCACCCTCCCGTAATTTTTGCCATAATGCGCGCTGCCCCATTTCTTGCTATGAGATCCTGATGTCTGAATCGAACGCCTTAAACGCTCTTCATCAACGCTTCCGTGGTTTTTATCCTGTGGTTATTGACGTCGAAACTGCCGGCTTTAACGCGCAAACCGATGCGCTGCTGGAAATTGCAGCGACCACGCTTAAGATGGATGAGGACGGTTGGTTACACCGTGATGAAACCCTGCACTTTCACGTTGAGCCGTTCGAAGGCGCGATCCTCAATCCTGCGGCGCTGGCGTTTACGGGCATCGATCCCTCCAACCCTTTACGTGGTGCGGTAAGCGAGTACGAGGCGCTGCATGCCATTTTCAAGATGGTACGTAAAGGCACCAAAGATCATGGCTGCAATCGCGCGATTATCGTGGCGCACAATGCCACCTTCGATTTGAATTTTGTGATGGCAGCGGCCGAACGCGCCAGCCTGAAGCGAAATCCCTTCCACCCTTTTGCGACCTTTGATACTGCAGCACTGAGCGGTTTAGTATTGGGACAAACCGTGCTGGCGAAAGCCTGTAAAGCCGCAGGAATGGAGTTTGACAGCACACAGGCGCACTCGGCGCTCTACGACACTGAACAAACAGCCACGCTGTTCTGTGAGCTGGTCAATCGCTGGAAACGTTTGGGAGGTTGGCCGCTGGCTTTCAGTGAAGAACAGACGGAGGACGACGGCTCTGCCTGATGGGCTGATTGAACGATAGATCTTCAAAGAAAAGGCCGACATTTGTCGGCCTTCGCAATTATTCCGCTTCTTTATATTTCTCAGCGGTTTCTTTTACCAGCGGCTGCAATTCGCCACGCTGGAACATCTCAACGATGATGTCGCAACCGCCCACCAGCTCACCATCGACCCACAGCTGCGGGAAGGTTGGCCAGTTAGCGAATTTCGGCATTTCAGCGCGGATATCCGGGTTCTGCAGGATATCAACATACGCGAAGCGCTCACCACAGGCAGAAAGCGCCTGCACAGCCTGTGCAGAGAAACCGCAGCTTGGCAGTTTCGGGGAACCTTTCATGTATAACAGAATCGGGTTTTCTGCGATCTGGCGCTGAATTTTTTCAACAGTACTCATTATTGCCTTCCTTAATCCTTCACTTCGTGTTTGTTTATTGTAGCGACTTCAGCCCCACACTGAAAACGGGATTTTGCGTTACCGACCGGCTGATCGCCATGTTTGTTAAGTGCAAACAGGATAGATAACATTTTCCTATCATTAATAAGCATGAACAAATTAATAATTAGCAATAATTTCGCTGCGTTAAACAGCTGAAATCGCTCAATTTAGCGACATTATCTGCCTGGTAACAGATTAATGGAAAAAGGCCTTACCTTTTGGAAAAAAAGTGGATTAGAATTGCTTCGGCGCTGATCGTTGATCAGATTTCTCTTACTCTGCCGCAGCCTGCTTTTTGCCAGACTGCTTAACCTGTAACCGGACTATGCGTTTACTGATTACGCTTTTCATACTGGCCTTTGCCCAACTGTTCTTTAACGTGGCTTCTGCTTCCCAGCATGCCCCGATTAATGCCAGTTTGCATAACGCCGAGAAAAAAAGTGCGCGCGAAGATGAGCGCCGCAAGCGACGCCCGGTTAAAACAACGGCTAAAAAGTCTCGCCTGACTACCGTGCAGAAGCTCAAGCTGAAAAAGCAGAGTAAAACCGAAACCGCCTTAAACAAATCCAGCCGCAAAAAATCCCTGCTGAAGTTGCCATTGAAAAAGTATGGCCATCAACGTCTCGCGAAAAAGTCCCCTGATATGGACGATGACGTTCAGGGACTCACCGGTATCAAGATGAGTAAATCCCACCGCCTGCGCTACCAAAAGGCACGCGAAACCGCGATGACGAAGTTGATGGGACAACTGGGCAAGCCTTACCAGTGGGGGGGCACCTCACCTCATACCGGTTTCGATTGCAGTGGTTTGGTGTGGTACGCGTATAAGGATTTGGTGAAATACAAATTCCCGCGCACGGCGAATGAGATGTATCACCTGCACGATGCCGCACCTATTAAGCGTGAGATGCTGGAGAAAGGGGATTTGGTATTCTTCCGCATCAATAATCGCGGGACTGCCGACCATGTGGGCGTTTACCTCGGCAACGGTAAATTCATCCAGTCTCCACGCACCGGTAAAGACATTCAAATTAGTGCATTAGGCGAAGACTACTGGCAGAAACACTATGTGGGTGCGCGCCGTATGATGACACCAAAAACTATTCGCTAATTGTTGCGCAACAACATCCTGTGGCTCTCGCCACAAAAAAAGCCGGACGCTTAATCAGTGCCGGCTTTTTTTATTGATGCGTTTTGAATCAATGAAGAATGGCAGTGAAGCTAAACGCAATAATCATCAAAAGTGCGCCAACCGTGGTCATTAGCGCCAGCTTTAAATCTGTACTCATCACTACTCCTTAGTCACACATTTATTAGGGTTAAAACAATTTTCGCACAGCGGTGGGCAAAAATCTCGTCTTATCCGCGTTGGCTTGCTAGAATCGCCGCCTTTCGTTGCGCAACTGATTTTGCGCATGCTGTATTTACAGCCTGCTGAAGTGATTTTCCCTGCCTGAAACGGCAGATTTGCCCCCTTTTTAGGGCGTAAAACCCTTCGCAGACGCAAACGTTTAACAATATACTTATCAGTAAGTTGCGATAAGCCGGGGAGTACCTTTTTCATGGCAACAATTAAAGATGTAGCGAAACGCGCCGGTGTATCTACTACCACCGTTTCGCATGTCATCAACAAAACGCGTTTTGTCGCAGAGGAAACGCGTAACGCCGTATGGGAAGCGATCAAAGAGCTGCACTATTCGCCGAGCGCCGTTGCGCGCAGTTTGAAGGTGAATCACACCAAAACGCTGGGACTGTTGGCCACCTCCAGTGAAGCGCCCTATTTTGCCGAAATTATTGAAGCCGTTGAGAACCACTGTTTCGAACGCGGCTATACCTTGATTCTGGGCAACGCACATAACGATTTGCAAAAGCAGCGCGCTTATCTGTCGATGATGGCGCAAAAGCGTGTGGATGGTCTGTTAGTCATGTGCTCCGAGTATCCTGACGATTTACTGCAGATGCTGGAAGAGAACCGCAATATCCCGATGGTGGTCATGGACTGGGGCGCCTCACGCGGCGACTTCACCGATACCGTGCAGGATAACGCCTTCCACGGCGGTTATCTGGCGGGTCGTTACCTGATTGAGCGCGGTCACCGTGATATTGGTGCCATTCCGGGCCAAATGGAGCGCAACACCGGCGGGGGGCGCCATGCGGGCTTCCTGCAGGCGATGAGCGAAGCCGGTGTGACTGTGCGGCCGGAATGGGTGGTTCAGGGCGACTTCGAGCCAGAATCAGGTTATCAGGCGATGCAGCAGATCCTTAATCAGAAACAGCGTCCGACCGCCGTGTTCTGTGGTGGCGATATCATGGCGATGGGCGCGATTTGTGCCGCCGATGAGATGGGGCTGCGCGTGCCGCAGGATATCTCAGTTATTGGCTATGATAACGTGCGCAACGCGCGCTATTTCACCCCGGCGCTGACCACGGTCCACCAGCCGAAGGCTCAGTTGGGCGAGAAAGCACTGGAAATGTTACTGGATCGTATCACCAGCAAACGCGAAGAGCCGCAAACCATAGAAGTGCAGCCAACATTGATTGAGCGCCGCTCTGTGGCGGACGGTCCATTCCGCGATTACCGCCGTTAATGCTGATTTTCGCTGAGCCATTCGTGGTTCAGCGTTTCAGCATCGCCGAGATAGGCGAGTAACCACTCCAGCGCGGGTGACGCACGCTGTTCTGACCAGCTGACGCAGCAGGGGCTTTCCGGAAACGGCTGCGGCAGTGATAACTCCACCAGCGCGCCATTGTCGAGTAAAGGTCGCGCGAGGTGGCCTGGCACCATGCCCACGCACAATCCCGCCTGCAAACAGTCCATTCCCGTTTCCCACTCTGGCACCACCAAACGCCGCTGATTATCCAATGTCCAGGTCATGCGTCGTGGTAATGCGCGAGAGGTATCTTCCAATACCAGCGATGGCCAGGCACGCAGCGCTTCTTCATTGAGTTCAGCATGCGCGGCCAGAGGATGGTCGGGACTGACCACACAACGCCAGTTAAGGGCACCCATGTCCTGAAACGCAAAACGTCCGCCTACAGGGATCGCCTGAGTGGCGCCAATCGCCACATCGACCCGCCCGTCCGCTAAGGCATCCCATACACCGTTAAATACCTCGTAGCTGATAATCAATTCCATATCAGGGAAATGACGGTAAAAGTCCTTTACCAGTTGCCGGGTACGCTGTGGTTTTACAATGCAATCCACGGCAATACTGAGTTGTCCGCGCCAGCCATTCGCCAGTTGCTGGCACTGCCTGCGGGTTGCCAGCATTTTTTTGATAACAGATCGCCCTTCCCGCACAAAATGCTCGCCTGCAGGGGTTAAAACCACCTCACGGTGCTGACGCTCAAACAACGGCACGGCCAACCAGGTTTCCAGCTGACGCACCGTGTAGCTGACGGCAGAGGGCACGCGATGCAACTCCTGGGCCGCAGCACTAAAACTGCCATTGCGCGCGACAGCGTCCACCACTTCCAGCGCATATTCAGACCACATATTTTTGCCTTCAAAAATTTTAACAGCACTGCGCAAATATTAGCGTTTCACAAAGAATGACGCACTCTTTTACACTCCCCGGCGTTCAGTCTGCCAATGAGAATCACTATGTTGTCGTCAAAAGGATTTATTCCCTACCTTGCTGTGCTCAGTATGCTCGGCTTCCTCGCTACGGATATGTATCTGCCCGCCTTTGGGGACATGCAACGCGACTTCGCCACCGCACCGGGCACCATCAGCGCCAGCCTCAGTCTGTTTCTCGGTGGATTTGCCTGCGCGCAGGTATTCTGGGGACCGCTGTCAGATCGTTTTGGACGTAAACCGATTTTACTGGCAGGTTTGACGATTTTTGCCCTGGGTTGCCTGGGGATGTTATGGGTGACGGACGTCAACATGATGCTGGCACTGCGCTTTGTGCAGGCAGTTGGTGTGTGCGCCGCTGCCGTCAGTTGGCAGGCACTGGTGGTCGATCGCTATCCTAAAGCCCAGGCTAACAAAGTGTTCGCCACCATTATGCCGCTGGTTGCCCTTTCCCCCGCGCTGGCCCCTTTACTGGGAGCGTGGCTGATGGGCCATTTCCACTGGCGCAGCATCTTTATCGCGCTGACGATCATCACCGTGCTGCTGATCATCGGAACCTTGCCACTTGCCGCGCCTAAAAAAACCAAAGCCGATCATACCCCGCAACCCGGCTGGCTGAATCTGCTCACCACGCGTGTTTACAGCGGCAACGTGCTGATTTACTCGGCGTGTTCTGCCAGTTTCTTTGCCTGGTTAACCGGTTCGCCCTTCATCCTGGCGTCAGCGGGTTTAACCCCCGCCGATATTGGTCTGAGCTATATTCCGCAGACCATTGCGTTTCTGATTGGTGGCTTTGGTTGCCGTGCGATGCTGAGCCGTTATCAAGGGTCACAACTGCTGCCATGGCTGTTGGTGCTCTACAGCCTGAGCATTTTGAGTCTGTTTGTCGTCGCGATGATGCCCGCGCCCTCTTTGATTGCACTGCTGCTGCCCTTCTGCGGCATGGCACTGGCTAATGGCGCCATCTATCCGATTGTGGTGGCCACTGCATTAGCGCCCTTCCCACATGCCACAGGTAAGGCGGCAGGCCTCCAAAACCTGCTGCAACTGGGCTTATGCTTTATTGCCAGCCTGCTGGTCTCGGCCGGATTACAACAAGCGCTTTACAACACCACACTGGTGATGGTCGCCACGGTAGTTCTGGCATGGGCCGGTTTCATCTGGCAACGAAGCCTAAACGCACAAAGTGATATTGCTCACACCTCCCGTCCCTGCGAAGATAATCACTGATGCAACGAATATCGTTAGCAAACTAACGATAACCCGTTGAATATTGACCCACGTGAGCATATACTCAGTGGGTCAGCATTTCTGCAACAAATCAATAACATAATTGCATTAATTTTAAGCGACTCTGTCGCTGGGATGGCGTCTGCACGATCTTCCTCTCCTGATTGATGACAGACATTTCTATTCAGATTCATACCTCTGTAAAACGTCGGATATCTGGCGCACGGATTTTCCGTGAGTTCTCTCACAGGCCTTAGGAAATTGACTATTATTTCCACAGGTTCAAATCGGAAGGGTGATGGAGAAGCTATGAGTTCATCGTGTATAGAAGAAGTGAGCCTTGAAGAAAACCACTGGTTTCGCATCGTCAACGAATTACTGGAACGCGCTGATGTTGCAGTCAATGGCACACGCCCCTGGGATATTCAGGTCAAGCATCCGGATTTTTTCAAACGTGTTTTGCAGGAAGGATCGCTAGGTCTGGGCGAAAGTTATATGGATGGCTGGTGGGAATGCGAACAATTAGATGTCTTTTTCCATCGCGTTCTGCAACACCATCTGGATAAACAACTCCCGCGTCATTTTAAAGATACCTTGCGTATTGCGGCCGCGCGTTTAACCAATTTACAGTCGAAAAAACGTGCCTGGATTGTCGGGAAAGAGCATTACGACCTCGGTAACGATCTTTTTTCACTGATGCTCGATCCCTTTATGCAGTATTCCTGCGGTTACTGGAAAGACGCAGAGACACTGGAACAGGCTCAGTCTGCCAAGCTGGATATGATCTGCCGTAAATTGCAGCTTGAACCTGGCATGACGCTGCTGGATATCGGTTGCGGCTGGGGCGGATTGGCGGAATTTGCCGCACGCAACTACGGCGTTAAAGTGCATGGTGTGACCATTTCCGCAGAACAGCAGAAGTTGGCACAGCAACGCTGCGAAGGGTTGGACGTCACCATCTTGCTGCAGGATTACCGCGATTTGAATTTGCAGTTTGATCGCATCGTGTCTGTCGGGATGTTTGAACACGTGGGGCCGAAAAACTATGCCACTTATTTTGATGTTGCCGATCGCAATCTCAAACCAGACGGCATATTTTTACTGCATACCATTGGTGCCATCACCACCGACATGAATGTTGATCCCTGGATTGATAAATATATCTTCCCCAATGGATGTTTACCCTCTGTGCGCCAGATTGCGGATGCCAGCGAAAAACATTTTATTATGGAAGACTGGCATAATTTTGGTGCGGATTATGACACCACATTAATGGCATGGCATGAACGGTTCCTGGCGTCCTGGCCGCAGCTTGAAGAAAAATACGGCGATCGCTTCAAACGGATGTTCAGTTATTACCTCAATGCTTGCGCCGGCGCTTTCCGCGCGCGTGACATCCAATTGTGGCAGGTGGTCTTTAGTCGCGGTAAAGAAGGGGGTTTACGCGTTGCGCGTTAATCAATGACAGCAAGAGAAAAGGCGCCGCGGCGCCTTTTTTATTGGATTACTCTGCGTCTGCGGCTTGCGCCAGCGCAATGGCCGCAGCTTCGCGCTGAGCCAGCACGCGTTCCACCGTCTCGACAATCGCCTGAGTATGGGGATCGATCTCAATATTCACCTTATGTCCCAGTTTTTTCGCACCCAGCGTGGTGCGCTCCAGGGTTTCTGGAATCAGATGCACGCAGAATTTACTCTTGGTGACGTCACCCACGGTCAGGCTGATGCCATCGATACCGACGAAACCTTTATGCAGGATATATTTGATCTGAGAAGCATCCTGCAATTTAAACCACACTTCACGGTTATTTTCTGACTGAATGATTTTGCAGATTTCTGCGGTGGTCATAATATGGCCAGACATTAAATGTCCGCCAATTTCATCACTGAACTTCGCCGCGCGCTCAATATTCACTACATCGCCAACCGCTAATTCTCCCAGGTTGGTAATGCGCAGGGTTTCTTTGATCAGGTCGAAGCTCACGCGATCGCCCTCAATCGCCGTCACCGTCAGGCAGCAACCGTTGTGCGCCACCGATGCCCCCAACGCTAATCCCGGTAAGAGCTCTTCCGGCAGACGAACGATATGGGTACGAAACAACTCTTTTTCTTCCACGGCGATAATTTCGGCCGTGCCCTGCACAATTCCAGTAAACATACTTTCAGCCTCTGCGAAGTTTGCGCCAGTTTATCACAGCTTGGGTTGCGCGGTTTAATTTGCCGGAGTTCAAACTTTACACAATTAACTTAACAAAATGCGATCAAAGTTTGGTGGAACGCAGCGCTACCGCTACACTATGCCGCGCATTCTTTGGGGATATCCCCCTCTTCTCTTCTTAATTCAAGCAGGTGTTACGTGCAGAAGTATTTAACAGAAGCGCGTCAATTGCTGGCCCTCGCGATCCCGGTCATCCTTGCTCAGGTGGCTCAGACGGCGATGGGTTTTGTGGATACCATTATGGCCGGTGCGGTGAGCGCCACGGATATGGCCGCCGTTGCTGTCGGCACCTCTATCTGGCTTCCCGCCATTCTGTTTGGTCATGGTCTTCTGCTGGCGTTGACGCCCACCGTTGCACAATTCAACGGTTCAGGACGGCGCGAACGCATCGCGGAACAAGTGCGTCAGGGTTACTGGCTGGCGCTGGCAGTCGCCTTGCTGATTATGCTGGTGCTGTGGAATGCAGGGTATCTGATTCATGCCATGCACGATATCGATCCGCAACTGGCCGCGAAAGCCGAAGGCTACCTGCATGCATTATTGTGGGGTGCACCCGGTTACCTGTTCTTCCAGGTGGCACGTAATCAGTGCGACGGATTATCAAAAACCAAGCCAGCCATGCTGCTGGGCTTTTTAGGCTTGCTGGTTAACATTCCGCTGAACTACGTGTTCATTTATGGTCATTTCGGTATGCCCGCTCTCGGGGGCGTAGGCTGTGGTGTCGCCACCGCCTCGGTTTACTGGGTGATGTTTATCGTGATGCGTTTCTGGGTTAAACGCATGGCGAGCATGCGCGATATTCGCATGAACAGCCGCTGGTCTCCGCCCTCACGTGTCATTTTGTCACGGCTGTTTAACCTCGGGTTACCGGTTGCGCTGGCTCTGTTCTTTGAAGTCACTTTGTTTGCGGTGGTCGCGCTGCTGGTCTCTCCGCTGGGGATCGTTAAAGTTGCCGGTCATCAGATTGCGCTGAACTTCAGTTCGCTGATGTTCGTTCTGCCTCTGTCGCTCGGTGTCGCGACCACTATCCGCGTGGGATATCGGCTTGGGCAGGGCTCAACTGAACAGGCGCGCGTGGCGGCATGGACGGGACAAGGTGTCGGTATCAGCATGGCCGCTATCACAGCGATCTTCACCGTCACCTTCCGTGAACATATCGCCGCACTTTACACCGCCAATCCAGAAGTGATTACGCTGGCCGCCCAGCTTATGCTGCTCGCTGCTATCTATCAGTTCTCCGATTCCATTCAGGTCATAGGTAGCGGGATTCTGCGCGGCTACAAAGATACGCGCTCAATCTTCTTTATCACCCTGATTGCCTATTGGGTGCTGGGTTTGCCGGTGGGTTATATTCTGGCGCTCACCGACTGGGTGGTACCGCAACTCGGTCCAGCAGGATTCTGGTGCGGATTTATTGTCGGCCTGACGTCTGCTGCCGTGATGATGATTTGGCGTATTCTTCGGTTGCAACGTTTGCCGGCGCAGATAATTTTGGCGCGCGCGGCCCGCTAAGTGGCTGAACAGGCCGTTATTTGCTCCCGCAATGCCTAAAAAAACAGCGGGTCGCACAGATGCTGGTCAGTCGTCATGGAAAATCATTTTTTCCCTTGCCAGCATCGCGGCCTGCCGTTAATATTCGTCCCCGCTGTCGCCCTGACAGCATGTTGCGCTCTTAGCTCAGTTGGTTAGAGCACCACCTTGACATGGTGGGGGTCG
>NZ_JACVUO010000025.1:0-51407 GCF_016625145.1 Pantoea sp. S61
AAGATGTTGCGACACCAGATAAATAAACCAGTATTGAAATTCCACATAACCCGCTGAGCGGGCAATCACGCAGCCGTCGTTGTTGCTGAGCACCACCACCGGCTTACGCCGCGTGATGTCGACGGGCTACACCCTGTCGCCGGTTTACATCACCGATATGAAAACGGTCGAAATCCCGCGCTAACCCTGTGCCCCCGGGGAGGCCCGGGGGCCTGATAAAGAGGCTAATCCATGAAATCAGATCTGAAAGCGCGCATTGCGCAGATGCAGCAGAAACTCAGCCAGGGGCACGCCGTTCAGGCCGTGCACGCCGATACGCAGCTTTTCGTCACGCGTGACGACGTCTGTCAGAAAATGGTGGCGCTGGCCGGAATTCAGGCCGGTGACCGGGTGCTGGAGCCCAGCGCGGGGACGGGCTCCATACTGAGAGCCATACAGTCCGCCGCGCCTGGCATCTGCTGTGACTGCGTCGAGCTGAACGCCGCACTTGCCGCGCAGCTGCAGGCGAATTTTCCCGCCGTGACCGTGACCTGCGGCGACTTTCTGTCTTATGAACCCGGCAGGCTTTATCAGCGGATCATCATGAATCCCCCTTTCCGCCAGGGGACGGACCTGAAGCACATCAGCCGCGCCCTTTCTCTGCTGTCACCCGGGGGGCGCCTGGTGGCGATCTGTACCGGCGGGCCCCGGCAGCACCGGGCGCTGGTCCCCCGGGCCACGCATTATGAGGAATTACCGCGCGGCACGTTCAGCTATACGGACGTTGCAAGCCTGCTGGTTTGCATCGATGCATAACTTCACCAGGGCCGGGAGGCCCTGAAAGCTGAAGGGCAGGGGGCAGCTGACTACTGCAGCGGCTTCGCCGCTGCGGTGGCCCGTCTGCCGGTTCAATGCGCTGCGTGTGGTGTGCTGAACACTTTGATAAAGCGGCGGGATATTCCAGAAATCCGCAGGGTTTATGCAAAAAATCAGTGTTCAGTGCAGTTTTTACCTCGTTTTTTCCGGTTTCAGTCGTTTTTATGCAATGGACGGAGACGAACTGATACTGAAGCTGGCCCCCTTCGGCTCCCCGGCAGGCCGGGTCGTCGAGCCCCACTGCGCTAACCGGCAAAGCCGGTAAGCTCCGCCGGACCGCAAGGGGAAGCGTTCCGGGCCTGCCGGCTACGGTCTGATGGTCAGTGTAGAACCTTACAGAGATTATTCGGTAACGCAAAGCCTGACCAGAAATCATAGCGGCCCGGAATGAGTAGCCGCCAGACCTTATGTACTGGCGGCTTAACCGGACTAACTATTTTGATGCTGCTGCGCCGCTCATTCCTGGCGAACCATCTTGACCACCATCAGCACCACCGCTGCCCCCCTGGCCTCCCAGGCCGCCGGGTCCTGCATCACCTCCATTCCCACCATTTCCGGTGCCATCCCCGCTCCCTCCTGCGCCACCATTACCTCCATCAGAACCGCCAGCGCCGCCGTTTCCACCATTACCGTTACTGCCTTCTCCGGCGTTACCACCATCGCCACCGTCACCCGACCCGCTTCCGTCCCCGCCATCCCCGCCATCTCCATCAGCGTATGCTGCAACGCTGAAAAGAGAAGTTGCGGCTACAGCGACCATAGACACTCCGATACTCAGCGGGCGTAAAAACGCCATCATTATAAAAATCCCGCTGAAGACTTTCCTGGCTGTACTGTTCATTCGATCACTCCCCTCAGTTTCTAAGCGCTGCCGTCTCCACCATCACCACCGTTACCGCCAGGCGAGTTATCTCCGCTGCCCCCATCACCGCCGTCACCACCCTGTGCGCCTCCGCTTCCGCCAGTGCCACCGTCTCCTCCATCAGAATTTGCACCGCTCCCGGCGTCACCGCCGTTACCGCCGTTACCGGCTCCGGGTCCGACACCACCGTTCCCACCGTTGCCACCGTCGGCCACTGGCATCAGAGTGAAGACCTTTTGCGGCGGGGTCTCAGCTTTCAGGGGGACTGCACACAGGAGTAATAAGCTCAATGCTGGTATTGTGAAATGTTTGAGCGTGAGTCTGCTAGATTGAACCGGTATTAGCATGCTTTTCACCCCCCGAGCCACCATCGCCCCCGGCGCTGTTATCGGTATTCCCCCCGTTTCCGCCATTACCGCCGTCGGCAGAATCTGCGTGCGATTTATGTTTATGCTTATGGTGTTTATGGTGGGGGGCTGCACCTGCGCCGTCGCCGCCATTTCCTCCGCTACCTCCGGGCCCCCCTTCTCCCCCATTTCCACCGTTGGTACAGTCAGTACCCGGAACGCCGTTTTTACCGTTTTGCCCATTTTGCCCGACTGCCTGCCCATCCTGTCCGTTCAGGCTTTCACATGAGGCTGTAATAAAACTAAAGGAGGGCAGATGGGGAGCTGCGCCGGAGATAAGCGGCAGGCTTACAGAGGTAAGCATCACTAGAAACCTGATATTCAGATATTTCATTTTTTCAGTCCCTTAAAGGAACCGCCCTGAATTCAGGGCGGTTGAATTTGTATTCAACAAATACAATCAGGCGCCACCATCGCCACCATCGCCACCATCGCCACCTCCATCACCGTCTCCCGACCCGTTTCCGTCACCAGATCCATTTCCGGTACCGTTGCTATCACCGCTTCCATTACCATTTCCGCTACCGTTATTGTTTCCTCCGTCGCCCCCATCACCACCGGGAGAATTAGCACCGCTACCGCCGTCGCCACCATCACCCCCATTGGCATCCCCAGTAAGAACTACATAGCCGTGATCGTGGAATTCTGTACTGGGGATGTGAACAGGAGCAGCCAGAGATAGCCTGGAGAGGAGTGTAAGAAAAATACCGAGACTTAAAGCTGTTTTACCATATTTCATAATATTCCCTTTTTCGTTTAGATAAGAAAATAGCGATTAAATAGGATCTAGATTTCAACAGCCGCTTCAGTTAATTGAATCTGAATTTAAATTAAAATCAGAAAAGCGTAAGGAAAATGATAGCGATGTTAAAAAATAATACTTAAGTAAGATTTAAAAAGAAATTTCCTAATGATTTTCTGGTTAGGTAATTGATTTAAATGAATTATATTTAGTTGCTTAGCTTGGTAATGTTTTACATATTTTATCTCGATCCATTTACCAAGTGAGGGCGCATGAAAAGCCCTGTAACGTGTGATATATGAAATTAATCTGTACTTTCCCACCAGAGAGATTTAGGTAAGATGAGAGCGGTAAATATTACAAAAAAATTTCAATTTCTGGCAGGGTGCTCAATTTTTTTATTTCATTTAAACAACTTTGAAACTTATGCACTTTAAAGTAATTTTTCTGCAATATGATCATGGATGAAGATATAAATAGAAAATAATCATAATGCCCCCTTCGGCTTCCCGGCAGGCCGGGTCGTCGAGCCCCACTGTGCTAACCGGCATAGCCGGTAAGCTCCGCCGGAACGCGAAAGGCCGCGCTCCGTGCCTGACGGCTAGGGTCTGATGGCTGAGTTCAACCCCTGCAGCGGGCGTGCGCCCGCGCGCTCACTGGCCACAAAAAGCCGTGGCCGCTAAGGACCGGACCGGCGAAAGGCGCGCCGTCCGGGGCTGCGTCATGTTCACTTCCTGTTGTGCTGTTTTGATTCTCCGCGCCCCTCCGCCGTGCAGAAACCTGCCACACGGGCGGCCTCTCGCAAGGGTCGCAGGCTAAACGGCGGCACCCGGTCCCTCCGGGCTGCGGCTTTGCCGTTTCCCCCTGCGCGATGCCTTTATCCCGCGTGCCCGTTCTGCCCTCACGGCGAAGGAACTCAGAGAAACATCACTTAACCCTGAAGAGGAGAGCAACATGTCACAGCAGAACGTCAACACCCCGGCTCAGAAATCTAAAGAATCATCTCCTTTAAAAGCAAAGGCCCCACGTCGCAGCGCTAAAGTGAAGGCTGACAACGACGCTGCGGCGGTAGAGCAGGCGCTGGAGAAAGTGGAAATTGAAATGATCCCGCTTTCACGTCTGACCGTATCGCCCCTGAACGTGCGCAGCCGGGTTTACGTCCAGTCGCGCATCGACTCGCTGGCCGCCACCATCCAGAACGTGGGGCTGCTGCACAACCTGATCGCGCACGATATGCCGGACGGGATGCTGGGTGTCGCCTGCGGCGGTCGCCGCCTGACCGCGCTGCAGCAGCTGCTGGCGCAGGGCATTTATCAGCCCGCTCAGCCAATCCCCGTTAAGCGGGTGTCTGATGAACTGGCCCGCGCAGCCTCAATGGTGGAAAACGGCGAGCGCGAGGATATGCACCCCGCCGAGCAGATTGCCGGATTTCAGGCGCTGGCCGCAGAAGGCAAAACGTCCGCGCAGATAGCTGACCTCATGGGGTACAGCGCGCGCCACGTGCAGCGCTGCCTGAAGCTTTCCGGCCTGGCGCCCGCCATCCTTGACGAGCTGGCTGCTGACAACATCACGATTGAGCAGTGCCAGGCGCTGACGCTCGCTGACTCCCATGAACGTCAGGTGGAAGTGTGGGAACAGGCCACCGCGACTACGACCTGTCGCCTGAGCGCGAGGACCGCGCGGCAATGATGAATGACGAAGTGAACGTGGTGCGCCATGAGCGCAGCGAACCCGAGCCGGAGTTTGGCCATAAACCTGAGAAGACACTGGAGTAATGATGACGACACTGCTTATTACCGCCACCGTGGCGGTTTCTCTGCTGATGCTGCTGGTCTGGCTGCCGGAGATGCGCGAAGCCGGACCGCTGCTGCGGCGCTGGAGTCGGGGCGGGGACGGCCCGGGTATTCCGGGCATCGGACAAGCGGTGGACAACGCCGTCGGCGCGTTTGCCCGGGTGCACAGTCTGCCGGAAGAAGACGCGGCGCGCGTGCGCGACATGAAGGTGCGCCCCGCCATGATGCCGGTGACGCTCCTGCTGCATCCGCAGCTGGTGAGGCGAGAACACGGACGCTTCGTGCGGGGGCGTAACCTGACCACCGTGATTGCCGGTCTGATTGTCATCGCGCTGATATTCCCGCCGGTCACGGGCATCGCGCTGCACAACATCAGCCTGTGGATTTTTCCGCTGCTGAACGTGGCCGCTTTCGTGGCCGGCGTGCAGCTGGTGAAACAGGCGTACTCGGACATGAGCCTGCTGAACGTGCTGATCACCGGTAAACCTGACTGACACCCTGCCGGCTGCCGCCCTGCGGTTGGCCGGTCCCTCGCGTCCAGGATTAAAAATCCGGCACGCTCACGACCCTCTGAGGTAAAGCCCATGAAAAAAATCCTGCTGCTTATGAGCGGCCTCATCCTGCTTTGTCCGGCAGTCCGTGCAGAAGCGCCTGCAGTCAGGGTCGCCTTCTCACCGGACGGCGGCGCTGAAACGCTGGTGCTCAGCGTCATTGACAGCGCCCGGGCAGAAATCCGGCTGGCCGGTTACAGCTTCACGTCACCTGAGGTGGCCCGGTCGCTTATCAGGGCTAAAGCGCGCGGCGTGGACGTTCTCGTCGTGCTGGATGAAAGGGCAAATCAGAACCGCAAAAGCCAGGCGGCCATCGGTCTTCTCGCGGGTGGCGACATTCCTGTCCGGCTGAACGGCCGGTTCGCGGCGCTGCATGACAAGTTCATTGTGGTGGACCGTCAGACGGTCGAAACCGGCAGCTTCAATTACACCCGGGCCGCTGCGCACATGAACAGTGAAAACGCGATGGTCATCAGCAGCGCCCCGGAAGTCGCCAGTCAGTATCTGCAGCACTGGAATGCCAGGTGGTCAGAAGGCACGGATTACACGCTTCCATACTGATCCTTTTCTGAAAATCAGGCCTGCACGCGCGCCAACGCGGAGGGCCTGAAATAAAGTTAAGTCGCTGATTCCAGGGAACTGTAGTATGCTCCACAAAATTCTGTCTGAATTTTTGTGGAGGAGCAAAGATGTCACGAGA
Organism: Pantoea sp. S61; assembly: GCF_016625145.1. Taxonomy (NCBI): domain Bacteria; kingdom Pseudomonadati; phylum Pseudomonadota; class Gammaproteobacteria; order Enterobacterales; family Erwiniaceae; genus Pantoea; species Pantoea sp. S61. The sequence continues at coordinate 5,911 of NZ_JACVUO010000025.1, forward strand.
AAACAACGCGGAATCTTCAACCTCGAAACGCTTATACCGAAAAGGCAATCCGCTATCTGCCGCCGAAAAACAACGGCACTTCGCAGCCAGAAAGCGCGACACACACAAGTCAGTTAATGTGTTTATACATAATGCGCATAAAGATGGTTTAGATCAGCTTTGTGCCGAGCGAGGCATGACACAGGCGGAAATGATTGAGTCATTTATTGAGCAGGAACTGGGCAAATATGCAGATCCTACAAGAAAAGTGAGTAAATGACGTTATTGCCTGTTAGGGTTATGAGTGTTAAATTGCAGACCGTAACGAATTCTGGCGGGCCACGCCGTAAGGTGGCGGGAGACTGGTACTGACGGAACACTGAAGGCCAGAAAAAAGAAAACCCCGATAATCTCTCTGAGTTTGGCGACCAAGAAGATTAACGGGGCTCACATATTCTGCATAGAAGCTGTTGCTCTATGCGGGGAGTATAGTTACATGCCCAGAAAACTGCAATACCTTCTGTGCTCACTCCTTCTGTGCAACGTAAGCGCAGGATGGTGTGGCTGAACAAATATCTGAAAACACGTCAGATAATTTTCCACACTTCAAAAGCGATCAGCGCCGTCGTGGCAGTCATTCTGTCGCGTGTAAGTGCTCAAATCCTCAATGGTTCGCACCTAAAACTTATCGCCGTCTGCCCGGAGAGATGGGCCATGCCATGAGCCGACTCGTCATGAAAGACAAACGCACCGGAAAAATGGTGCTACGTCAGCGCATGTCGCGTCACCCATATTTTGTGCGGTTGCGCGAGGCGGCAGGACGCAAGCGTGATTTCCGCCCGGAAAAACAGGCGCTGTATGACGCAACATGGGTGCTGGTAATCCAGCGCGCGGATCTTGCTACATCTGTTGTCACCTTCAATGGAAGCAAACTTGCCAATGATCTCAGTCCAAAGGACGCAGATGGAAAAGTGATCCCGGAGACCCGAGTAGAGCCCTGCCGGTTGTCCCGTCTTTTTGAAGAGTGGGAGCGCTTTGGTCTGATTGAGCGACCAAATCTTGAGTGGGACCCGGTCGAAAAATACTGGATGCCACGTCATATCGTGTTGACGGACATGTTCTGGCAACTTTGCGGCGTTGATATGGACAAGTTTTATGTGCAGCGTAATGAGCGTATCGAGGCCGAAGCGCAAGGCATTATTGAGGCGGGCACCCACGATTCGGTTCGCGCTGCGCGTAAGCGCTGGTATGAGAACATGCGGATGGCCACACTGCTGAAGCGCCGTGAAAAAGCTGTGAAAGAGAAGCGCCGCAAAAAGCTGGGTAAACTTCCGCTTGATGAGCGTCGCACGGCGATGGCCAGCTGGCTCATCCGTACGCTGCCTAACCATGAACTAATGAACACGGACGCGGACACCTTTGACCGCCTAGTGTGGCAAAGCCTAAACCAGCTCGAACTCGGTCTGGGATACGAGCCGGTTCCTCCGGACATAGTTCACTAACGCCTTTACCTTTTCTCACCGCCTTAACTGGCGGTAAAGTCGTTTGTGCCACGTCAGATACAATCCTTTTCACCCTGCCGTTATGTTCAATCCCCCTGAAAAATTCATCTCATCCGTACCGTATGCCGGCAGGGAATTTTTTTATCCACAGTTACCCGCAATTGAAAAGATTGAGTTACCTGCAAATAAGAATCAAATTACCCGCAATACATTCCTGACTTACGTCAGAAAGAATTATTCAAAGTAAATAAATAAGGTGTTCAAGCCAGCATCGTGCATGAATAAATAAGGCCTTCGCTTGCAGCGGCCGCAAGCGTCCGCGCCGCTCAGATGTTTTAAGTAGCTCCCGCCTGCGGCGGGCAATAGTTACAACAACCTAATGAAAGCCGGCTTCGCCGGTGTAACCTAGTGCGAAATCCACCTGAAAAGCGCCGCCGCCGCGGCCCGAAGGGCCGGAACTGCAGTGGCTGATAAATGGATGCTGTAACTACGAAGCTGGAGTTGCTTTATGTCCAGAGGCCCGCGGTTTCTTTCTTTCGTCTACGACCATCAGACTGATAAGCTGCTGACAGGCCGCTGCTTAAACGGCGTCGGTCAGGGCGGGGTTGGACTTTTGCCACCATCGGCCCTGTAACCGGCTGTGCCGGGCTCACGGCGCCCGATGGCATCAGGCCGTCCTGAACGGTTTCTGGCGCCTCCATGCCGCTCATGCGGCATTCACAGGACAGGCTGCGCACTGCTCGCCCGTCAGGCTATATCTGGGAGGTCGGTGATATGCAGAAAACTCAACAGTTACACGAAGAGCTGGTTAAGGTTTACGCCATGATCGGCGCCGTGGTCATGGCGATGGCCGGCGACGGTCTGGAAACCACGCGGCTGCGGATTGCCGGATTGCCGGATTTATCCGCGAAGAGCTGGTCAGAACGGACGTATGGTCGCCTGAAATGAAAACGCTTATGAAGAGCGCTATCCACACGCTGGAAACCTGTCCTGACCAGGCCATCGTGGAGCGTCGCCGCGACGGCGACTGAGGGGTTCTGTGAAGGCGGCGGATGTCGTAAAATGGCTTATTTCAGGGCCAGTTTTTAATGTGGTTCTGCATGAAGGACCACAAAAAAAGTGGCCCTGAAATGCGGTATCTTATGACATCATTCCTGCCCGGAGAAGTCTGTTGAGCCTTGACCCGATTCAGCTGTGAAGTCTGACTTCATCCGGGTCGTCGCCCCGGAGCTGTTCAATCGCGAAAATCAGCGAGGGATTACAGACTTCATTTTCCTTTTCGCTGGCTTTTACGAGCGTGACCAGCTCCCGGATCAATCGATTACGATCGGTCTGCTGGCCCCGGTCGGCCAGATTCAGGCAAATCATGCCGGTAATCCGGCAAGCCTCCCAGTAGAGGGATTTTGTCAGTTCATCTTCTGAGTCTTTCATCCGCGTTTCTTCCGTTTGAATCTGATGCATATGAGCATACTGGCGTAGGCAGAGCCCGCTATTGTCAGCTTACTGAAAATTGTAGCGGCGGTCAGCAGGCTACTGAAGCCGATATTCAGACGGGCTAGCACTGCTAAGCCTGTGCTGCGAATGCCGCTTTGGCGGCCTGTCAGCAGCTTATCAGTCAGAAGGTCGGAGGTAAAAAAAGCAGCAGGCCTCTTGCTCTGCAGCGACACTTCCCCATAGTCACAGCATCCATTTATCTGCCCCTGCAGCTCCGTCCATCCAGTCCAGGCGGTGGTGGCTGGTCAATGGGGGAAAACGCGATACCCGTGCGACGCGGGTCCGCTTAATCTGAAATAACGTTTCCTGCTTTTCTGCCGATAAATATGCTGAAAGTTTTTATTATTTTCAGATTTCATAAATTATCAGTCACTTACAATGGCAGGAATTACAGATGACGATTACACAGCGATTGTTGCTTACCTTTTCACTTCTCTCTGCCTCGCTGGTCGCGATGGTCATCGTGGCCGTCATGGTTGCCGGCGGATTTCAGTCCCGCTTTCAGTATGTACAGGAAAATACCGTTGCGTCATTGCTGGATCTGGGAAAACTGGTAGACGGCAGTAATTCCCTCATTATCTGGCTCTACCGCCACCAGAGCGCAACAGATCCGCGGCGACAGGCTGAAGTCGAAAAGAAAATCGATGAAGCTATAAGTAATATTAAATCACTGAACAACTATTACCTGAATAATGACATATCGAACGAGGAGGATCGGCAGTTGACAGAGAGAGCGTTTTCCACCATCAAACAGGTTGAATCCTCGCTTCCGGAATTTCTTGCTGGCTCACGCGCACAGAATGACGCCATTGCACTGGGGGCGCTCCAGAGCAATAACGGCATTGGCGAAGCCGCCCGCCAGTTGATTGCAGGCTACCAGAAACAGCTCAAACTTAACGTGGACATCGGCAGCACCCTGCGTCAGGAAAATGACCGGACTTATCAGGTGACAGTCTGGAGCTTAATAGGGGGTTCCGCACTGGCCATTGCTATTCTGGCCTTCTTTGCGCTCAAAACGGTTTTCGGTATCCGCGGGCAACTCAACGGCATGCGGCAGACTATGGAAAACGCCAGCCAGCGGCTTGACCTGACGCTCAGGGTGGACGAGTCGCGCCGGGATGAAATCGGCCTGACCGCAAAAGCGTTTAATCATCTTATAGAAAACGTCTCAGCCTCGCTGTCGAAGGTGGAGGCCTCTTCGCAGTCGGTCAGCACGGCTTCTGCGCAGATAGCAGCCGGTAATGAGGACCTCTCTTCACGAACCGAGGAGCAGGCTGCCTCGCTGGAGCAGACGGCGGCAAGCATGTCAGAATTGAGTGAGACCGTGCGTCAGACCGCTGAAAACACTCAGCTTGCCAGCCAGCTGGCGAAGAATGCCCGGGACATTTCAGAGGACAGCGCCGGGCGGGTACGCACGCTTCTGGATACAATGGGTGACATCAGAGGGAGCTCTGCAAAAATCACGGATATTATCGGGCTGATTGAAGGCATTGCATTTCAGACCAACATTCTGGCCCTGAACGCAGCCGTCGAGGCCGCGCGTGCCGGAGAGCAGGGCCGCGGCTTCGCGGTGGTAGCGGGAGAAGTTCGTAACCTCGCGCAACGTTCATCCTCCTCCGCCCGTGAAATCAAGGGGCTGATTGAGTCATCCATGGGTTTTGTCGAAGCCGGATCGACGCAGGCTGAGGGTGTAGGAGAAAATATGTCCCGCATGAACGACGCCGTGCGGCAGGTCGCCGACCTTGTCGATGAGATATCCGTTGCCGGCAGTGAACAGTCTCAGGGTATCGGGCAGGTCCATATTGCCGTGAATCAAATGGATGACGTAACACAACAGAATGCTGCGCTGGTTGAAGAAGCTTCGGCCGCGTCACGTTCGCTGATGGAACAGGCGGCGGCGCTGAACAGGCTGGTGAGTAACTTTACGCTGGTTCCGGATTCAGGCCAGGCAGGCACTCTGGACGCTCAGGCTGTCCGGCCGGTACGGAGGGCTGCTTTATTACGCCCCACCCCTGCCGTTGCGGCTGTGGGGGATGATAACTGGAAGAGCTTCTGAGGCAGAATTTACGTTTTCTTTGATTGAGGGGGCGGAGGTTACTGATGTTCCTAAACCCTCGCCGGGACCTGCTTATCAAAAGCGTGTTGCCTGGCAGGTTTATAAGAAATGCCGGTTGCGCTCAGGTTTCGGAGCAAGGTGCCGATAACTTTAATGTGCCTCATCAGGGTACACATCTGATACTGCGACTGATTGTGCTGATGGCTTCCTCCCGGAAGCCATTTTTTTATTACGCTGCCTGCACAGGTAATTCCTGTACGGGGCCGCAAGCGCCCGGATTCTTAACCATTTCCCATGAAGCTGATCGTTATGTGAGCCCTGCAGGCAAAACAGAAGAGCAGAACTTAGCGTTCAGAGAAATTTTTGGTCAGAGAAATCGGAAATTCAGGGCGCGGGAGAGATGTTCATCACTGAAGACAGAGCGCAGGCAGGCTGAACAGACGTTAAAAAAACAGGGGCGGGTCAGCCCCTGAAAACATCAATGAGATAAACGGACTTACTCGTGTCGTGGAGTGTGGCCATCGGATTAACCACCTTCATGTTATCGGCTATCCGCTGAAAACCTTTAGCCCGGTCCTCTGTGCATGAAGGTATGGTTTTCCCGCTCCTGACAGACTTTAGCATGCACGGATATCCCCCATGCGCTGCGTCACAAATGTGTCTCCCGCGTTTCAGACAGAGACGGAGGGATGGCGGGCAGGAAGGACATAAAAAATCTCCCGGGGTGTTCAGTCCCGGGATCAAAGCTGGATTTCACATAACCGGTCTGACGCCGGCTGTGTAAAGCGGATCACGGGTCCAGATTTCGCTGAATTAAGCCCTTAAGTCCACTCTCTGCTGTACAGCACCACCGGGCCGCATCAGGATACCTTCAATATCATCAGGAGCTGCTCCATGTCCGCTGCCCCACAATCTGCACCCGTCACGGAGCAGCTCCTGACGATCCGCCGGTTACCCGCCGGCATTCAGCCTGACGCGCCGGTTCACCTGCTGGTGTCTGCCCGGGTTGAGCTTCAGGGCCTCAATCCGTCTGAACCTTTATCACCGCTGGAGGAGGCGCGGCAGCACGAAGGGATGACCCGCCGCTTACGGTAGCCGGTCTCCGCCTGCACCGTCGGTGGGACAGCAGCCTGACGGCCGAAAGCCCGGAAGCGGCCCTGAAAGGGCTTCTCAGCCTGGCGCCCGCCACCAACTATGAGCTGGCAAACTACGAACGGCTGACGCTCAGCAGGAGCGGCGAGGCCTGTTGTTATGAAAGCAGCGCCCTGCGCAGGGTCGGGCGGGGCCTGCTGTTTCTGGGCTCGCTGCCCTTCCTGCTGCTCGATAGGCTGGCTGATGGGCCGCTGAGGGCGCCGTTTCATCAGCTGTCAGTCAGCATCATGCTGTCATCTTCCGTGTTAAGCAGCGCCTCAAACGCTGCTGGCGTCAGAGGCCTGCACAGCCCGTTGCCCTGTATGATGTCGCACTGGGCGCCAGTCACGAACGTCCGTTGCCCCGCGTCCTCCACCCCCTCCGCCGCCACGCTGAGTCCGAGGCTTTTCCCCAGCGCCGCGATGGCCCGGAACATCATACGCACGCGCATGTTGGTATCGAGCTCAAGTGTCAGCGACTTATCGATCTTGAAACCGCTGACGAAGCCGTGCCGCAGCAGGCTGATGGCGCCCAGCGTACGGCCGTAATGATCTATAACAAATGCAGCCCCCGTGAGCCGGATGGCTGCGAACTGCGCCGGAGCATCCTGAACGAGCTCCGTCAGCAGCGGCTCATCAACCTCCAGGTCCACAAAGACGGCGTCGCCGCCTGCCGACTCGCGCAGCACGTTTTCCAGCCCGGACCCGGAAAGCTGACGCGGGAACAGGTTAACGCTGACCCGAAGCTCCGGGCAGCGCACCTGCCACTCGCGGACCTGCGCCAGTGCGGTGCGGACAATCCATTCACCGAGCGTCACGGACAGCGGGCTTTTCACCAGCATCTCAATAAAATCAGCGGGCAGCAGCAGGCCGCGGGCAGGATGCTGCCAGCGCACCAGCGCCTCGCAGCCGAGCAGGCGGCCGCTACCGGCGTCATAGCGAGGCTGGTAGTGCAGAATGAACTGCTGCTGGCGCACCGCGGTTTCCAGCTCGCGCTCAAAGCGCCGGCGGCGCTGCTCCGCCGCCAGGAATTCGGGCCGGAACAGGACGCTGCAGCCCTTGCCCGAGGCCTTTGCCCGGTAGAGCGCCAGATCCGCCGCCGACATCACGGCCGACGCGTCCTCTCCGTGTTCAGGAAAGGCGGCAATGCCGGTGCTGGCGCCGACCACCACGGGTGAGCCGTGGTAGCTGAAGGGCCTCTGCACCGCGGCAATCAGGCGATCCGCCATCAGGCCGGCACCGGTACTTCCGCCCGGCATCAGGATGATAAACTCGTCGCCGCCGAGCCGGGCGGCGGTAACCGCCCCGGGGCATGCCTGCCGGATCTGCTCCGCCACGTGACAGAGCAGCGCATCGCCGGCGGCGTGCCCGAGCGTGTCATTGACTTCCTTGAAGCCGTCCAGATCGATCATCAGCAGGGTATAAGGCACACCGGCCTCCGTCAGCTGCCCCAGCTGCTGCATAAACGCACCGCGGCTGGCCAGCCGTGTCAGCATGTCCAGTGAGGCGAGTTCGCAGAGACGGGCCTCGCTCTCGTGCCGGGCGGTGACGTCGCGGATGATCATCCCCACCAGGCGTTCTCCGCCCTCCCGCCAGCCGGAGAACGATACGTCGGCCGGAAATTCCCGGCCGTCGCGCCTGAGCCCCCATATCTGCAGCGTGCGCGGCTGCGAAATCGCCGCCTCGTCGGCCGTCAGGCGATCCAGCTCGTTGCGGTAGTCGGTCTGGCAGCGCTCGGGAATAAGCCCGGCCACGTACTGGCCCGCCATCTCCTCCGGCCCGTAACCGAACATCGCGGTGGCGGCCGGGTTCCAGAAGGTGATTCCCCGGCGCAGGTCGGTGCAGATGATGGCGTCCGGGGAAGTGGCCGAGATGGACTCCAGCCGCTGCTGGCTGGCGTGGCGCAGCAGTTCGAGCCGGTGTACCTCCATCCGGTCCATCACCAGCGCAGCAATGTCGGCCAGGTGCTGCCGGTCATCGTCCGTGAGCGGCGGGCGCGGCTGCGTGTCGGTCAGGCACACGGTACCGATATGGTGCCCGTCCGGGGTAGTCAGCGGGATCCCCGCGTAGAAGCGGATGTGCGGGTAGCCGTGCACCAGCGGGCTGTCGCGAAAGCGCGGATCGGCCAGGGCGTCGGGCACGCAGAGGATCTCCCCCTGCGCCAGCGTGTGGTCGCAGAAGGCGACGCTGCGGGCGGTGCCGGTGATGTTCAGCCCGTAGCGGGATGCAAAAAGCTGCCGCTGGTCATCAATCAGCGAAACGAAGGCGGTGGGTACGCGAAAAAGGCGCGCGGCGAGCGTGGTGAGGCGGTCCAGCGCGTTTTCCGGCAGCGCATCCGCCTGCTGATAGGATGCCAGCGCCGCGAGGCGGGCAACCTCGTTGTCTGATGTCGGGCGTTTCAGGGTCTGTCCCCCCAGAGGTCGAATGAGCTGTGGCCGGCATGACACAGCAAAAAGGGGACACGTTCAATCAGACGGGGCCGCAGAAATGCCTGCGGCCCCGCCGCCGGAAGAAAGGTCCGTCAGGCTGCCCCGCCGCCGCGGGCAGGGTCAGGGGTAACAGTGACGCCCGGCTGTCCGGGCGTCACAAAAACGTCATTTCAGGACCATTCCTGGCCGCGTTCAGCGCTGCAGGGCGGCGCACCGCAGGCAGATAACGCAGTCGGGGTGCCGCAGGCGCGCGGACTGAAGCGCATGCCTGAGCGAGTAAAACGTGCCAATAAAGCGGACTCCGCCGGCCTCAGCCAGTTCGACACACCCCGCGCAATGCACTTCTTGGAGCGCGGTGCGTCCGCGCCGCACCGCGTAGTAGTATTTACCGCTCATGTCCTTATCCTCTTATCGGCCGGGCCCGGCTGAACTTCAGCGGGCCGTCAGCGGACAGAGCCTGCTACTTTTTCTTTTGCGGCACAAGGGCATAATGCGGATGACGCCCGGCGAGCAACAGCAGGAGTTCATACTCCCCCTGGCTGAGGGGGGCGGGGTTTTTTGCCGCCTCCTTCATCTGCCAGACGCGCAGGCTGAGCTCAAACCGCTCAGCGGCGGCCTCCTGCGACAGGCCAGCAGCAAGCCTGAGCTCGCGGACGTCGGAACCGACCGCAACGGGCCGGTACAAAAGCTGATTTCCCAGAAGACACTCCTTTCAGACAGGCGGACCACAACGGCCCGTCAGGATAAAAAATACGGGGCTCGCCCTGATTCATTACATTATCTTAATATTAATCCCGTAGTGCAATGCGTCATGAATTGTCTTCGGGGTAATTAACAGCAGGCACATCATTTATTTTTATTCTGCTAAGTCAAATCAGCCGAACAGCGCAACGGGCATATTATCCATACGACCAGGAATCCTCTCCTTTTTTTACGAAATCCTGACACAGGGATTATTCCGGTTCTTTCTGGATGATTATTCGCCAGGATAGGCAGGGCTTACCGGTGGCTGTATTTATCGCGCCGCCATACCCTGTACCAATAAAAGGATAACCCGATGAAAAACCGTGATTATATCCAGCGGCGGATACCCGCCGACCTGAGCCGCATAGACATCCGGGAGCAATGGCAGATCACCTTCTGGACGCTGGAGCTGCGTACGACCCAGGAGCGTCTGACCCGGGCCGTGCGGGAGGCGGGCCCGGAAGCCGACCGCGTGCGGGCGTGGCTGGAGAAAAATCCCCCGCCGCGTACGACGTGTTAATGATGCCCGAAGGCCACCCAGTCGCCTTTGGGTGGCGGGGTAGCCCGTCGTGAGCTGACCGGCGGGGCGGACGCTGCAGCAGCCGTGTAGCCTTCTTCTGCCGGCAGCGTAAACCGGGTAATGGCGCCGCCCAGCGCGGTCGTCTGCCCCCTCAGATTACCCGCGGTGGCGGAAACTTCCTGCACCAGGGTGGCGTTCTGCTGCGTGACACGGTCAAGCTCCGCGACCGCCAGCGTGACCTGCGCTATGCCTTTGCTCTGCTCTTCCGAGGCCAGCGCTATCTGGCCAATCAGCTCGTTTACTCCGCCGACGCCGCGCAGCACCTCATCCATCGTGGTGCCGGCGCTGCCGGCGGCCCGGCGGCCGTCGCTGACGCGTGCCACGGTGTCGGCAATCAGTCCTTCTATTTCCTTTGAGGCGGCCGCGCTTCGCTGCGCCAGCGCGCGCACCTCAGTGGCCACGACGGCAAAGCCGCGTCCCTGCTCGCCGGCGCGGGCGGCCTCAACGGCGGCGTTGAGCGCCAGAATGTTCGTCTGGAAGGCAATGCCGTTGATGGTGGCAGTGAACTGGCGGATTTTTTCTGAGCTCTCCGCGATGCCGCCCATGGCGTCCACAACGGTCTGCACCAGCTCCGCGCCCCGCTGGGTGGTGCCGGCGGTGCGGGCCGCCAGCTCGCGCGCCTCGCGGGCGTTTTCGGCGTTGTGGGCAACGGTGGCGGTGATTTCCTCCATGCTGGCCGCGGTCTGCTCCAGCGCGGCGGCCTGGGTGGCGGTCCGGTCGGACAGGTCGGCATTGCCGGCCGCAATCTCACCGGCCTCGCGGTGCAGGATCATCGCGTTGTCGCGGATGGCCGCCACCGCGTCCAGCAGGCTGTGCTGCATCTCCCTGACCAGCGGCACCAGCTGACCGACGCAGTTGCGGCCCAGGTCTTCCGGCTCGCGCGTAAGGTCGCCCCCTGCGATTGTCTTCAGGTGCGCGCGGATTTTCGCCACCGGGCGCACGAGGTGCACCAGCAGATAGCGGTCGCAGAACGCCAGCAGGGCGGCGGCGGCCAGCAGCGCACTGATGAGAATCACCTCCAGCCGGTGGCGCTCGGCCATCACCGGCGCGTCGTCGGCGACCAGCTGCTGCGTCAGGCTGCCGAGACGCTCGCGGGCAGCGGCCTGATAACGGTCCGGCGCGCTCAGCGCCGCCCGATAACTGTCCCACGCTGCGTCAGACGGCGCGTCGTTCAGCAGGGCCGCCTTCTCGGCCGCCGTCCCGTCCTGCATGACGAGGCCGGCGTGGGTCAGAAAGGTCAGCTGCTGCGTCAGTGCGTCGGCGCGGTCGGCGTGGCGGTACATTTCGCGCAGCGTCAACGCGCCGTAGCTGCCGGCCAGTGCCACAACGGCCAGGGAGAGGATCATCATCCACAGCACGACGCGGCGGATGGTAAAGTGTCTGAGTAGCTGCATGAGGTTTCCCCGGTGTTGTTATTATTTTGAATAATAAAAAGCATTATCATTTATTTTTAATTGCGCGCGTGATTAAGTTGCGCGCTACATTTATTTAGCAGAATTCTGGCAGGAATAATTAAAAAAGGACACACCCCGACGATAAAATAAAATAATCGCGCTGCGCTAAATAATTTTCTAAAAAAAATAAGCATGACATCAGACCAGGCAGCGCCTATAGTAAGCGCCATAAGAAAGTTTTTAATCGTGTTTTCCTTTCGCAGTTACTGCCTTTTATAACGGTTCGTTACCGTCCACTTTATCTTTATAATTTCGCACCGGAACCAGGCCGGGGCGGAGGAACCCATGCTGATGAATCTTAACGGCGACGACGATCGCCGCGCGCGTGCGCTGAAAGCGCTGCGCAGTCCCGACGAGAGTCGCGATGACGTGCTGCGCAAGTTTGTGCGGCTGGCCAGCCAGGCGCTCGGCATCCCCGGAAGCTTTATTTCCGTGCTGGACGACGAGCACCAGCACGTGCAGGCCGCACACAACTTCGCCCTCGCGCAGTCCTCGCGTGAAGACTCCCTCTGCCGCCACGCGGTGGATAATGATTGCGCAGTGGTGGTGCCCGACACCTGGCTGGACGCCCGCTTTGTGACGCACCCGCTCATCACCGGCGCGCCCTACATCCGCTTCTATGCCGGCGTGCCACTCAAAAACCGGGAGGGGATCGTGCTCGGCACGCTGTGCGTCACGGACACCGCACCGCACCCGTTTGGCGCTGAGCAAGTCACCACCCTGAAGCTGCTGGCCGCGCTGGTGATGTCGTTTCTGGAGGCCTGGCACTCCGCCGGGTTTGCTGACCCGGTCACTGCCCTGCCTAACCGCCAGCGCCTTATCCGTGACCTTCAGTATCTGGCGGTGGCGGGGGACAATACGCCGCGCCGGCTGGTGCTGATTGACTGCATCGACATGCCGCGCGCCTATGAGCTCGCGCGTTCAATGGGCATGGGTCCGGTGGAGAGCCTGCTGAAGGACGTCGCCACGCTGCTGCCGCTGCGGCTGCGTCCTGCCACTGGCGAGCTGCTCTACACCGTTGCCACCGGCCGCTTTGCCGTGCTGACGCGTGACGACAGCCGGCTCACCGCGGACTGGGTGGCAGGACGACTGGAGGGGATCAGCGCCGACCTGGGCGACGGCATCGCCGTGGCGCTCAGCACCCACACCGGCGAGGTGGCCTTTACCACGGGCAGCATTCCGGCGCAGGAGGTGCTGCGCCGCGCGGTCAGTGCCCTGCACGAGGCCATCGGGCGCGGCGTGCCCGCGATGCGCTTCAGCCCGGCATCCGATGCCCGCCACACCCAGGACTTTACCCTGATGAACGATCTGGCCGCCGCTCTGCAGGAAGACAAAGGTCTGTGGCTCGCCTACCAGCCCAAAATCTGCCTGCAGAGCGGCCGCCCTATGGGCCTGGAGGTGCTGGCGCGCTGGCGTCACCCTCAGCGCGGCGAACTCTCTCCGGCGCTGTTTGTGCCGCTGGCTGAGCAGACTGAGCTGCTCAGCACGCTGACGGCCTGGGTAACCGATCGCGCCATCGCGCGCCTTGCCCGCCTGCGCAACAGCTGCATCCAGCTCCCGGTGACCATCAATGTCAGTTGCAGGGACTTTTCGCGTGAGGGCTTTGCCGACGCGCTGGAGGCGAAAATGATCAGGGCAAAGCTGCCAACTTCACTGCTGGGCATTGAGTGCCTGGAGACCGAGCGCATTATTGAAAGCCCGGCGGCGATGCAGGGTCTGGAGATGCTGAAGCTCAGGGGCTTTGGCATTTCGCTGGACGATTTCGGCACCGGCTACAGCAATATCAGCTACCTGCGGCGCATGCCGCTGGACGTCATCAAACTGGACCGCACGCTCATCAGCGAAATCTCGTCAGACACCGCATCGCGCATCATCGCGCGCAGTATCATCGCGATGCTGAAGGAGCTGGATTACACGGTGCTGGCAGAGGGGGTCGAGGATGCAGAAACGGTTACCGCACTTACGCAGTACGGCTGCGACCAGGCGCAGGGCTTCTTCTATTCCCGGCCGCTGCCGGAAGGGGAACTCGACGAGTGGCTGGGCTGGAAGCTGCGTGGTCAGTGCTGACAACGGCCGCGCAGGAATGAGCTACCCTGCTGACGGAAGGCGGCCTGGGAATGCACAATGACCTCATCAACATGCCCTGGCTGCGCATGCTGCGCAATGCCTCTTCAGGCGCCTAAAGCTCGGCAATGATACGGTTGCCGGTATTAAGCCGGTAAGCGCGGATGTAGGCAACCGTGCTGATGGCCATTGATGGCGCAACGCGTCATCAGAACAGTCAGTAACAGCTTCAAGGGGAGCTGGATCAGATTCTGCGGGCTACTGAAGTCCAGGCTCAACTTGCGACGCCGTTAATAGGCAGCAAAAGCAAAAAAGGGGCACTGACTCAGGGAGATGATAAAAAAGTCCCGCAACCTGACCAGGTATGTCGGGCGGAAAAAAGCAAAGAAATTCGCGACAAGGATAATCGCGTGATGACGGTAACACGGATTAAAAACACAGTTAATGATTTGTTTCACTCCTGACGATTAGAGTCTTAACAGTCAGGGAGGTGATTATTAGCATAAAAAAAACCGCGCTGATGGGCGCGGCATAGCAATGCGGATTTCATACTGCAGTTGTTATTAGAATCAGGAGAAGCTTAGTTCGTGTGAACCCTTCGTCAAGGGTGATGACTAGCCTATCTGTAAACCGTGCAGACAGATAACTTTACTGACTGTCATCTGTGGGGGGAGCCTCAGATGAATATCCTGCTACACATCAGCTGGAGCGTACAGACGTTAAATCATTGCAGAAGAACCACTGCTAGAATAAGCGTTGTAGCACACGGCTCTCTCAGGGTTCAGAGATAATGACTTCTTCTGCTCGGGAAAAATGAAAAGAAAAACGATTTTTATAAAAAAAAGTTATTTACGTGGGAGCATGTGTGCAGTCCGGAACAAAGTACGGCCTGCTGACGTATACTGGCTTAATTGCTGCCAAATTTTACGTTATGTCAGACTCAGGTTTTTTCTCGCACCGCCTGCTGCTTCCCTGACATTTGCTGCGTTGCTGGTCCCGCTTAATCCTGGCATCGTACGCCATGAGAACCCTTTTTCCCCTCGCCGTCAGGCGGTAGCGCTCACTGACCCTTCGCCATTCCTCGCCGTAAAAAAATTCGGCCAGTCGCAGTCTTAACAGCGTCGCCATTACGGCAGGCATTATGTCTGCCGGTACCGATTCTCTTTCCTGCATCAGGGAAAGAAGACGAAAATGCTTCGGAGCCAGTCTTATCATAACCTTGTTACAGTGCTGTTGCTTACCCGGCGAATCAGGTCATAGAGATGCAGATTATAACCGCAAAGGCTCTCTCTGTTAATGTATGGCGCTGATTGCAGCAATGCAGTTAAAGAACAGAGTCACTCCTCACACTATTTCCGGTTGCTGAGCATCAAACAACAAAAACAGCGCAGAGGGGTGGCCCTCACAAAGAGTTTTACATTGCTCTGGACCTTAATCGCGGCCCCCCATCGACAGAAATGCTGCTAAAAAAGAAGAGTGCTCATGATCCCTGCTCTTCACGACGTCAGACACTCCCGGGACCTGCTACAATCACCGCGTTACGCCCTGCGCTCTTCGCCTGATAGAGTGCTTCATCTGCCCGCCGAAGCATCGTATCCCTGTCTCCGGCACTGTCTGCCAGCGCGGCTACTCCGGCAGAGACCGTCATGGCTCCCACGTACGGGAACGTTGTGGAGCTGACTAATTCGCGGATGCGCTCCGCCGTCCGGGCCGCATCTTCCACTGACGTCCGGGGCAGAAGGACAATAAACTCTTCTCCGCCAAAACGGCTGACCACGTCACCCGCGCGGCAGGTCTGCCGCAGCAGGCCGGCAAGGCTTACCAGTACCGCATCACCCGCTTCATGGCCGTACCAGTCGTTGATTTTTTTAAAGTGGTCGATGTCAATGGCTATGACGCACTGAGTTGCGTCATCACGGTTCCTGTCTGCCAGCAGCGTAAAGCCACGGCGGTTGCAGAGCCCGGTAAGCGGATCGCTCATGGCCTCGTCGCTGAGCGCAGCCATGCGAGCCGCCACCGCGTGACGGTGATACTGTACGGCTTCCTTCAGGCTGTCGGCTTCATAATACCAGGCCGGTACCGAATCGAACGACGCTTCACTGCCTTCAATACGCACCATACCGGCCAGCTTCTCCAGCGGAGAGGCAATACGCCCGGCCACCAGGGTCACCAGAGCGACCGTCAGGACAATAATCCCCAGAAGGAACCATAGCGCATTTTTTGCGGTTCGCACCAGGATATCCCGGACTGTTTCAGAGGTTCCTGCAATGAAAATGTTCCAGTCGGTATTATGCAGGCTGGCGTAGCCCGTGAGGAACTTCTGCCCGTCAGCTTCCGTGCTGAACCGCCCGCTTTCCGTGGTGGCCAGCCGCTTCTGCAGCGCTGAGTTCAGCGCCATTCTGGTTCCCACTCGTGCCGGGTCGTGACTGAATATAATGAGGCCGTCATTGCTGACGACGGTGACGCTGGATCCGCGGGCGTAAAAATGCAGGCTGAGAATGTCGCTCAGCATGCTCTGCTTTTTGAGATAGATGGTGCCGCCTATGTAGCCCAGATAACTTCCGTCCGGTGTAAACAGGGGCTGCGACAGGAAGATCACGTAGTTACCTGTAGCAGAGATAAAGGGCGATGAGATAAACGGCTTCTGAGTGTTAATGGCCTGTCTGCTGGCGTCGGAATGCAGCTTTATGCCGATGAGGTTAAGGCTTTCCGGCGAGGTCGCGGCGATAACGGCGTCGCGGTTAACCACCACTACGGTATTAAAAAAGCCCGACTGCAGCCGCAGGCGATCGGTCTCGTCCCGAAGGTGCCCGGGGTCGTTCAGCCCCTTAATCTGCCCGGCGCTCCAGGCGAGCTCACGCTGCGCCGTGTTCAGATAACGATCGGTGGTGTCGGCGAGCTTCCGCGCATAGGCGATGTTGCTCTCAAGCAGGCTGTCCTCAATGTTGCCCTTCTGAAAAATCAGCAGCGATCCGAGCAGCAGGCAGGCGGTCAGGATCACTCCGCCGACGGAGAGTAATATGAGCAACGTACGGAGACGTAATTTACCAGGAAGCATAGCGACCAGAGTCCGGAGGAAGTATTTTTTCAATATAACGATAAACCACCTGATTGAAGCCGCAAGTACACCAGTAAAAGGCTGCCGTTTAGTGTCTTAAATAGCATGACCTGTACGATATATACTGCCTCATATGGCAGAAGCTGGCTTCCGGAAGCCATCTATAAAACGGGTTGATTTCATGTCTGCACGGTAACCGACCTGATCAAAAGCCCGGTTATCTTAATTGCCAGGAATTTGTCAGGGGCTCAAATCGATGAGATATTACTGACCGGTCTTCAGGCCGAACGTTATGCCACAATGCTGTCACACCTCCACCCTGACACAAGAGTTAAACCCCGCTCACCGGCTTTGGTGTCCGTCTTTCTGAGAGAAAGTTTTCACTGACCACTCAGAAAAACAACCTGCACACCCGGCGACTTAAGACTAAAGTACGGATCTTCGGGGTCAATGTAATGCTAAAAAACGCGTTACCCGCTAAGCTTCTTAGCGCCTGTATAGCCATCAGGTATGAGCCGTTCTTTTACCCGAACGGGACACAAGAGCATTTTGCTTGTAGGATTTTATCCTGGAAAGGGCAAACCGGATGACATTAATCCAGTGCGGGTCAGCAGAGATCAAAAGAGACCGCTTAAGAGAGGTGTGCAGCTCACTCCATGTCGTAACCCGGTCTCCGGGATCAAGACCAATCTCTCCGCTCAGATGCATCAGTGCTGAATTTATATCAGATTTGATGCTTTGATATTCCTTTCCTGATTGATGCAGACAAGCCAGTCTTTTTATCTGAACCTCATATTCAACCGCAAGCACACTGTTCATCTGCACCCTCATCTGAATCCCGGAATTGACGGTAAGTATAGTTTAATGAAACTGTCTAAATTAAAATTTCCCGAGAGATCCTCTCAAGGCCTGAAGTGATCAGGCCAGTAAACCGCGGATGGCAAAGGCATGCTACCTCATGCGATGATGATGACATCGCCTGTCCACGGGACCCTTTAATGATCCAGCAATCGGATTAAGGATAAGGGATAAGGGATAAGGGATTTATCTGACATAAAACCGACTCCATTTTATGTCAGCGATACGGTAATGCTGAACTGTCCGGTGAGGGTCCGCAATATTCTCTGATGTCAGGATACCCAGCAGTTTCTCTTTTCAGTAAAGTGAGATTTCGTACGCTGACAGGATGACCTCAGCGCAACGCTTATCAGAGCCAGCAGTCATGTAAATCGAATATCCATGACAGCCCGTGGGTAAAAACGGTTAAGAAATAAAAGGAAAGCGAAGCCTGAACACAGACAAGGCGGTTTTCCTGATGCGGCCGTTGAAAGTGTGTGTAACAAGGAAACCTCCACCGTTACGTTCAACAGAGATAACCTGCGTCATGAGTTTCTTATAAGATGAAAAACTACCAGAGAAATATTTCCCTACCATTTCGCAGGGAAGAACATCGTTATAGTTCATAGCTGTCTGATATGACCTGAATTTCCAGTAACAGGAAATAAAATTTAGCGTAATGCGGACATTTTTCACGTGCCGCTCGCAATTTTCTAATTTAATCACATATTGAGTGCATAAAACTTCTTTTCGACTAACAGGGTCAGACTAAATCATCCAGGCAGAGGGAGGCCTCTCGGCGGGATCAAGAATAAATTGAGTTATTCAATCTGATATCATAACCCCCCCTGAAATGGGGTAAGACATTCAGAATCTGTGACCCGATGAATATATTTGAGAAAGAATGTTTTACTTAATTCATGTCTGTCAGATTTGATAGGTAGCTGAACCTGTAGCTTTCATGATAAGTATAATTATGCGCACTGGCCACAAAGAGCTACTGACCTGTCCGAGTCGGGCAACCTGATGATGATCCTGATGTGACAACTTTTTGTTCGGATTTTTCTATGATGGCACAGTTAACCGGCTTGAATCATTCAGGAATTTGTCGACGGGCAAATGACAACCCACCTTGTTGCTGAGAATTCTGGTATTTTCAACATACAGAGTCGTCGACTGCTCCAGATCTATCGTACAGACGGTTCGCCCGACATGGCTGAGCGGCGTTATATTGTCTGGATAAAACCTGCACAAACTGCTGACGCTGTCACTCCTCGATGCATCGCGTTCTTAATATTCAGCAACAGTGCTTCCACCGCATGCGTTGGTGAGCTGATAAAGATAAACGGCTACGATTAACACGTGGCCAGCCCTGCATGCTACTGATTTACTTAAAGAGAGTATTAAAATGCGGAAGTCGGCCGCGGTCACAACTTATCATTTTTATTCCAAGCATTACGCAAGATGATTCACTACCTATCGCGTAGTAACCTTTTTTTGATCGTTTTTCCCCCCATATCTGACCAACAGATTTGCGTCACTGATTTCACCTCTTTGCTGGCATTTTTACGATCTCATCCTAATATCAAATTGTCGCTTCTACTTTCCCGTATTAACGGCATATACCGATTGATCATGATTGGCACCCTGTGTGCAGCCCGGTCTCCATCAGTTCCGGGCTTTTTTATTCCGAAACTATCACTTCTGAAACCGAACCAAATCGGCTAATCCGTTCAGTAAATTCTTATCATGGAACTTTTCAAAACGTTCAAGCTTATGTTGCTATAATAGCGACGTATTCATATACACACAGCAAGCGTTATGCGTACGAAAAGAGAATTTTCCACTGAACGAATTTTTACCCGCCTCTGCGCGGGTTTTTTTGTGACAAATGGCTGGAATATTCAGGAACAACCATTATCATAACAGCGTTCCGGTTCTCCTCGGAATTACCAACAATCTATTGATATATCAGGCAATTAAATATGCCGCCCGGACTCACTTGCTCCGGGCTTTTTTCTACCCAAAAACTGTCACATCTGTATTCAGGTTTAACCGGGATTTAACTACTTAAGTATTTCTGATATTTCTTGTAAGATTCCAGAATTAACACTTTACTTGCGAACGTTAATTTTCGCTAATAAATATCAGACAATTACACTAAAAATGGGTTGTTTACGAACCATATATTGTATTAATAATGTTACATTTACCCTTCAACATTAGTGATGTGATGTTGTACGTTACAAACTCCAGTTTAACGCCCGCTCCATTTTTGCCAGCGGGTTTTTTTTCGTCCAGGCGGCTCAGATAACAACTTTTGTTGCTGGAAAGTACATGATGGTAACAAACCATAAGGTTCGATAGTTTCCCAAAGATTTACCGCGCTTTAGCTCACTCGCTGCGCGGGCTTTTATGCTGCTATTGTCTACATTAATAACTGGCGTGAAAGACTGATGCTGTGTCTGCAGAGGGCTGAGTGAGATACCGGTTTATACCGGCTTTGACCACGGTGCTTGTCAGTATGATTGTGCCTTTAATGCAGGCATAATGAACTCCCATGCTCTGGTGACCCGACGCATCATTGCAGGCCAATAAAAACCATAAAATATTTTTATGAATTCTCCGCACAGGACTGAACTCAAGGGCAGCCTGTGCTTTTTTTTTGCGCGCACCCGGGAAAATTTATTGTGCTCCCGCGCCCGGCGGGACTCCATCATCTAACGGCATGACATTTGCCGCATGGAAGCGCATCACTGCCATTTCGCCCTTATGAGCCAGATCAGGAGTCACGAGAGTATCCGATCAATGCACTTCACGTGCTGGTCCCGTCTATCGGCAGTATGAACAATCGCTTTAACCGGTTTGAAGCGGATCCTTTCATTCAGTGTATGCCGAAAGCGACCTTACAAAATACCGATGGATGAGGCACTTTTGCTTCTGAAAAAATACCGCTATCTGTGACTGAATCTTTTGTCAGACGCAGGCTGGCTGATATGCCCCGGCCCCGAAGTCTGTGTCAGGTTGACTCTTTCAGTTCCATAAGGAATAAGAATGCAGCCGTATGATTTAAAGAATACCGTTTTAAGACAAACTGCCATTAAAGTCAGAGGATCACATAACCTTATTTTTATGCTTGCAGCGGGAAAAACGCCTCCCGATAAAGACATTGTCTTTAATGAAGGTGCGAAGGAAACAATGCCCCTGACAGATTAGGTGAACAAATTTTACAATTACCCTAAAAAGCCGGCCGTTTTTTTACCGTCGTTAATATCATACGTGCGTTATTTAACATTGCTCAGCGTATCAGGTTTTCTTTACGCGCATTTCGGAGCCCCCTACCTTGCGGAACAAAAAATAATATCTACCTGAATTTTTTCCGGCTACGGTGCAGCCGGAAAATTGATGGAAAGACGTTACTTTTATTCAGAATGATATTGAGCAGGTTAAAAATCCCTTCAGGTCCGGCTTATTGAGATACATATTATGATTACCATTAATGAAAATTTTACCGCAAAACAATGGATCCGGAACATGGAGCAGGCTTCCGTCGTGGATGAGAAGCTGATCAGCAACATCTCCTCTGCTGCCGGGAAGATGCCTGATCATTTTGACGTCAGCCTTCTCTCTCTTCCGGAGTGATTTTGCATTATCCCGTTCTCACCAGGCATGGAGGGTAGAGTGCCTGGTACGCCCCCTGCCCCGTATTTTTCCACACTTTTCCTTTAGCGCCAGCGGGTTACGTATCCTTTCCGGCCGCGAGCGCCGCCGGAGGCCCCGCTTTTTATTTCGCGCCGTCCAGGTTATTCTCCGTATACGGGAGAAAAGCCGGAAAACCGATCCGAACAGGATCCGCCGCGGATCGATTTATTCCCGTGGTTTTCGCTGGACAGACGCGCGAAAATACGTTCTCACCCGCCAGACAACGGAGATTAAAATTCTGGGCACTTTACCCCGCGAACTGACGCAGAATTCACGCAGCGGCGTCGCTGAACATAATCTGCACAATCCGGACGCCGCGCGCTACTTTGACTACGGAAGCGCCGTGGCGCTGCGCAACCTGGCCGCCGCCTACGGCACCGACATGCCGCGCTACCTGCTGGCGCCCGAGGTGGCGGTGCTGCTGGCTAAGGTGACCGATCTCCGCAAACGCCTGTTCATCGACGCGCTGTGGAACACCGGCGGCCGGCTGAACGAAATTCTGCCGCTGGTCCGGGAGGATTTTGTGCTGGACGACCCGCTCACCGGGACGCCGCTCGCCTCGCCGTTCGTGGTGCTGCGCACCCTCAAGCAGCGCGGGCTGGAAGAGGCCGCAAGAAACCGCAGCCGGCGGCGCGGCCGCCCCACGAAGGAGGAGCAGCAGGCGGAGCGCGAGGCGGAGGCCGCCATCCGCGACAACCCGCCGCGCGCGGTGCCGCTCACCGATCCGGGGTTCGTGCAGCGGTTAAGGGAGTGGTTTGCGACGGTGAGCCCGCCGGCGGGCGCAAAGCTGTGGGACATCCGGAGCGAGGACACGGCGCGCAGCTGGATAAGCCAGGCGGTGGCGGTGGCGGCGCGTGACGGCGTCACGTTTTCCATCCGCCCGGTGACGCCCAAGACGTTCCGGGACTCGTTTGCGATGCACCTGGTGCAGCACCAGGTGCCGCAGAAGGTGATCCAGACGCTGATGGGGCATAAGGACGCGAAGTCCACCGAGTGGTACACGCGGGTGTTCGCGCTGGACGTCACGCGCCAGCTCGGCGTGCGGTTCTCGATGGATCCGGAAGAAGCCGGCCGGCTGCTGCTGCCCTCCAGATAAGTTGTGGACAGCTGAACGCCGCGACGTTGCGGCGTTCAGAATCTCAGTGCCGAGTTAGCAGGCTGGAAAGTGAGGAGTGCAACCGGGTGGCGCTGAAACTATGACGGTCATAGCTCATCCGCATGTAGCTGTCGATTTCATCAAGCCGCATACTGTTTCTCACAGAGACCGGCGTGTCAAAAAGCATCTTGAGCAGATAAACAAAATCGTGCCCGTTGCAGATGGTGTAACAGTCAGGCGTCGTCAGGTCCAGCCTGCGCATTTCATTCAGTAAATCCGCACTGCCCAGGGGCGTTTGTCTTCCGGGGCTTCTGGCTATTACGTGACTGATATAGGCCATCTCATCGACAATGACATCGGTTTCGTTAACGGATATAAAGTCTGGATACCGCATCCCTTTGAAGTTCAGACCTGCGCGATTAAGATAGTTGAACCACTTCAGCAGGCCCAGCCTGTAGCTTGCCAGCAGGACGCTCTGCTTGATCCTATGACAGAATGGGACAGCGAGAGCACCGTTTGTCAGACGGCGCTGCGCGAAGTGCATAATAAATTTGTCCACCACGCCGCCCTCAACGAGCATCATCTCCAGATCGTGAGCGTCCGTGAAATAGATACCTTCATGGCTGACGTCGCTCAGCCTGTCGAAATCGGCGTCACATACGCCATAAACAGCATCATTTCCTGCGCTTCTCAGCTTGCTGACCGCACGTATTACCTCACTTTTTCCACTCTCCGGAGAGTCATAGAGGATCCGGTCATCGAGACGATGCGTATTAAAAAAGCTGATATCGGTAATGCCTTCGACCACGACCAGGATCCGGTCACTGTTCATCCCGTTACGCATGGCCATCAGCATCGCGCTCATCCAGTCCTCTTCACCGATTGCGTCGCGAAGCGAACTCATTCCGGTTTTCCTCCGGCTTCAGGCGCGGCTTTGTCGCGATGCGCAATATCATATAGATCGAACGTCAGCGGCCAGTTTTTACTGATCACGGCCGGTGAGTGAGTGGCGATGATAACTTTCTCGTAAATGTTAATTTTCTGAATTTTCTTCAGTGAGTCCAGGAACGTCTGCTGCCACGCCACGTGCAGGGAAATCTCAGGTTCATCAATCAGGATGACTTTATGCGTGCGCAGATTAAAGATAAGGCAGAACAGCAGCACTATCTGATTCTGCTCGCCCGATGACAGCATGTTGCGCCCGACGGGGTCTCCGTTCTCACTGATGAAGCTGAATCCCTGTTCCCGGCTGATATGAACATGCTTAAAGGCCAGGACTTTTTCCCGCAGGATCGATTCAAACAGATCAATTTTCTGGTGCAGCGTTTCAAACGGCGACAGCTTCTCCATCGCATCGTTGATATACAGGTCAAGCACGTTCAGGTATTCACGGCTACCTTCCATGGCGTCCCCTTCATCCGGAAGCAATTCTTCCTGCTTCTGGATCAATCCAAATTTCATATAGTCACGTCGTTTGCCCTGGATACCAATAAGACGTTCTTTTATATTGCTGTAATATAAGTTCTTTTGCAGCTGAAGCCGCTCAAAAAGCCTGATAGGAAAGGTGGCATCCAGTTTCTGGCTGAGCGCAGCGGATTCGTCTTCAGCTGTTTCCATGAGTTTACGCAGCTGACCGGCGCATCGATCGATTACCGTTGTACCGTCACTGGCTTTATCCAGACGGTCAGCGCGTATAAACGATATGAATCCTGAAGGGAAAAGCGTGCTGAGCACATCTGATTTCAGACGGGCATATACAGGTATGCTGTTGGGTGCATTTTTATCATCACCTCTTAAAGCGCCCATGGTCCAGAAGCCAACCGGCAGCTTATCTTCTTTCAGCGTCAACACTTCAGACATGGGGTCTGCACCCGAAACACCCTCCGACAGAAGGTCCAGTCTGCCAGACTCATCGCCTGTGATGGAGACAGTCCCTTTCAGATGGTAAAGCGTGATTTGTTCAAATTTCAGGGTACAGAGTACGTTCAGATTATTGGCCATGATACTGTGGAGAATATTCAGGATCATGGTCTTACCGTATCCATTCGGACCGGTGAGCATGGTTATCTCGTTCTCATTAAGCGGAATGCTGTAATCGAGCAAGCCGAACAGCTTCCTGATTTCGAGTCGGATCAATTTCAAATCAATATCCTTATTTTATCCGAGCCAGAAACGTGCTTCGGGAAAGTATTATATTGTGATGTTTTTTGACTATGTGTGGCGTAATTATACTTATGCTGCTCATACAAAAAAGCCACCGGGAAGGCATAAGGCAATTTTCTCATGGCATCATAGATGCAAAGCTTGAATAACCGCCTTATCGGAGGTGTCCTGCACGGTGAGAGCTGACCAATTCTGACCATCTGTCTCCATCTTCTGACAGATAGCCGGTGCGTTTATCCCTGAAAACCTGCAGCGGCTACTGTTTGCGCCATGGAACGTGCCAGGTACTGCCATCTTTCGACGTGAAATTTCCTGCCTTATCGTCCGTGCGGAAACACCGCATGTCTTTACCGTCAGCGGTGATGCAGTTTGTCCAGGACAGTGGCAAGCCTTCCGTCTGCTCCTGCAGCTGTGCGAGCGTTGAGCGACGCGCCTGTATCTCATCCATCGAGGGAACAAGCCTCACAATAAGCGTGATGGCCGTCACGCATATCATCCCCTGCGCGGCCAGAAACCAGAGCCAGTTGCGCCAGCCAAGCGACCGGCAGGCGCGCTCATAGCGTTCGGCTGCCTTCTCTGCTGCCCGGTCGGCTTCGCGGAAGTGGCCCGCCAGAAGCCTGGCAGACTCCTGCGCGGTTGACCCGGCAATGGACGTGACGGCACTGATGACCTCCTCACTCACGTCCCGCATCTGTCTTTCATGCGTGGCGGTGACCTTAAGCAGCGCTGACGTAGCTCTCTCTGCCGTTGATCCCTGCTGCTTTGCCGCCTGAAGGAGCCGGTCTGCGGCATCAAAAAACAGGCGTATGTCGTGTTCGCTGACGGCGTTGGTGTTTTTCACAGGCTCAGCTCCCTCCCTCTGTCATGTTCAAATGTCTGCGCTATGTTCAGCTCTGTCTGACGCTCCGTATCCTGCCTGTACTCAAGCCATTTTTCATGCGTCATCGACAGCTCCATGATGTTTTTCAGCTCTGCATACCGCAGGTTGCCCTTACCGTCGCACACGACGATCAGCGCGCCCGCGCCGCTCTCTTCATCGACCCCCTGGCACCACCGGACCAGTTTCAGGTAGTTACCGACGGCCTCCGGATCGTCATCCTGAGCCGAAAAGATGCTGCGCGTAGTCTGTGCAATAAAGCGCTCAAGGTTCAGGGGCTCAGCCTGACGGGCCGGCAGGGAAAGTGCGCTGAGGTAGCTCGAAAAGTAGGTTTTTACGCCCGCTTGTGCGTCTGGTTTAGTCTCGACGTACCAGTGGATCCGGTGCGACAGCGGCGTCAGTGCCTTATTACACGTCAGCGTATGCGAGAGCTTTCTGAAGCGGGCCTCCTCTTTACCCGACCGGCTAGACGCGGACTTGAACTCAATCAGCCGCAGCGTGCCGGGGAAGGAGAGCAGAACGTCACCCAGCGCCTTGTCTTCTGGCGTCTGCTGGAGAAGGTTGACCGAGCCCGGTAGAACGTTGCCGCCCAGCTGCGCGCCCACAGAAATGCCCAGTCCATAAAGGAAATTACCGATGACCACGTTTTCATAGAGCTTCACTGTCTGCTTCCCTTCCTCTGCTGCCGGCGGTCCGGTAACATTATTTTCATACCCGAACCGTCGCTATCCGTTGTCGCCTGCAGGTTACCGGCCTCAGATCCTTAAAGATGATTGTATTAAGCTGAAATTTTCACATTACAGCCTGCGTGGCGCAAGCGTCGCCCAGACGGAGGGCTGCCCGGCTGAGGATCCTTAACGATGCTGAAGACGATCGATTTAATCCTTCCATATTTAGTATCACTCTTCACGATAATGAATGTTCACTTATCTACTCGGTACAGTGGATCATCCGGATGCGGGTTACCCGGTATAGTGGAGTTTCATCCGGTTTATCGCTCTCTGAATTGCATGACGTAGTCATCTTATCTCTAGTCAGGCCAAGGGGCAGGCACGCTATCCACTGTAACGGGCGCACGCCGCATGTAGAACTTAATGCAAAGTTATTTACCCGGTGCAGTGGATAAGCCTCCCTTTATTTTCCCCCGTTATAGTGTATAGGGATGTCTCTTATGATTACCCGTTACAGTGGATGACGCGAAAGTATTACGAGTAACGGAATAATAAAACATTCGAAAACATTAACCAGAATAAGAAAGTAAGTACAAACAAACATATAAATGAATCTGGCGAAATTATGTAGCATTCAGGACAGGGGGCTTCCAGAATCAGTAGCCAATGGCCAGGTTTTAAAATCTGCATGTGGTCACCCGCATCCACTGTAACGGGGAGTTAAAACCCGCAATCCATTGAAGCTGGGAAGGATCAGGAGAGAGATTAAACGGGTAAGAACAAGCAGACTATGATCATCATTTTCCAGGAAGGTCGCCGTGCTCTGTACAGGGTAATTTACCCGGTATAGTGGATGTCCACTATACCGGGTAAATCATAGTTTTGGATTCCGTTTGAGGATGTTGAGGACGTAATCGCCGCCCTCTTTTTCAACGGAATATTCAAGGAAGCCAATATCATTAAGCTGCTGTAAAGCTTTTTTAATCGTGGCGTTTTGATTACCCAGGTGTGATGTCAACTGGAGACGCTCACGTAACCGGTCAAAACCAATGCGATAGAAGTTAGGGGGCAGTTCTGCCAGGTAGAGATACAATGCCTGGGCAGATTCCTTCCGGGACAATACCTGTAATGCTTTAAGGTAGAGGCGTGTTTTGCCATCTACCCGGTACAGTGTATTGAGTTTCTGGTTGGGCTTGATGAATATTTTACCCGTGCTGCTGTCGTAGTAGGTCGACTCAACAAGGTGCATGTTGATGGTAATACGATCGTCTGTGCCGGGTACTGACTTTACAAAGCTGATGTTAGTACGTGCGATGCGCGTGAGAGAGGCGTCAAAGCGCTCTTTAAGCTGCTTATCAATGCGCTTGGTATCAAAACCACAGTATTTGGCAAAGTCAGCAAAATTGAGCTCCAGTTGATGGTCCCTATCCATCTTCTTAGTGGATAAGGCATAGACAATACCGACCCAGACCTTGAAATCAGTGTCCATGTCGAGTCTTGGCCCGTAAATCTGAATCTGATTATATCCCTCACCCTCTACAATGGATAATCTGGACAGGGAGTCGGTTGCATCAACGCTATGGTTCTTTCTCCCACCCTTTCCAGTGGATTTAAGAGTGGGTACAAAGACTCCCAGACGGAGCAAAACTTTTGGCTGGATTGTCTGACGAAGATTGGGGATCAGATGTATAACTTCACCCGAACTTTTCGCTTCCTCATTGATTATCAACCCTAAGTTACTGTTATCCATAGATATTATTCATTGATGACCAGTGGGGGTAAGATCTTAATAGTACCCGCCATAGTGGATCAATACCACCCGGCACAGTGTACTATTTACCCGGCACAGTGGATAATTCACCCGGCACAGTGTATGTACCCCCCGGCACAGTGTATCGCTCCCCTCTGAGACCCGCGAAAACAGTGGGTTAGCAAGGATCCTAATCTTTATTGATCTAACTTTGATCCTTATATGATCCTATTATTTAATCTATCCAGTGAATAACTCACACGATAAATATGTACAGGGTATGCATGCCCGTTCAAACTTTCTTGCTCAGTTCTACGTAAACAGCAGCGGTCATCCATCATAGCGAGCATTGATCGACAAAATAAAAGGATGTCCCTCTGCTCTTTGCTATTGAGCAGTTGCGAGGGGAGCCGGATGAGTTAGTGGATGAGAAACCCGACTGAATAATGCAGGACACAAATGAAGCCATAAATAGCCCTGTAGCTCAGCTTTTACCGTCCCGGACGGGCTCAACCAGCTCCCTGCCCTGATTGTGTATGTTGCCCACCTTTGTGCTGACCGGGTGCCACGTGAACGCCTTTTCCGGCAGCGCCGCGTCACGGGCTATTTCTTCCGCCCGTTCGGGTGACGTATCGGGGCTCAACCACTCACGAACGGCGTCAGGAGAAATCACCAGGGGACGTCTGTCGTGAATGTCGACCATACCCTAACTGCTGGCAGCCGTCACAATGACAAATCCCTCTTTGCCGTGCTCCTGACCGTACGGCTGTTTACCGATGGTGGCAAAAAACAGGGGCTGCTTTTCTTTGTGATAAATGAAGAACGGCTGCTTTTTTGCGCTCTCTTTCTGCCATTCGAACCAGCCGTCAGCCGGCACAATGGCGCGTCCATGGTGCCACAAAGGCTTAAACATCCGGCCGCTCGCCGCCGTTTCACCGCGGGCATTTATGAGCGGCTGCTTATCCCACCACTCCGAACGGTAGCCCCAGAATACGGGGTCAAGCCGCAGCGCGTCCTCCTGCTCGTTAAGGAACAGGACGCGCGTACCCGGCGCCACGTTGTACCGGCCGATGGGCTCAGGATCGAAAATAATTTCGTCCGGCTTCAGGCCGAGCGCGTCAAAATATTCATCACGGCTCCTGCACTGCGCAAATCGTCCGCACATAGACACCTCCTGCTTTAAGGATAGCGGGATATACTGACTGACGTCAGGAGGATTTACCATGTCACACAATTTAGCTGCCCGGAGCCCGGAGGAGCGCGCTAGGATGAACGTGGATCTGGCCGCCTCAGGCGTGGCGTATAAAGAGCGCCTTAATCTGCCCGTTTTCCCGCCTGAAGTTGAAAGGGAGCAGCCGGAGGCGCTGCGGGATTACTTTAGGGAACGCCTGCAGCATTACCGGAATCTGGCCCTGAAGTTTCCGCGCGGGGCCGATCCGGTTTATCAGAAAGAACCAAAGGGGGAATGAAAGGGATAACGGCCGGGGCAGATACAGACAGAAGCCCCCGGTCAGGGGCTCGTTTGACTTCTGATGTGATGAGGCAAAAGATCCCGGTATAATGCCTCTCATCGCGAGCCCAGCAATATACAGTCCCGCCATCACGATCGCGCCGGTCAGCTCAGTCAGGTAATTACGGTCGCACCACGCGGTCTTCAGCCGAGCAGCGCGCGTCTTCCTGCCGACAGACAGGACGTCAGCGTCTGAGCGGCGCCGTCAGTTCACCGGGAATGGTTTCAATAACCCTTTTTCTGTCAGTGGTGGATTTGTTTCAGGTCGTTTTCGATCAGCCCTGTCAAGCTGATAACAGTCTGATTGTTCAAGCCCTTTCTGCTCCAACTGCTGTGCTATCGTCATCAGTTCGTCCTCATGCTTCAGCACTCTCTGCGCCAGGTTGCTGACGAAGGCTTCGGCGTCGTCGGATTTGCCTGCCAGCGTAAAGCTCATTCAAAACGCTCTTCCCTGTCACTGAACTCACGACGTTCGCTTTCTTTTTCCTGATCAATGCTCCGGTCAAACTGCACCAGCAATCGACTGGCTGCGGTGGAAATTTCAACCCGTTCAGAAGTCTGCAGTTCTGTCAGCAGGGCGCGTTGTATTTCCATCTTTGCTGACCAACCATCTGGTCTTACCGCGGGGCTAAAATTTTGCACCATTTTTTCCAGAACAACTTCAACGTTATTGCATCTAAACAGCATTGATTTTGCCAGTCCTGTCCAGGTATAGACGCCCTCGACCTGGGAATATGGCACTAAAAGCTCTGCAATATATTTGAACCGCGTGTCGGGATCCTTCTCGCCCCACGCCAGAACATCCTCGGGGTTTAATTCGCCTTCTTCCAGCGGATAGTTATACAGCATAAACGACAAACTCTGCGCTACCTCCTCGTCTAGCTTACCCTCCTGGGAAGAAAGCAGGTTCAGTATGATCGTAAACTTTTCACTGATGACTATTCTGAGGATTTTATGCAGATCAAATGAGTATATATTCAGACTGGAGCAGAAAAATATTGCCTCAACTAATTTGTGAAGTTTCTCTTCTGAAGCGTTTTTAAAAACTCGTTTGGCCAGAGTTTCAAAGTGATGAGAGTTTTCATACTTATCCTGACTCAATAGCAAATAAATGAAATCCTGAGAATATCTGATTATATCATCCGATGGATTATAACTTTTTAATGAGTGATAATTAATCCTCATGTCGAGGATATCAAGCACGCATTTATAGCCATTATTACAGGACCGTAATGCGTTTAATAAATCAATAAGAGTATCGTCAGTGAGCAAAGCATGTCGCTGCCCATTAGCGATGGCTGAGTATGACGTTGCATCAGCCCCTTCTTTGGATAGATGTAATTTGATTCTTCTTACAGCACTCTCGTCTAAAGGGACGGATATCTGAAGTGCAGGGTAAAGAGTCATGGTGAGTGGGTTATCAACATATTCATCAAGTAATTCATCTACCAGAATTCTGTCTTCGCGATAAAGGCCAGCAAATGCACTGCAGATGAATGCCATATTCAGCCTGCCGAAATCTGGATCAGAAAGGTTTTCCTTTAACTTTTGGAAAATAAATTCCCGGCACACAGTATTACTGCTGATCCTTACAGCAAATTCACACATGCGGAAATCATTCCCTTTTTCAGTTAGGCATCTTGATATAATTTCTCTGATTATCTTTCTGGATTTACCTAACAACTCATCCGCAAGGGCGGCTGTTTTTTCCAGTGCGATCTCGTAGCCAAGTTTTTTTGTGTTATCCTGTTGGTTATTGTCTTCCAGACCGAAAAAAGAATGCTCATCAGAGAATAAAAATAACTCGATTTTCTTTTCAAATGTGTCCGGGCTTGCTGCGGCTTCAAGTTCTATGAGTTTATCTTTTCCATCAAAAGAGTTTTTCTCATCATCGAACTTTAAAGCCATGGAAACCGCACTCCAGATAACAGGAGAAGTTTTGTTATCCAGATTTCTGATTATTATGTCGTATAGAGCTTGCCTTACGGAGTCAATGCCGATGATCCATAGCCCGCGAAGGTGATTCGTTAACAGCTTTATTATATCAGATTGCCAGTCTGGAAACATTTTGACTGTCTCATCAGTAAACTTTAATACGCCGAGGAACCATCTCTCGTATTCCTGATAACTTTGTGGATTATAGCCATAATCTCTGACGCTGGAGCCGAAATCGAAGCCGAGGTGAGAAACAAAGTTGCCGGTCTTAAGCATGCATCCAATCAGGTTTATGCTGATGTCCCGCCGCGGATTTTGAATGCGTTCCTTTATGAAACTTAACCGTTGCTCGGGAGAAGCATGCGTCCCGGAGAGATGAGCGTAAAAAAGGCTGCTGAGAATATCCTTTACGGAATTAGTCTTTTCATCCTTCTTCTCGCTGAGCAAGAAATGATAAAGCATGGAAGCGCTGTCGTAAAAATATCTGCTCTCATAGGCCAGTGAACGAAGCAGGCGGGTGATGGTGATGACAGCAGGATTTTCACGGGTGCAGAATGTCGCGTCTTTTTCAGCCATGCGCCTCAGAAAATCCAGGG
This sequence comes from Pantoea sp. S61, assembly GCF_016625145.1. Taxonomy (NCBI): domain Bacteria; kingdom Pseudomonadati; phylum Pseudomonadota; class Gammaproteobacteria; order Enterobacterales; family Erwiniaceae; genus Pantoea; species Pantoea sp. S61. The sequence goes on from NZ_JACVUO010000025.1 coordinate 37,538, forward strand.
TTTCTGACTGGGCAATGGGTGCAATATTGGAAATCAGCGTGAAGCACTGGGTATACGCTGAATTTTTGGCAATCGGTAAATTTACAAGATATGTTTGAAATAAGCCATCAGGTGCCAGAAGCGATTGGGCGTATGAATATGCTTCCGCTGAGTTGCTTAAATAACCCAGGCGACGCGTTAGCGAACTGAACATGCGGGGCGTCAAACCTGGATTAATATGCTCCGAAATTTTTGCGTGCGACATGTTCTCCAGAGCCAGCTGAGCCAGACCGTTCGCAATAGGGTGCGGAAGTACAGCCATCCATATGCCCCGAGTCTGCGCAAGCCCTCTGCGTTTAAGTTCTCTTGCACTGCGTAGCAAATCATCATATTTGATGCCGGACAGCCGGCTCAGACAGTCAAGCTCCTCGCTGTTGCCTTTCTCAGCTTCTAGCTGGAAGGAGTAAATGAGGGACAGAGCTTCTGCACTTCTTTGTATTCCCTCCTCTGCTGCATGCCGCTGATTAAAGAGCCTGTGGAATAGCTCCCGATTCTTTAATCTGGATATGTCGTCATCCCGGCCGATCGCCGATGCAAGGGCTATAGCTACCCGCGCATTTCCGCCTGAAAAATCGGCAATTTTATGAATATTGTTCAAGCCAATATGCTTGTAATTAGTTTTTATTAATTCTTTTATGAGCTCATCTGAACCTGCGTCCATAATTATTACGTCAGTGTTCTCTGGGATATCTTCCCTTATGTCATACTCAATAGTCAGAAGGCTGACAAAGCCAGTATCTTTTTCCAGTTGTTCAGTGAGCGTTTTATGTAGGTCCGATCCACAGTTATCCACTATCAGGACTGCCCTAAATCCGCTCGATACAAGCTTTTCAAGCAATGCCGCAGGCACCGGGTCCGGATTTCGCGCTGTATCAGTGTAAAACACCGACTCCTGTGGAAGCGGAGCAAGCCCGGTATCGGGCTCAAAAAGGGCCTGCGCAAACCTAGTTTTACCGACGCCGGAAAGCCCCACCAGTCTTATCGATGCTCCAGCAACTCTCAGGCGGTTGCGCACAGAGTCAATGATTTTGAGGGCGCCTATTATTTCTCCTGGTGCTTTACTGGATACAGAAAATTTAACTTTTTCATCAACTATGTAACCGGCTTCGTTGTTCGGACCGGTCCAGTTACCGTACCCTGACCAGCCGCTATAATGCTTTCCCGTATTTTCCCTCAACCATAAAGTCTGGCGGTCAGTTTTTTCCTTAAAAATAAAATTCTCAATCAGCTGATAGACCAGGTCTTCACGATCGTCAGGTTTGCAGATGCTTTTATGATCTTTGTCAACCGGTATCATATGTGCGGTGAGCCCTGCATCTGAACTGTCAGGTTTTACTATCCAGCCTATAAAACCCGTGTTCTTGGTTTCGCCTAGGTTCAGAGTTGGAACTTTATACTGACGCTCCCAGTCACGAAACCATACATTAAGCTCTCTCAGGTCAGGGTTGTTCCTGTATAAATAAAGTGTAGCGGCTGACGGGCTTAACTTAATTAAGTTCATTACCAATCTGACAGGCAGACTATTGCCGATTGTGGACAGGTCTGAGCCGGTATGCGGGGTACCCATAAATCCAGTCCCAGTTACCCTGGACAAAAGTTGGTTCGCTTCATCTCTGAAAGATTTGCGGTCTTCAGCTATCCTGATCAGCTGCTTTATTATCAGTCCACCCATACTGTGACCGATAAAAATTATTTCTCCGGTTTTTAACTCTTTTTTAATGAACAGATTTTCGGCGATATTCGCCGCCCGGTCTTTAAATGACATCGCATCGTCAATGAAATAAGTCACCTTTGACTCGTATTCTACTGACCAGACGCATACATCGGATTTATTGTCTGCAAGCCAAACTGGCCAGAAAACGTTTTTTTCTCTGCTGCAGGACCATGTTTCTTTGTAGTTCCCGCCTAACCCGTGAATAAAGATGACGTGCTTTCCTGCCTCTCTGTCTCCGGCCATGTGATGAATCTTTGACATGCAGTTCCCTCTGGTCTGACGGGTTTAGTTTTATCTGGCTGGCTGGCTCTGTGAGTGCCGGTCATGAATAGGAGCATCAGATCCGCAACCCAGTGCAAATTCGGTGGTAGCTTCGCGCTGCGCATGCGCACGGCGCCGGGAAAGCGCCAAAGATACTCTTTCGGACACATTCTCTTGCCCAGAATAAATCCATGCTAGCGCGTAGCAGTGAGTTTCTCACTGTTTTTCCGCAGATCCGTAGAGGCAAAGTAGGAACACGCAAAATCTGCCGCAAAGGTACTTGCCCCTTACCGCCGGCCCTTTCATCCCGTTATACTGTGAAAAAACAGGAGGCTGGCGTGAAACTGAAAATGCAGGAACTGAGACTGTTCAATCTCGTGTTTGAGAGCGATGCCGGCTGGATACTCGATTTCTCCAACCGTACGCTGTCGGCTTTTTTTGATGAAGAGCTGAACATTGATATTGATGATGAACGTTATCAACTGGAGGGAACCTCAAAAGCCAAACGGGTCAGATGTCTGCTCAAACAGGTGGATCGCGAGACCGCCCTGCGGGTTCTTGGAGCCCTCTGGCAGCACAAAATGGAGTCTATACCTGAGCAAGCCGAACGAAGCCGCAATGACTATCTCGCACTGATTTCCCGGCTGGAAAACGTTGATAAAGATATCGCCAAAGGTGCCAGACCTGTTCAGGTTTGGAACGGTGTTGACTGGCCTTCACTGATAGCCGAAATGAACGCGATGAAATCACTGGCCCCCCATCCCCGGGGTTTCCGGTTTGAAGCTTGGCTTGCTGAACTGTTCGCTACTTTTAAGCTTGCCCCACGTTCATCATTCCGTAACACGGGTGAACAGATTGACGGCAGCTTCCGACTGAATGATGACTTTTACCTGATGGAAGCAAAGTGGAATCAAAAGAGAACGCCGGCGGCAGATTTACACGTATTCGAAGGGAAACTCAGCACCAAGGCAAAATGGGCCCGGGGCGTGTTCATCAGCTGGATGGGGTTTACTGATGAAGGTCTGGCGGCCTTCGGGAAAGGAAAACGGGTGATCTGTGTCAGTGGTTATGATCTTTATCATTCGCTCAGTCACGGTATCGCTCTGCCCGACCTGCTGGAAGCCAAGCTCCGCCATGCGGCTGAAACCGGGGAGCCTTATGCTGAGTTCGATAGGCTCTACACTCTTAAGGAGAAAATACTCGGCACGCCGGAATAACCTGTCGGGTGAGACAGGAAACTCCCCAGAATAGCGTGGCTTACTTCGGCCAGTCTTCAATAACCAGCCCCGGCACCCGCTCAAACTCTCTCACATTGTTCGTCACCAGCACGGCGCCGGCGGCGATGGCGTGCCCGGCGATCGCGGTGTCGTTCGGGCCGATCGGCGTTCCGGCCAGCCGCAGCGCCAGATGGCCGCGATGGTCGATGACCTGCCGAAGTACCTCCTGGCACCGGAGGTCAGCGCCCTGCTCCACTTCATGCCCGGCCTGCGCCGCAAGATGCTGTTTACCACGCTGTGGAACACCGGCGCGCGCATTAGCGAGGCGCTCGCGCTTACAAGAGGGGACTTTCTGCTGCGCCAGCAGTACCCTTTCGTGAAGCTGGCCACGCTCAAGCAGCGCGAGGATAAGGCGGAGCACCGGGCCGCCGGCGTCGTGCCCCACCGGCTTGTGCCTCTGTCCAACGCGCAGTGCGTGACGCAACTGGTGATGATGATCGCCACCCTGCTCATACCCATTGAGCGCCGGGGCGAAAAGACGGGGCGCACGGAGCGGGTGCGGCTGTGGGACATCACCGACCGCACGGCGCGCACCTGGCTGAACGAGGCCACCGAAGCGGCGGCGTCAGAGGGGGGCCGTTTCTAGGTACTGGTTACCCTGCACACCTTCCGGCATAGCTACGCCATGCACATGCTTTACGCCGGCATGCCGCTTAAGGCGCTGCAGAGTCTGCTCGGACAAAAAAGCGCGAAGTCGACGGAGATCTACACAAGAGTGTTTGCGCTGGACGTGACAGCTAGAAACAAGGTGCAGTTTCAGATGCCGGGTAATGAGACTGTGGCAATGCTTAAAAAGTGAATATTATTATAAGGTTAATTGTTTGTCGGATTGTTATCTTGCTAGTCTATTTAGATAGCAAGATAGCAAGATAGCAAGATAGCAAGATAGCAAGATAGCAAGATAACAAGATAACAAGATAACAAGATATTAAGGTAGTAAGATAACCTTACTGTAACTTTGCTGAGTTAATCAGCTTTGATCGCTCTTGCTCACTCAGTTTTTCGAAAGCCATAACTGCCGCTCTCACCACATCCGAACGGTTTACACGCAGTCCGGAGTTGTTCATCTCATCACGAATGCAGTTATCAATTGATTGAAGATTGGAATCTGCAAACGAGATGCTCACGGGCTTAGCTTTACTTTTCGCTAACATTTTCTTCTCAGTAACCACACTGAGTCCTGCAGTACCGCCGTTAATGAATGCGCTCTCGTCTTTAGGTGGTGTGTTTGCTCTGTTCCTCACAATACTAACTCCTTAACCAATGCTGAGATCTCTTCCTGAGCTTTGTCATTTTGCGTTTCATAGATAGTTAAGGACTCTGCCCAGGCATCTCTATGGGCTTTACGATCGCATATGCGGGATGTGGCTAGCTGCATCTGAGGATAATCAGCTAACACTTCAGCTGCTTGATGTGCCTCATTAACAAACATATTCGTAGGGGCCATATTGAGGACTAAAAACCCTCTTACATTCTCATTGAAGTCTTTAGCTGCGGTAAATACTTCGCATGTGTGTGGGACGACATCTAAATCCATTTGTGAGGGTCTAAGCGGCGATATAAAAACATCCGCTGACATCAACCCACTTCGCATTTCAGCACTATCACGACCTGCACAATCAGCAATGACATAGTCATAAGACTTTGCATGTTCTTTAAGCATCGCTTTTATATTACCTGTGGCACCGGTAACTGGAATGTGTGGAAGAGATTCGGAACGGTTGTTATACCAAGTCAATACAGATTTTTGGTCATCTGCATCTACGATTATGACCGACTTACCCTGCGACTTCAGGCATGACGCAATCGATACAGCAAGTGTACTTTTACCGACTCCACCTTTCTGACTTCCTAATACGATAATCATGACGGCCTCTATAAATAATAAGTTATGATCTTATCATAATCACATCTTGTTATCTTAACAAGATATTTCTAAATTTATAACTTGATGATTAATATAATGTTGTTAAGTTAATAATTTAATAAGTTGTTATTGATTTCGGCTGTGGATAGTTAATGGCTCGATTAGGCGGTTACAACTCCTGCCAAACTAATCCAGACTGCTGATGCAATGCTTATCACGGGCAGCGCTTATAACGACCGGCTTCTTCATCGAACTGGTTCGTCAGACCTTATCTTACAAATGCCACAGGAATATCTTTCCAGTTTGTCGTCCAAGCAGGGGAAAGCAGCTCCCGTTTCATCTTCCACTCCGTACTGATTCCCTGACCCGCAAACCACACGTTGCCCAGCCCGGACTGGTTGATGCCGTCGAGCACCTTCATGAGCTGCGCGCTGTTGATCCGCGGCTGCGCGTCTTCAAAGAGGCCGAGCTGGCTGACCCCACTGGGGGTGAAGTCATCGAGCATGATGCCGGCCTTCATGTACCGCCGGTCATCCACCCAAATGCGGTCCAGGCTGCGCATGGCCACCTCTATGATGTCACGCGTGTCCTGAGTAGGGAGGGGGAGTTTCTCACCGGCAGTGTTACCGTAAAATATTTCATTCACGGCGTGCGGCGAGGTCCGGATAAACACGCTGATGCGCCGGCAGAACTGCCGCTCGCCCCGGAGCTTCTCTGCCGCGCGCGTCGCGTACTGGCACAGCGCCTGCTGCATGGCTACCTTAGAGGTGATGCGCTCGCCAAAGGACCGCGAGCAGCAAATCTGCTGCTTTGCCGGGGGCAACTCCTCGATCGGAATGCAGGATTCGCCGTTCAGTTCGCGCACGGTTCTCTCCAGCACCACGCTGAAGTCATCTGCGGATGAGGGCCGGGTGCGCGCGCGCCAGCTGCAGGGCATTGGTGATGCCCATGACGTTCAGTCGTTTGCCGATGCGCCGGCCAACGCCCCAGACTTCCTCCACGGGCTGATTGGCGAGCAGCGTTTCGGTGCGTTTCGGATTGTCCGTCGTCAGTGCAAGCACCCCGCGGAACTGCTTCCACTCCTTGCTTGCCCATTGCGCTGATTTTACTAGGGTTTTTGTCGGGCCCATGCCCACGCCCACGGTCAGGCCCGTTGTGGCCAGCACGTGCGCGCGAAGGCGCCGGCCGAAGTGCTCAAAGTCTTCGCAGCCATCGATGCCGTTCAGGTCGGGTAGAAACAGGCCATTGCTGGCCCATTCCCCCCTAAGAACCGTACGTGAAAGTTTCCCTTCATACGGCTCAAGCCTTTCAAAGCCCGCCTGAGCGAGCCGGTTTCTCTACCCTGAGCTCAGAGGTATGAATCAGATTGTGGCAGGCAGGATGCACCATGATCAGGTTGGCGCTGGCGTTACTTCCGCCTCTGCTGCGTGGAACTATGCTGTGCAGATGCCAGCCTGACCCCTGTGACAGCAGCTCCTGACAGATCGGGCAGCGACGCTGCTGCTCAAGCCAGATATTAATCAGCTTCTTCCTGCCTTTGAGTGAGTTCTGCATTTTGATGCTTTCACGTTCCTCAAAATAGGTTTCCCAGGCGGGATCGAGCGGATTGGCATCCAGCTTGACTAAGCGGTGTCGCGTCACCGGTGTGGACGCCATTGAACGCAGAGTTTTAAGCCGCGGTTTCCCGTCCTGACTTTTTCCCTCTACCGCTGCGAACACCCAGTGACGATTACCCACAGAGTGGAAGTAACGTCTTTTTATCCATCGACTGCTTTTCTGCGGATGTCGTCGCTTACACCACTGCCACAACGTTCGCCAAATCTCATGATCGACGTAGACATACGTCGCTTTCGCCACGACGTGCTGATGGTAGCTGGCCCAGCCGCGGATGACCGGATTGAGCCTCCCTATCATCGTGCTGTGGTTCATCGTTCCGTTGCCCTTTATCATTTCCCGGACTTTTGCCAGAATCGCCCTGACACTTGCTTTTGACGGCTTGATTAACAACTTACCGCCGTATTTGCGTATGTTCTGACCTAGAAAGTCAAAACCCTCGTCAATGTGCGTTATTCTGGTTTTCTCCTCAGACAACTCCAGACCCCGTTCCTGCATGAATTTCCGGACCAGTGGCAGAACTTCATGTTTCAGCTGTTCTTTAGTGCGTCCCGTTATGATGAAGTCATCCGCATAACGCACAAAATTAACTCTGCGGTTAATCCGGACGCCACCCACGGAACGTACTTTCCCGAAGGTCTGTTCCAGCCGTCCCTCCAGTCCATCCAGCACGAGGTTTGCCAGCGTGGGAGAAATAATACCGCCCTGAGGCGTGCCTGCGTCTGTCGGGAAAAGACGTCCATCCTGCACGAATCCGGCCCTGAGCCATTTTCCCAGGATCTCGCGATCCACAGGTATATTTTTCAGAAGCCAGTCTTGACTGATGTTGTCGAAACAGCCTTTGATATCCCCCTCCAGAATCCACTTAGCTGATGTACCTCTGGACAGCTGTACGAAACACTGTTCAATGGCGTCGGCCGTAGATCTCGCTGGACGAAAACCGAAAGAGCGCCGGTCAGCACGGGATTCGGACACGGGTTCGAGAGCGAGAAGGTAAAGCGCCTGCATCGCTCTGTCGCGCATTGTCGGAATGCCCAGCGGGCGCTTTTTACCGTTTGCTTTGGGAATATAAATGCGCCTGAGCGGCTGAGGAGAGTATCCCCGCCGCTTAAGCGTCAACAACGCCTGAGATTTAGCTGCGGGGGTAGACCAGAGAATGCCATCCACACCTGCTGTTTTCTTACCCTGATTTCCGGTAACCCGTCTGATGGCTAATGCTTTGCCACTGAACGAGTGCGTCAGGAGCCACTGCAGCGCTTTCACTTTGCTGTGTTTCCCTTCGCGAGTTGCCTTTACGATACGCGCCTGCAGCTTTCTCACTTCCCGGTAGCATCTGACCCAGTCAATACTGTGCCATGCAACCGTTTCGCGAGAGGGCGCACCCGCGCAGGTAACATTCTGCGTAGTCATCTGCTTTTCCCTCTTAAGAAAGTTTGACGGGTTATCCCGTAAAGAAAGACCCGGTGGAAGTCTGCCCGCTTTCGCGTGAGATGATGTCGCCCGGGGGCTCAACCCCTGTCCACACCATTACAGTGCGGCTTTCGCTTTCTCCACCTTCCTTTACCCGCACTTCCATCAGCTTCCCTTGCGGTCGGCCTGCCAGCGTGGGCAGAAGTACGGGCTTACCGTGTTTCGCTTAAGTAACAGAATGGGTTAGACCCTGCCTCTTCACCGGCAATCGTGATGTCCGTGTGCTCCCACTCGACAAAAGAGCAGCCGATTGCATACCTTTTTGGTTCAAGCCTGTCAGCATCTTTGGCTTGTCAATGTTAACGGCGATTCACAGCAGTTCACTTATGTTGGTCGTGCCATTCAGCCTGGCGTCCCACCCGTATTGATGCTCACAGGTAACGCTTCACCTCACGGTGTCCACGCGGCCAAAGGCCGGACTACGTTGTTCTGGCAGCTTCACACAGGCTCGTTACCGATCCTGCATGTGCCAGTAGGCTACTGATGACGGAACATCAGGTTCCTTTCTGATTTCTCAGTGAAACAATTACTTAAGCGACTTTTCTCGTCGCACATCGAGGAACATTTCATCAATGGAATACTGTTCAACCCGGGGCGTCATTTCTTCCAGCGCTGTCATAATGCGCTGCGAAAGTGAGTGATATAAGGCGTAGTTGCTTGAAAATACGTGAACTTTCTCAGGGTATTCCTGAGCTTTAAGCTGAAACCACGGCATACCCATTTTGATACCCATGGCGATTGCTCCGACCGATCTTGCGATTACGCAGCCATCGTTATTACTCAACACAACCACGGGTTTGCCGCGCAGGTCCGGCCTAAACAGCGCCTCGCAGCTGGCGTAAAACTTGTTCGCGTCGGCTATTCCAAACATAGGCATGGTTACCTCCGGCGTGCACGCGTACTGTTGAAAAACCATGTGACCACGCCAAGCAGCTGCAGCTCCTCCGGATAGATGACGGGGTAGGCCGGATTCATGGGCAGCAGCGCAAGACAAGGCTGCAGCTGAAGGCGCTTGACCGTGAATTCGCCGTCTACCTCCGCGATGACGATGTCGTGGTGCGCGGCCTCTTCTGCCCGGTCAACCACCATGACGTCGCCATCAAACAGGCCGAGATCCTGCATGCTGTTGCCGCTGGCGCGCACGAAGAACGTCGACGCGCGCCGGCGAATGCAGAGCTCGTTGAGATCGAGCTCTTTTTCGACGTAGTCCTGCGCCGGAGAAGGAAAGCCGGCGGCGCAGGGGTCAGCAAACATTGGCACGCGCACGCGCGGCGTGAATATGGGTGGCCAAAGCAGCACTAGGCCGGAAGCGTACGCCGCGGGTTTCATGTTGCTGCCCCCGGGATGTACACAGGATGACGGGTGAGTGTTGTATGTAAGTCGCGCATAAAATCCTCCTCATAATAATACTGTTTATACATACAGTATTAAGGGGCGGGATTTAGATGGCAAGAGGAGACATGCAGTTACGTGCCGTAAACGGTTTTATGTGGCTGAGAGGCAGGCGAAAATTTTTTTGAACCCGACCGGACATCACCTATGATGAGGCCGGGGGAGAGATGCGTATGGATGCGTTCTCTGGCTGTACTCCAGCAGCCTGACCTTCCGCGGCCGGGCTTCTTAAACTGCTTTATCTGATCTCGGGCCGGGTGCGTAAGCAGTCTCTGCCGGCTCCGGTGAAATGACGCTTCCTCGCACGGCTGTTCGTTCCTCGCGCTGCTGCGGTACGCCTCAGCCGTGACTGCGGCGAGCGTTGCGGGCTGACAGTTAACGGCAGGTATTTCTTTCCGGACCCGTTGTGTAGGGCAGGCGAATCGCCTGAATCTGGAAAACCCTCCCTTTAATTGTCCGGGGCAACCTCTGGATGGTCACACCTCTCCCGTACGCTTTCTCGCTTATCTTCTGGCTGAGCACGACGTCTCCGTTTCGCAGCTGTGTGACCGCAGCGGGCTGGACAGCGATATCGTCTGGGATTTTCTGGCGGGGCACTTGGCGGTGAAGCAGACGCTGGCCGACCAGCTGGGCGTCGTTTTTCACTCCCCCCGGATTCAGGCTCACCCGGCAGACACTATGGGGCAGGACGGATGCAGGGCCCCGGCCAGATGGTGAAGGTGCGCAGCTGTGCTAAATTAAGGCTCGCCAGTACGGGTTATAGGCTCCGTATTTCACCAGGGGTTAAATAAACTGTCCCCATACCGGCATCCTTCCCCGTCATGCTTCTAACTGGGTATTTGCATTCACTTGACTACCCATTTGCATTTTACTTGACTGCCCGTTTGCAAATTACGTGGTCATTGCCAACTAAAAATCATGCTTAAGTTGACCGGCTGCTTTGAGCGAGAAGCGGAAAAGTGATGTTTTTATATCTTTTATAGTGAGCATTACTTACATTTGTGCGCGTTAACTAACTGAGGTGCATCTCCCGGTCAAACACAACTATTTCTTAATGAGATTCTTCTTATTGTACTGGAAGTTAACCGCGAGTTGGGAGATGATTGATCTAAATAACAAAATCTCTGGGATGTCGCAATACACTATGTCAGCATTAGAAATCAGAAGCCCTCTTCTGCACCTTGCACTGCTTGAGACCCTCAAATCTGATGATATTCAGGATGAAATCGATCTGTTTCTTCCATTTATCGCTGTTACAGCATCAGAAGTAGGCAAGCAAGTTATTAACGAGACCGATATTCAAGAGCGTCTTCTTCAGAGTTTCGGTTTTAAACCACCTATTTCGGCAGTCAAAGTGTTAATGACTCGAGCCAGGAAACGCGGACTATTGATAAAGGAGAATCATGCCTTTATTCCCTGCCATGAAAAAATTAGTGAATGGAAGAATGGCTTTGAAAATAAACAAGAAGATGTCAGTGTTTCTCTCATAAGTCTTAAAAAGGAGTTCATCACCTTCACTAAAGAAAAATTCGAAAAAACTCTTACTGAAAGTGAAGCAGAAAAGTTGATTTTCAGTTTCATTGAGGTCAATGTAAGTAGTGTAATTAGTGAGCGTGCTTATCGCCGAAGTGAATTAAATGAAAGCATCAAGAATACAGATCATCTCATCGCTTCATTCATAAGTTACATCCATCGAAATCAACCAGTCATGCTGGAACACTTCAGTCGTTGCGTTAAAGGGATGCTGCTCGCTAATTACTTATTCTATGCAGATAAAGCTACAGATAAGAAATACTACGCCGGAATAACTATATATCTAGACTCGCCAATTGTATTAGGCCTGCTAGGTTATAGTGGCAGGCAAGCAAAGGAAGCTTACAGTGATTTCCTCAAGCTTTTACAATCGCTTCAAATCAGCATTTTCATTTTCGACAGAACTTACGATGAAATAGAGGGCCTTCTGCAGGCTTGGAAAAGCGATTTGAGTCGAAAATATTATGGTAGATTCAACACTAAAACTCTTGAGTGGCTCAGGGCTGAAGGATATGATTCAGAAAGACTTGATACTGAAATAAAGCTACTTGACACAAGTATAGCCCGATTCGGCATTCAGATTATTCAGGGCTTCAAAACTAAAAAACAATTCCAGTGCGATGAAGAATTGCTGCAAAGCTCAATTTCTAACAGGTTTAGCCCGAATAAAAATTATGATCACGATACAATATGTATTTCGCGTATACATAACCTTCGCGAAGGCCGTCAAATTAATAACCTAAATCAAAATTTCAGTGTTTTCGTAACACGTAATATTCCTCTTCAAAAGCTAGCGTATGATTTTTTCAAAGATGAGTTTGGTCGTGATGCTATCCCTTTAGTTGTTTCCGAGCAATGGATCACTGCTATGTTCTGGCTCAAAAGGCCTGATATTTATGGCAATCTTCCACAGGAGCAGTTGTTATCTACTGCTTACAGCCTTCTTTACACAGATGACAAGTTTTGGAATGCTTTTCTTGAGAGACTTGAACGTCTTCAAAAACGTGGGGGGATTAACGAAGATGATTTCTTGCGCATCCGTTGGGATAGCGATCTTTTACGCGTTGTGCATCGTGTATCTGTAGATGTAGGGGAAGACTTTTCGGAAGAAGATATTTTTGATGTCGTAGCCACGATTAATAAAAAACATACTGAAAAATATGATAATGAGATAAAAACATTACAAACAGAACACCAAGCAATGATTAATAGCATCATAAACGAAACGGGTGATCAAATAAAATTAGCTACTCAGGAGACAGATAAGGCTCGAACACAGCTAAATATTCTTGAAACACGCGTTAGGAAATTTTCTACTATCATTTCAAAGATGGTTGCGTGGATTATTACCACTCTTCTTGTATTAGCACTCACTTTTACTGGTCTTAAAGGTATTCCCGATAATATCCAGCCAGATTTTTTAAAAAGTGAATTATTACAAGGCTCAGTGCTTTATGTTGCAGGAGTAATTACACTAATACTTGGACTTTTAGGAAGCGCTGTTGGAATAGATCTGGCCTTTTTCCATAAGAAGATTTTAACAGTAGTTGAGAATAGATTATTAAGCTGGATTTATGGCCGACGATAATCTGAGGATTTTGTAGCTTATCGACAGCCCTTAAACTGTATGATCAACGTCCGCCTCTGGCACAGGCTGTGTGCAAACTGTTTTGGTCGCTTAAATTGCCAAAAAGAAGGCTGAAAACAGCGCTCCTACGTAAAATTTTCTCTGCTAATCAGTCGAGCATTCCCAGATTTTGCGTAGATGCGCGCACTTCAGTTTTAGGTCAGGGTTTTCACACAGCCTGGGCACAAAGCGGTCCGTTTTACCCTTCTGGTTTTAGGGGCAACCTTTTAAGAGCCAGTTCAATTTTTTTCCGCGTCCTGTTCCACAATGGCTCTCTCATCTGGTGTGAGCGGAACTTCCTCAAAGTAACATCTGACATAAGCTTAGCTTTCCAATATCAGCCCACGCGCGCTGTCTTTGAGCAGATTAAAATTACAGCCAATGCAGGCAATCTGGTGCTGATAGGTGCTCCAGAAGGGATTCGAGCAGTACGAATAGCCTAGGTCATAATACGTTGCAGGTCCCGTCAGGCTGGCGGCTTCGGGATCGTGATCAATCAGCACGCTTATCATGTGCGCGATCCTGTCTGCCTTTATAAATGAAACGGCATGCTGTGTCGGGCAAATACGCAGATAACGCATTGTGGACTGAGGCGTTGAATGCTCCGTCCATTACATTAGTTCGTACAGTGATATGCCCTGCGGGAAGCTATCCAGCGCGGTCACCGCTGAGGCCCGTCCCCGGTGACTGGTTATCGTCCCGCCGCTGTCTTGCAAAGGGACACCCGCACGCTTGCAAAACATCGGTATTACAGTGCGGTTGAGGATAGCGGCGCCGGCAGTCTTACCGCGATGCTGAAACAGCAATCGGACTTTCTCACCGGTCCGCTCATCGGCGAGCAAAGCATGGTCTGCCGGACGTTCATCCAGCCAGAGGGCGTTTAATAAATTGTAACCGTACCGGCACTTCGCCCCGTTAAATCAGGCGCTTCCTGGTAAATAAAAGTGCGTTGGGCGCTAAGCTTATCGCGTGTGTTACTCCTCGTGCCAACACCAGTGTGAAGTATTGCAATAGCTGACGTGCTATCAGGATCCAACATCGCCGGCCTCAGACCGGAAGTGCTTACTCCTGTTGCT
>NZ_JACVUO010000026.1:0-50803 GCF_016625145.1 Pantoea sp. S61
TTTTCTTACGTCTGTAGCCAGGAGATTTTACGTCTGAAATTCAGCCAGTCCTGCAAACACCTCCCCGCTTAGGGGCCTTTTTCAGCCAGTTTTCGATAAAACCAGCAACCTTAACCGGCTGATTATTTCGATAAAATCAGCAACCTTAACCGGCTGATTAATATCAGGAAGAGGCCGGTCGATCGTTGATTTCTCATTGCTGGCCAGCGCAATCACATATTCATCCAGTAAATCAGCTAATTCACCTTTGACACCACGCCGCCACAGCGCGATTTTGGCTACAGACTCACCTTCAAAGCCTTCAACCAGTACTGAAACATCGCCCTGATTTCACCCCAAAATCCCTCACTAATCACAAATTAGCACCTTCAACGTCATCCAATTCCCGAAACCGCCCAACACGTGCTTTACTGAATCCTTTGGCATTAATTTATCGCAAGGAAATGAGGTAAGACATGACCGACTCACTACAACAAAAAGTGGCACCATCTGAATCAACGATAAACAGCAAACAGCGCATCTGGGCGATTGTGGGCGCATCATCAGGCAATCTGGTCGAATGGTTCGACTTTTACGTTTACTCCTTTTTCTCACTCTATTTCGCGCATGTATTCTTCCCCGCAGGTGATACCACCACGCAGTTACTGCAAACCGCAGGCGTATTCGCCGCTGGATTTTTGATGCGTCCGATTGGTGGCTGGTTATTTGGCTATATAGCCGATCGCCATGGACGTAAAAACTCAATGCTGATTTCTGTCTGCATGATGTGTTTAGGATCCCTGGTGATCGCTTGCCTGCCAGGATACGGCGAAATTGGCGTGGCGGCACCAGTGATCCTGCTGCTGGCGCGTATGTTTCAAGGGTTGTCAGTGGGCGGAGAGTATGGCACCAGCGCCACTTATATGAGTGAAGTCGCTTTAGAAGGCCGCAAAGGTTTTTATGCTTCATTCCAGTACATGACACTGATTGGCGGCCAGCTGTTAGCCGTGCTCACCGTAGTGGTGCTGCAACAGATCCTCAGCGACGAAGAGTTGCGCAACTGGGGCTGGCGCATCCCCTTCTTCCTCGGTGCCGTGCTGGCCGTTGTCGCACTGTGGCTGCGTCGCTCACTGAATGAAACCTCTGAGAAAAAGAATCGTGAACATAAAGATGCGGGCAGCGTTATGGGTTTGCTGCGCAATCACTCACGCGCGTTTCTGATGGTATTGGGCTTTACTGCCGGCGGTTCACTGAGCTTCTATACCTTCACCACCTATATGCAAAAGTATCTGGTCAATACGGCGGGGATGGATGCACGCAGCGCCAGTGGATTGATGACAGCCGCATTATTCGTCTTCATGCTGATTCAGCCGATCGTCGGGGCGCTGTCAGATAAGATCGGTCGTCGATCTTCGATGATGATCTTTGGTGCGGGGGCAGCGATCTGTACCGTACCGATCCTGATGATGCTGCAAAATGTGCAGAGCAGTTGGGCTGCATTTGCGTTGATTATGCTGGCGCTAATTATCACCAGTTTCTATACCGCTATCAGCGGCATCCTGAAAGCGGAGATGTTCCCACCAGAAGTGCGCGCGCTAGGCGTAGGCTTATCTTATGCGGTGGCTAATGCGATCTTTGGTGGTTCGGCCGAATATGTCGCTTTACTGCTGAAGAAAGAGGGGATTGAAACCAGTTTCTTCTGGTATGTGTCGGCGATGGGGGCATTGGCCTTCGTTATTTCCCTGATGCTCCATCGCAAAGGGAAGGGCATTACACTGTGATTATTGGCTTAAACTCCACAAGGCAACGCCAGTGGCCGCTCCCGCCACGTCATAGCTGAGATCTTTCCAACTCCAGCCGCTCCCCGAAGAGCGGCTGTCATATAACTCTTTTCCTACGCCAAAACTCAGCGAGAACAAAAAGCCAAAACGTAAATTTTGTCCACGGCTTTGATGCTGGTGTTGGGAGATTTCGCTGCCGGCAGCGGCTAGCACGGCAGAAGAGAAGAAGTGTTCGGCTTTGTCCATACCGGTCCAGTTATCTTGTGCCACATGCGCACATCCACTACAAAGTAAAACTACGCAGAGGATGAGCGCACGCATCGGCTAGAGTAAGCGACTGATAAGACGGTCAATACGGATACGGCGTAGACGACGGATTAACTTACGTACTTTCGCCGGATAGTCAGAAATACTCTCTAATTCGCGGAAGTGCTGAACCGTCGTGGTATGTTCACGAATCAGCGTCAGCTCTTTCTCGCGCTGCTCTGCCAGCTCATTCTTAGGATCGTGGATCAGCACCGCATTTTCCAAATCCAGTCGCCAGGCGCGCGGATTGAGGTTATTGCCGGTAATCATCATCCACTCGTCATCCACCCAAATACCTTTCAGGTGATAACTGTTTTCGCCGTCTTTCCACAGACGCACGGTCAACTGGCCGTTATTGACGTAATACTGCAAACGGCTCAGAAAGCGTCGCAGGTTGATCTCATATAGATAGGGCAGTGCGCCGATGATTTTAAACGGCTGCTCAGGCGGGATGTAGAAATCATTGGCGGTTTTATCGCCCACGATGATCTCCACCTCTTTACCCTGACGCAGCAGATGGATCAGATTACGCACCAGGATCGCAGGCAGGTTGAAGTAAGGCGTGCACAGCGTAAGTTTACGCTCGGCGCACGGCATCAAATGGAAGATGGTTTTATTGAGCAGACTGCGTTTGCCAAGGCCCACCAGCGGCGTGACCGCCAGTGACTCATTGTCAGCATTCCCCGCGAACTGGTAATGAAAACTGCGCAAATCCTGACGGAACTGGCGTGTTTCGTTCTTAATTTCAGGGCTGGATGGACGCTCAGTCTGGTCAAGGCGATTAACCGCATCGGACTGCTTGAGATTTTCGCAAATCCACGCGTACATGGTGTCCGCCAATTGTGGATTACGGATTAACTGATAGCGATCATAGCGATATTTATCATGCTGATGCAGA
The DNA here is from genome assembly GCF_016625145.1 of Pantoea sp. S61. Classification (NCBI taxonomy): domain Bacteria; kingdom Pseudomonadati; phylum Pseudomonadota; class Gammaproteobacteria; order Enterobacterales; family Erwiniaceae; genus Pantoea; species Pantoea sp. S61. The sequence continues at coordinate 2,965 of NZ_JACVUO010000026.1, forward strand.
TAAACATCATTCAGGCTGGCGCCGCTGTACAGCAAGGTGTCATCAATTATGAAGCCTTTCAGATGCAGTACGCCAAGTGCTTCACGCGTGTTAACGGGAATGCCATACACTGGAATAGCGATATCGGGATGCTGTGCTGCCATCTCGCAGTACCAGTCCGCGTTGGTCAGTCCACGAGCGGCGCCAATTCGGCCACGCTGCGCGCGATGCCAATCCACCAGAATACTGATATCCAGCTCCGGACGTGCCTGACGCGCAGCATAGAGCGCCTGCATGATGCCACGCCCGCCGTCGTCGTTCTCGAGATAGAGTGCGGCGATGCAGATGCGTTTTTCAGCCGCAGCGATTTTCGTCAGCAGGGTCTCACGGAACTCGGCAGGCGAGTAAAGCGTGGTCACATCCGACACGGATTGTGACAGTTTAGGCAGCTGTGCGAGGTGTTGTTGGTGTTTATTGCGTTTAAATTTAGACAACATCACAGTGCACTTCTTCTCTGTTCATTGCATGGCCTTTTGCCATCAAATCATGATCCTAACGGTAAATAATAACACCAACCGGCCTGATAAGGAGGATTTTTACCTTTCTGTACAGGACATCATCACGCCTCACCGAGCGGTAAATTCAGGCTGACAATGCCATCATCCAATTGAATATTCACACGAAAATTCAGTTTTCGTGCCAGCGTAATCATGCCGGTGTTGTGTGGCATGGTGATACCGTTCAATTGTTGCAGACCATGATCGCGCGTATAGCGGATCATCTTTTCCAGCAATCGTCTGCCCATCCCGAGTCCTTTCAGATCGGAGCGCACCAGCACCGAAAACTCCGCATCAATGTTATCGGCATCCGAGATCGCACGCGTCACACCAATAATCTCATCATTCCCGTCGCGCTGTCGTACTGCAACAATGGCCATCTCTCGGTCATAGTCGATTTGGGTCATGTTGGCGAGATCCTCATGCGTGAACTCATTGATCTCACTGAAATAACGATAATAGAGATCTTCCTTCGTTACCTGAGCGATAAATGCGCGCAGTTGCGGTTCATCTTCCGGCAGGATCGGGCGGAACAGGCAATGCTGTCCATCTTTCAACTGCACCTGCTCTTCAAGGTGGTGTGGATAAGGGCGAATCGCCAGGCGTGCTTCGTTATCACCGGTAAATGGCGCGAGCTGCAGTGTGACATCCAGCAAGGTGAATTCATTCGCGGAGGCCAGCAGCGGATGGATATCCAGCCGCTGGATCTCCGGGCAATCCACCACCAGGTTAGAAACCTGCACCAGAAGCTGGCTCAATCCCGCAATATCCAGTGGACGCAACGCACTGCGACTGCGCACTTTGCCGCTCTTCATCGCCTGAATCACCAGGTAACGCGCTAGCGTCATATTCAACGGGGGTAATGCCACTGCAGCCTGCTTATCCGGTTGCCACTCCACTCCGCCTTCACCCAGCATGATAATCGGACCAAACAACGGATCTTGTTCCACCACCACGCGTAATTCTTGTGCGCCGGCACGGTTTGCCATGCTTTGCACCAGTAAGCCATCGATACGCGCTTGTGGATGTGTATTGCGCACACGATCAAAAATCGCCTCAGCGGCCTGCTCAACTTCCGCAGCGCTGCGCAGATAAAGCATTACCCCCTGAACTTCAGACTTGTGTGGGATATCCGGTGAACGCAGCTTGAGTGCCACGGGGTAGCCAATCTGGTCGGCAATGCTGGCCGCTTCGCGACTGTCACTCGCAATCCAGGTCGGCAGCGTTGCTAATCCATAGGCTTGTAGCACCGGCTGGACTTCGTGGGTATCCAGAGTGTTAATACCCTGATCCAGCGCTTGTTGAATCAACTGGTGCGCCTGCGCGCTGTTTTGCGTCAGGCCGACCGGCAAGGCGGGTGTTTCACGCAGTTGTTTTTGGTTACGGCGATACTCTACCTGATGCATAAATGCGGTTACGGTACCTTCCGGTGTGCGCCAGGTGGGGATTCCGGCCTGAGTGAAAGCACGACGAGCGGCTTGTGACGAGTATTCGCCACACCAGTTAGTGAGCAGTGTTACCTGCTTGCCGCGCGGATGTTTTGCCACGGCCGCGATAATTTGTTCGGCCGTTTCGCTGGCGGGAGACACGGCGCTCGGGGCATGGATAATCATTAATGCATCGAGTTCATGGCTATCCAGTAGTTGTTCTATGCAGGCAACATAGCGCGCTGGTGTGGCATCGTCCTTGAGATCCAGCGGATTACCGCGCCCAACGCCTTCCGGTAACAACGTGGCCAGGGCTTGTAAGGTCTCATTACTCAGCGTAGCCAGCTTTCCATTACGCGCGTACAGCTCATCCAGTGCTAAGGCTGCGGGGGCTGCGCCGTTGCTGATGATCATCAAACGATCACCGCGCAAGGGGCGCATATGGCTCAACGATTCCACCGCTGAAAACAGTTCATGCGTATCCTGTACGCGCAGCAAACCGGCACGCTGAATCGCGGCATCCCATGCGGCATCCAGCCCGCTAAGTGTGCCAATCATCGCTTGTGCCTGATGGCTGCGACCGCTTTTGATCACCAGAATCGGTTTATTGCGTGAGGCGCTACGAGAGGCCGAAACAAAACGGCGCGCATCACTGAGATGCTCTAAATAGAGCAAAATAGCGCTGGTTTTGCCGTCACGCGCCAGGAAATCCAGCAAATCATCAACATCAATATCCAGACTGTCGCCCAAAGCGATAAACCAGGAGAAGCCGAGATTGCGCTGCTGAGCCCAATCAAGAATGGTGTTGGAGACCGCCGCGGATTGAGAAATAAAGGCAATGCGTCCTTTTGCGATCGGCACCGGCGAGAAGCTGGCGTTCAATCCTTGCCAGGGGGCCAGCAATCCCAGACTGTTCGGGCCGAGCAGGCGAATTTGCCACTGGCTGGCACAGGCTTTCAATTCTTCCAACTGACTGGCGGGTGCGGAGAGAATGATGCAGGCTTTGCAGCCTTTTTCACCCAACTGCTGCAGCAGTTCCAGATTGCGTTTGGCATGAGTACAGATAATGGCGAGATCGGGCGCGAACGGCAGGCTGGCAATATCCGGCCAGGCCAGCACACCGCTCACGGCTTTATACTTCGGCGTGACCGGCAGTACCGGACCGCTAAATCCGCCTGCCAGCAAATTACGCATCATAAAGTAGCCGGCGCGCCCCGGTGTAACTGACGCACCAATCACCGCGATTGATTTAGGTCGTAACAGTGCTTCCAGTCCGCGTTGACTCATCATCCGCTCCCGACATCAAGATTGGCATGATTGTAAACGCTTTTTACTCTGCTTGCCGACTCGCCGATCGCAGGCTGAGGATCTCTTTAAGGTTCCAGCGCTTTAAATGGCCGATGTACTGCATATTCTGCTCGCTATGCCATGCTGAGATATCTCCATCACGCAGATGCATGAGATCAGCCGGACTGACCCAGCTCGCTTGTCCCTGAAGTAGCTCGACGCCTGCATGGCGATATCCTGCGATGACGAATTCTGAGCAGAAGAAGCGATTGGCTTGAGGATCGTCAACGTCGGCGAGTTGCACGCGCGCTAATGCAGTGAGACAGGCACTGCGTAGATTTTCATGCATCAGCGGCAGCTCGCAGACGCGGCGCGAAACCATAAACGGCATGAACATCACGATACCTTTGAAATTGTATTTTTTGCCTTGTTGCTGGTGGGCAAATTCGCGCAACAGCGAGCTTTGGTCATGAGTGAGGCTGGGCACGCGTAGCACCAACAAATTATTACTCTCCTCAATAGCCTGTTGCAGCGGAATGATTTTGACACCACTGCCCACGGCTTCCGCCACTTGTCGATCACCCAGATAGATTGCGGCATGGCTGACACCGCTGAAGCTGATCAGGCGAATGCCCCAGGATTGAGGCGAGGTGGCGGAGGAGAGCAGCAAATCACCGGGCTGCAATTCAGCAACGCTAATGATGCCACTTGGGCGTGTGCTAACGGATTGTAACTGCAGTGGGTAAGGGCGGTCAGTTTGCGGGGCCGTGCTGCAGCCCGCTATCAGTAGCACAACAAGCCACCAGACTTTCATAGCGCATCATCCTTATGTTGGGAGCCAACTCCATGGCGATGTGCGACTATAAATCAAACGGACAAGTTAAAAAATCAGGCGATCCCTACAGCACGCTTTCCTGATAATGCACCGGATGATGCGGCTTGCCTGCCAGATAAGCGTGACGGAAATGCTCAAAATGCTGCTGTAACGCGCTTGCTGCCTCAACATCTCCCGCCTGTTCCAGCAGCGCGGCGGCCACTTCAGCGGTACAGTGCTGGCCCTCGCCGTGCGCTTCCCGCAGCGTGTAGCGCGACGGTGTGGAAACGTTGAGTGACATCACCGGGAACGCATCCAGCCAGGGGCTTTTGCGGAACATCTTGCGGGCTTCGGTCCAGGTGCCATCCAGCATAATAAATAGCGGTGGTTTGCCGGTGAGCGGAGGTGTGGTGAGCACTTCCCTGCCTGCATCGGCATACGAGCCCGGAAACACCACCAGTGGCTGATACTCGTCAGTTTTCACTGCGGCGAGCATCGCGTCATCAGGTTCGGTGCGTGACCAGCCAAACGCCAGCGTATCAGGCAGGATATCGGCAATCAGGCGTCCGGTATTACTGGGTTTCATTGGCTCGGTATCGAACATCACCAGACAAAAACGGCTGCGTGCTTGCTGCGGCTGCAGGGAGGCACACAGGCAATTTTTTTGTGGCAGCAGGCAACGCTGGCAGCGCAACACGCGATTGCCACGGGCATGAAACGGGCGCGTAGCGCGTGCTAAACGTTGCGCACGTAAGCGCAGAACGGCATTTTCAGACATAGAATCGCAGGAAGGAAAAAACGCCAGTTTAATAGAAGGCTAACGGCAAGGCCAGCACAGGGGCTGGCCTGAGGTGCTTAAAGTGATTCGTCGAGCCACTCATTAAACGGTGCTTTGGGCATTGCTCCGTTTAACATGTCGACCATCTCACCTTTTTTGAACACCATAATGGTCGGGATACTGCGGATGCGGAAGCGTGAGCTGAGTGTCGGTTCGGCTTCCGTGTTCACTTTCACAAAGCGCACTTTACCGCGGCGTTCGTCAGCGACATCCTTAAAAACAGGCGCGAAGTTCACGCACGGTCCGCACCACGGCGCCCAGAAGTCGATCACCACGGGCAGATCGTCCTGCAAATATTTATCCAGCGTGGCTGCGGTAGCATTCACGACTTCACCATTGAAAAGCTCGTCGCCACAGCGACCACACTTGGCGCCATCGGCAATACGTTCCTCGGGAACGCGGTTAGTTGCCTGACAGGAGGCACATACAGTATTCATCGTCACCTCAAACCGGACCTGTAAATGTTATGATTGCCGAACATTATGAAAAGGTTGAGTGCTATGCTCAATCTGGATTGCCCAATAGGTTCAATAGTTGATAGCTAAGCTCCAGCACATCAGGTAATCTTCGCGCTCTCAATGCAGGAGGAACAAATGAACGACGAATTTAAAGGCAAAAGCGGCAAGGTAAAAGTGATGTATGTACGTGATGAGGATGCAGGCCAAAAACCAAATCCTCGTACCGGCAAAGGCGGCCGTCCTGCTGCGCGCCAGGAAGATAATCGTCGTTCTGGTTTTCGTACTGCACGTAATAATGAAGAAGGTGGCCGCAGCAGTGCAGGTGGTCGCGGAACGCCAGCGCGTGATGCACGCAACAGCGAGCGCGGTCGCAGCTTTGGCCGTCGTGACGATCGTGGCGATGACAACCGCAGCTTCGGTGATTCACCGTGGCGCACCGTTTCACGCCCACCGGTAGCGGACGATAGCCAGATTGATGAGGCCGCGAGCAACAAGCCGGTTATCGACCCCGAGCAGATTCGCCGTCAGCGTCAGGAAGAGACGCGTGTTTACGGTGAAAATGCCTGCCAGGCGCTGTTTGCCAGCCGACCAGAGAGTATCGTGCGTGCCTGGTTTATCCAGAGCGTGACGCCACGCTTCCGCGAAACGCTGCGCTGGTTAGCGGCCAATCGTAAAGCCTACCACGTGGTGGATGATGCCGAGCTGACTAAGGCTTCAGGCACCGAACACCACGGCGGCGTGTGCTTCATCATCAAGAAGCGTATGGGCATGGAAGTCTCTGAGTGGCTGAAAAAAGCGGATACTAAGGATTGCGTGCTGGCCCTGGAAGATGTTAGCAACCCGCACAACCTCGGTGGCATCATGCGTAGCTGCGCGCACTTCGGCGTGAAAGGTTTGCTGGTTAACCATGCTTCTCTGCTGGAGTCTGGCGCCGCTGTGCGCACGGCCGAGGGCGGTGCTGAGCATGTGCAGGCCATCAGTGGTGAAAGTTTTGCCAGCGGTCTGGAAGCTTTCCGCAAAGCGGGTTACACCATTGTGACGACTTCAAGCCATGAAGGCACGCCGCTGGCGAAAGCTGAGCTGCCAGCCAAAATGGTTCTGGTACTGGGCCAGGAGCGTGAAGGTCTGTCCGACAGCGCCTTCCAGCAGGGTGATATCAGCCTGTCGATTGGCGGTACCGGCAACGTCGAGAGTCTTAACGTCTCCGTTGCGACTGGCATTCTGCTTGCCGAATGGTGGCGCCAGAACGCATAAATGAAAACGGGCCGAAAGGCCCGTTTTTGTTTCTACTCTTTAGTGCGCTCCACCGCCGCCACCGCCCGCACCAAATGGCGGACGTGCAAACCACACCAGAACCAGCAAGATCAAAAATACTCCCGCTGATGCCCAGAAGATCTCATTCGCTGAGATAATCAGGCCCTGATTGGTAATTTGCTGTGCAATGTAGGCTGAAGCTTGCTGCTGCGTCATGCCCAAGCTTTGCAGTTGGTCATACATCTGCTGCGAATTCGGATTGAAGGGATTCACCGATTCCGACAGGTAGCTGTGGTGCATCGATTCACGATCCGTCCACATGGTGGTGGTGATCGACGTACCGATTGAACCGGCCAGCGTACGCACAAAGTTCGACAGGCTCGATGCTGCTGCCATACGCTCTGGCGGCAAGCCTGACAGCGTAATGGTGGTCAGTGGCATAAAGAAGCAGGCCACGGCAAAGCCCTGAATAAACTGCGGCCATGCCGACGCACCAAAATCCATCCCCGGCTCAAACGTATACGCGCGCCAGTAGAAACAGACGGCGTACATGATAAAGCTGAAGGTCACCAGCCGCCGCATGTCCAGCTTGTGGGCAAAGCGACCAATGATCGGCGACAGGATGACCGGAATGATGCCGACCGGCGCTGACGCCAAACCTGCCCAGGTGGCGGTGTAGCCGTATACCTCCTGCAGCAACTGGGGCAGCAACACGATCGAGCCGAAGTAAAGCATGTAAGCCAGACTGATCGACAAACAGCCGATGGTGAAGTTGCGCTTTTTAAACAGCGACAAATCGACAATCGGATGGTCGTCCGTTAGCTCCCACACCAACAGCACCGCCAGCGCCACCACGGCGACTACCGTGAGTACAATGATCTCCGTGGAGCCAAACCAGTCGAGTTCTTTACCCCGGTCGAGCATCACCTGCAGCGAACCAATCCCCACCACCAACAGCACCAGGCCGACGATATCAATCGGTCGGATTTCGGTTTTGGTTTCGCGTCCTCGCAGGGTTTGCAGAGTCAGCGCGACGACGACCACACCAATCGGAACGTTGATAAAGAAGATCCAACCCCAGTGGTAGTTATCACTGATCCAGCCGCCTAAAATCGGGCCGCAGATCGGGGCCACGATCACCGTCATCGCCCACAGCGAGAGCGCCACGCTGCGCTTGGCTGGCGGGTAGTTGTTCAGTAGCAAACTTTGCGACAGTGGAATCAACGGACCGGCGACCACACCCTGGATGATACGGAAGAAGATCAGCATCTCCAGACTCTCTGACATGCCGCAGGCCCATGAGGCCAGCACAAACAGAATGGTCGACCAGGTAAATAGCTTCACTTCACCGATACGTTTGGCTAACCAACCGGTAATCGGTATCGAGATGGCGTTTGCCACCCCGAATGAGGTAATTACCCAGGTGCCCTGTGAGTTCGAGGCACCAAGGTTACCGGCGATCGTCGGGATCGCCACGTTAGCAATGGTGGAGTCGAGAACCTGCATAAACGTCGCCAGGGATAAGGCGATGGTCATCAGGACTAACGGCGCACCTTCAAGCGGTTTTTGTGCCATCACAGCCTCCCGCGGAATTAATCGGCGTTAGCACGAACGATATCAGTAATCAGCTTGTTAACCGGCGCGAGGTCGATTGCCAATGCGTTACTTTCATACGCCGCTTGTGGACGCACGCTACTGGCCAGTGTGGCCCCGTCTTTGTTTTGGGTATCCACTTTGACTAAGGTGGAGAGACCAATACGCAGCGGATGTTCAGCCACCTGTTGCGGGTCCAGCTCAATACGCACCGGTAAACGCTGAACCACTTTGATCCAGTTACCTGTCGCATTCTGTGCCGGCAGCAGAGAGAAGGCGCTACCCGTGCCCATATCCAGGCCGACAACTTTACCGTGATACTCCACGTCATCACCGTAAATATCACTGACCACGGTCGCAGGTTGACCGATACGCACACCAGAGAGCTGAGTCTCTTTAAAGTTGGCATCTATCCACAAGTTAGTCGCCGGTACCACCGCCAGCAGTGGGGTGCTGGTGGAGATCTGCGAACCGACCTGGACGCTACGACGCGAAATATAGCCATCAATCGGGCTACGAATTTCGGTACGTTGCAATGCCAGCCATGCATCACGCAGTTCGGCAGCACTTTGTTTAACGGCCGGTTGCTGTTCCAGATTGGTATTCAGGATCATCGCCTGGTTCGCGTTGTACTGCTGCACGGCGACATCAAGTTGCGCTTTCGCCGTGGCCACGGCATCACGTGAGTGTTGCAGTTCTTCACGACCAATCAGGTTTGACGCACCCAGCGGCTCACGACGTTTCAGATCGGCTTCAGCCTGATCCAGAGCGGTCTGTTGCAGCTTGATGGTGGCCTGATACTGCTTGCCGTTGATCATCAATTGATGCGTCTGGCGGACGCTGGTGGCCAGTGCAGTCTGCGCTTTTTCAAACGCCTGCTCCGCATCGGTTTTATCCAGCGACACCAGAATGTCGCCTTTTTTCACGAAGTCAGTGTCATCGAACCAGACTTTATTCACGCTGCCGGAAACCTGTGCCATCACCTGCACCTGGTTACCTGCCACATAGGCGTCATCGGTTTCCTGGAAATGGCGCAGCACCAAATACCAGTAAGCCAGATACGCCACCCCAATCAATACAAACACGATAGCCAGCAGGATCAGCACACCTTTGCGCTTCTTCTTTTTATTCGCTGGCTGTTGCGGGCTTTGCGCTTCCGCGGTCGCACTCATGTTTTTCTCCACGTTTTCCATTTAGCCGGGCTGTGTTGATCCATCAACACGGTTTCCCGAGTCGAAAAAGCCAGCGTATGAGACGCTGGCCGGATAAAAGGGGATTAAAATAGCGATTTCGGAAGGTGATTGTGTCGCACTTCTTGCTATTAGCGCGACAGGGAAGCGATAACCTGATCTTCATCCATTTTATCAAGACGGTTAAGCAGCTTACGCGTAATCGCTTCCAGCTGATCCTGCTCGGATGTTGAGAGCGAAGACCACAGGTACTGCAGGCTCTGATGCTGTGGCGGCAGCAGCTGACGTAAGAATTCGTTACCTTTTTCTGTCAGGTGCAGATGCAGGCAGCGACGGTCATTATCGCTCTCGCGGCGCTCAATCCAGCCACGTTTTTCCAGCTCATCAGCAATACGTGTTGCATTAGTACGTGAGGAACCCAGCGCAGAACTCAGTTCAGAAGGCTGGATGCTCTGGTTTTCTTGCGCATCAAGTGTGATCAGCGCCATGAATAAGGTCTCGTTAATTCCCTGCGCCTTCAACATCTTGTTGCGGTTATCCAGCAGTTTTCCCTGCATATGCATGCACAGACGAGTCAGGATGATTTCCTGCAACGGAAAATCTTTATGGCGGTTAGCACGGATGTTCAGCATCTGTTCAATGGGAGTAAACGAACTTTCCATTTTAAAAAAAACCTCTTAGTTGCAACTGGTATAGTAAGGATGGTGACAGATTAAGCGTAGTCATATTTTCCGCCAGTGATTGTTCGCACGATCACATTGTCAACATCTGGCGTTCCAGGTCGTTCCATAACCTTGGGCAGTTCGCCCTGACAATTTGCCACGCTGGATGGTTAGATTGTCATCAATTCGCATCATGAAATATTTTTAAGAAAAAATAATTTCGAGAGAAAAAATAACTCTGGTGAATAACTGTGCTGCTAACCATAACAAACTCAATCATCAATGAATAGTCTCACTCACGTGATTGGGTGGGTCTTTACGCTTTCTAAACACTTTCGCTGCGGATATTACATCACCAAATCAATGGGTTAATTAACTAAATTGTAACATTTACGGTATCAATACCGTACCAGTTAAAATGATGAATTGCATTCGTTGAGAGGATCTAACCTCAGATAGTGCAGAGATGCGTCTCGGCTTAGCCATATTCACAGCGGAAGAAAAACGAAGATAATCATTTGTGGTTAATAGTAACCCAAAAAATTATTTCAATGGTGTGTTAATTGACAGGACGTACCAGTGCGCTATAACGCACTAAATGTGCGGGGATGGTGGAGAAGAGCGACCAAAAGGCCGCTCTATAAGGGAAAGAGGATTACTTCGCCGCAGCCTGTGCGTCAGAAACCCACTTATCAAACTCGGCCTGATGGCCTTTGATCCAGCCGTCTACGTGGCTGTTAATGTCGGCTTCAGACGCGTGGCCCGCATGCATCGCCGCATTCTCCGCATTGATATCAGCCAGTGGCAGCTTCATTTCCGCAAACAGTTTTGCCGCCGCCGGGTTTTTCTCAGCCCAGGCTTTGTTAGCCACGATATGCATGGTGTTGACCGGGAAGCCATAGTTCATGCCGTTAGGCAGTTTGGTATCCACTTTGCTCTGCGCGCCCGGCATGGATGAGAACGGCACCTGCAGCCACACTACATCTTTGCCCGGTTTTAGCACATCACTTACCCAGTAAGGCGTCCAGGTATAATAAAGAATCGGTTTACCCTGTTTGAAGCGGGTAATGGTGTCGGCAATCATCGCCGAGTAGTTGCCCTGGTTGTGCTCAACGGTGTTGCTCAGTTTGAAGGCATCAATCTGGTGGTTAATCACCGCTTCACAGCCCCAGCCTGGTGTACAGCCGGTGAGGTCGGCTTTGCCATCTCCGTTGGTATCAAACAGCTTGGCGATCTTAGGATCTTTTAGCTGTTCAAGATTGGTGATGTGATACTGATCCGCTGTTTTCTTGTCGATCAAATAGCCTTGTGCCGCGCCGGTCACGTAAGTGCCCTCACGGTAGAATTTCTGATCGCCACCGGCAGCGGCGTACATGTCATCATGCAGTGGTTTCCAGTTGGTGGCGATAAAGGTGGCATCACCCGCCGCGATGGTGGTGTAAGCCACGTTGTAATCCACTTCGCTAGGCTTATCGACGGTGTAGCCCAGTTTTTCCAGCGCACGGCTCACCAGCAGCGTCTGGAAAGTCTCTTCGGAAATATTGCTCTGAGCGGGTTTAACCGTAATGCCTTTACCGGGCAGGTCGGCGGCGGACACGTGGGTTGCGGCAAACGTCGTCAGGACGGCGGCGAATAGAGCTGTCTTGCGCATAGTCATTCCTTATTTTACGTGTAGCGTCGGAGACGGACGGCCACGGCGGGCCGTCCAAAGAAATCAGACTTTTTTACTGAAGGGGCGTAATAGCAAGCCAACGGGGCCGGTGTTATACCAGTGGCGACTACCACGGCTGCGGCTGTCACGGCCAACAGATTGTGTCAGGCGGTCAAGAATAATCGCGAGGATAACGATACCGACACCGCCAACACTGGCGAGGCCCATATCCAGGCGACCAATACCGCGCAGGACCATCTGACCAAGACCGCCAACAGCGATCATCGAGGCGATCACCACCATCGACAGTGCCAGCATCAGTGTCTGGTTGACACCCGCCATGATGGTTGGCATCGCCAGCGGCAACTGCACTTTAAACAGCATCTGGCGGGGGCTGGCACCAAAGGACTCGCTGGCTTCAATAAGATCAGCGGGCACCTGTTTAATGCCAAGAATGGTCAGACGGACAATCGGCGGCAACGCAAAGATAATGGTCACCACCACACCAGGCACGTTACCGATACCGAACAGCATCACAATTGGCACCAGGTATACAAAGGCGGGTGTGGTCTGCATCGCATCCAGTAATGGTCGCACAATTCTCGCCGCACGCTCACTGCGCGCCAGCCAGATACCGAGCGGTAATCCAATGATGATGCAGAACAGTAGGGCGGTCAGCACCAGCGCCAGCGTCACCATCGCTTGCGACCAGGCGCCGATCATGCCGATCAGCACCAGTGAAATCAGCGTGGCAATACCCATCGCCGGGCTGGCAATCTGCCAGGCGATCAGCGCAAACAACGCAATCGCAACGGGTGCAGGCAACCCCATCAACAGATTCTGGAAGGCACTGAGGATATAATCCACTGGCACACGAATGCCCTGGAACACCGGGCGGAAATGGTTCACTACCCAATCGATGCCTTCCGTCACCCAACGATCCAGCGGGATCATGGTGTTGTGGAAGGGGTCCATAATATTGAAATGTTCAGGTTTCGGCGCCGGCGCGCTGCTTAGCCAGTCGCTGCTACTGGCCGCCGAGGAGGCCGCATCATGACCTGCACTGGAGGCGGCATCATGGCCTGCACTGGAGGTGGCATCCGAGCCGGTGCTGGAGGCATTGCCCCAGGCATCAGTAGAACCTGAACTGGCACTGCTATCCGCCGGGGCAGCACTCCCGCCCCAGGGATCGCTACTGCTGGCCGCCGCACTCGAATCTGTTGTAGCAGGTTGCGGCGTGGTCTGGCTGGCGCTGTCCCACGGATTGCTGGTTTGTTCACTCATGACTGGGCTCCTTCACGATCTAAAGCGCGCAATAGCATGCTTTTGGAAATAATACCGACGTACTGATTCTCCTCGCCGACCACCGGCACCGCGCAGGGCGCTTGGGCAACGTGGGAGAGCAAATCGTTCAGTGAGGTATCCGCAGGAACCGCTAACGGCGTCTCAAGCAGGGCGCTATCCAGTCCTTCACCCGCGGCCAGTGCTGCTTTAAGTGAATCGGTTGAAACCACGCCGACAAATTTCTGTTTCTCCAGCACATAGCCAAATTCGCGGTCCTCATCCTGCAGCAGTTTGATGGCGGATCGCGGGCCAAAACCGGCCGCTTTACGAATCAGTGCGCCAGCGCTACGACGGGCGATATCCTTAGCGCTAAACACATGGCTGATATCGACACCCCGGAAGAAGGTGCGCACATAATCGTTCGCGGGATTATTCAGAATCTCATCCGGCGTGCCGACCTGAACGACTTCGCCGCCCTGCATGATGGCGATGCGATCGCCAATACGCATCGCTTCGTCGAGATCGTGAGAGATAAACACGATGGTACGCTGATGTTTCGCCTGCAGTTTCACCAACTCATCCTGCATTTCAGTGCGGATAAGCGGATCGAGGGCGGAGAAGGCTTCATCCATCAATAATATATCGGGATTGATTGCCAGCGCGCGGGCTAATCCGACGCGTTGACGCATACCACCAGAGAGTTCATCCGGGTAGGCGTGGGCATAATTATCCAGTCCCACCTGACGCAATGCTTCCAGCGCTTTTTCCTGACGTTCCTGTAACGCCACGCCCGCTAATTCCATGCCGAAGGCGGTATTATTGAGAACCGTCATATGGGGCATTAATGCGAAGGATTGGAATACCATGCTGATCTTATTTCTGCGCACTTCACGCAGTTCAGCATCCGATATTTTCGCAATATCGACACCGTCAATGATCACCTGGCCGCGAGTGGGTTCGATCAGACGATTGAGAAGGCGAACCATGGTGGATTTCCCTGAACCGGAGAGCCCCATGATGACGAAGATCTCGCCTTCTTCAATGGCCAGACTGGCATCTTTTACGCCGACTGAGAGACCGGTTTTCGCCAGAATCGTCTCTTTGCTTTCGCCTTTCTCAATCAGCTTAAATGCCTTTTCGGGGTGATCCCCAAATACCTTATATAAATTCTTTACTTCGAGTTTAATTGCCATGCAGTAATTAATTTCCCGGTTAAATGTTTAGCTATTTCTTGTAATGATCTCGATTAAATTTAAGCGCCCTATAACCTAGCATAGTGAGAATATCTGACAACCCTTGGTGCGGATATTTGGTTGAGCGAGCGTGCGCAGATTGGCGATAATTCCAGTGTTCACAAGGGATGAGGGCGAATCATTTTTTTCTGAATTTTTTGTGAATTTAACCCGCTTTCATGGCAAATGCTCAGTGAAACACGAATAAATTGCGCTTATGTAGACGATATAATGGACGAATGAATGGCGCTAAAATGACAAAATAATGAAGCTGAGAAAGGGAAATAACGGGGGAATATTTGTCAGTCTGAAGAGGAAATATGAAAGCGATGAAAGGGCGCGCTGTGGCGCGCCCTGTGCTGCAGGCCTGAGGCTAGAAATTCCAGTCCTCGTCTTCGGTTTCCACGGCTTTTCCCATCACGTAGGAAGAACCTGAACCGGAGAAGAAATCGTGGTTTTCATCGGCATTCGGTGACAAAGCGGAAAGAATCGCCGGATTCACCGTGGTCAGCTCTGATGGGAACAACGCCTCATATCCCAGATTCATCAATGCCTTGTTGGCGTTATAGTGCAGGAAGGTTTTTACCTCTTCCGCCCAACCGACATCCGCATACAGCGCTTCGGTATACTCCACTTCGTTTTCATACAGCGCCAGCAGCAAATCGATGGCAAATTGCTGCAGCTCTTCACGGCGTGCATCGTCGACTTTTTCCAGTGCCTTCTGGTACTTATAGCCGATGTAATATCCGTGTACCGCTTCATCGCGAATAATCAAACGAATCAGGTCAGCGGTGTTGGTCAATTTGCCACGGCTTGACCAGTACATCGGCAGCCAGAAACCGGAGTAGAACAGGAACGATTCCAGGAACACGCTGGCGATTTTCTTCTTCAGCGGGTCCTCGGCACGATAGTGCTCCAGCACAATCTTCGCCTTGTTCTGCAACGCTTCGTTCTCTTCACTCCAGCGATACGCGGCATCGACATCGGCGGTGTTGCACAGGGTGGAGAAAATCGAGCTATAGGACCGCGCATGCACTGCTTCCATAAAGCTGATATTCGATAGCACCGCCTCCTCATGCGGCGTGATGGCGTCTTCCATCAGGCCCGGCGCGCCGATCACGTTTTGGATGGTGTCGAGCAACGTTAACCCGGTAAACACACGGATGGTCAGCTGCTGTTGCTGGTGGTCCAGTGACTGCCATGCAGGCAGATCGTTGGACAACGGCACTTTTTCCGGCAGCCAGAAGTTGCTGGTCAGACGGTTCCACACTTCGAGATCTTTTTCGTCCTGGATACGGTTCCAGTTAATCGCTTGAATTTGTTTAAGTTGCATAGTTTTCATCACAATGAGCAGGAGACACAGCCCTGGACTTCAGTGCCTTGCAGCGCCATCTGGCGCAGACGGATGTAATAGAGCGTTTTGATGCCTTTCTTCCACGCATAAATTTGCGCTTTGTTGATGTCACGCGTGGTGACGTCATCGCGGAAGAACAGTGTCAAAGACAAGCCCTGATCGACGTGTTGTGTGGCTTCGGCGTAGGTATCAATAATCGCTTCCGGGCCAATCTGATACGCATCCTGATAGAGATCCAGGTTGTCATTAGTCATAAACGGCGCCGGATAGTACACGCGGCCGGTTTTGCCCTCTTTGCGGATCTCAATGCGCGACACAATCGGATGAATACTCGAGGTGGCGTGATTGATGTACGAAATTGAACCGGTAGGCGGAACCGCCTGTAAGTTCTGGTTGTACAGGCCATGCTGCATCACTGATTCGCGCAATGCCTGCCAGTCGGCCTGCGTCGGCAGTGCAATGCCTGCATCGGCGAAGATCTGTGCCACGCGCGCGGTGCGCGGCTGCCAGGGGCGATCCACATATTTATCGAAGTAGTGACCGTTGGCGTATTGCGACTGGTCAAAGCCATCAAAGCGCTGTTTACGCTCTTGTGCCAGCAGGTTAGAGGTGCGCACCGCGTGATAGGTCACGCAGTAGAAGTAAAGATTGGTGAAATCCAGCGCCTCTTTCGAGCCATAAGCCATGCCTTCACGCGCCAGGTAACCATGCAGGTTCATCTGACCCAGGCCCACCGCGTGTGAACGGCGATTGCCTTCCGCCACCGACGGCACCGAGTTGATTTCGCTCATCTCAGAAACCGCTGTTAAGGCGCGTACCGCCGTTTCCACGGTTTGTGCCAGATTGCGGGAATCCATGGCATGCGCGATGTTCAGCGAGCCGAGGTTACAGGAGATATCCTTGCCCACGCGGCGGTAGTTGAGATCGTCATAGAATTCGCTGGCGCTGTTAACCTGCAAAATCTCTGAACACAGGTTGCTCATATTGATGCGACCGGCAATCGGGTTATGACGGTTCACGCTGTCTTCGTACATGATGTACGGATAGCCTGACTCAAACTGGATTTCGGCCAGCGTCTGGAAGAAATCACGCGGCTTGATGTAAGTCTTACGGATGCGATCGTCCGCCAGCATCTCTTCGTATAGCTCGCTGATGCTGATATCACCAAATGCCTTGCCGTAAATACGCTCAACGTCGTACGGCGAGAACAGCGCCATATCGCGATTCTCTTTCGCCAGCTGGAAGGTGATATCGGGGATCACCACGCCCAGTGACAGCGTTTTGATACGGATCTTCTCGTCAGCGTTTTCTCGCTTAGTATCGAGGAAGCGGAAAATATCCGGATGGTGCGCGTTCAGCCACACTGCGCCCGCGCCCTGACGTGCGCCGAGCTGATTCGCATAAGAGAACGCATCTTCCAGCATCTTCATCACCGGAATCACACCAGACGACTGGTTTTCGATACGTTTAATAGGCGCACCGGATTCACGCAGGTTGGAGAGCAGGAATGCCACGCCGCCGCCACGTTTGGAGAGTTGCAGCGCCGAATTCACCGCACGGCCAATCGATTCCATGTTGTCTTCGATGCGCAGCAGGAAGCAGGACACCAATTCACCACGCTGCTGTTTACCGCAGTTGAGGAAGGTTGGGGTGGCTGGCTGGAAGCGGCCACTGAGCATTTCTGCCAGCAATTCACGTGACAGCGATTCATTACCGCGTGCCAGCGTCAGCGCCACCATGCAGGCGCGCTGCTCGAAAGTTTCGAGATAACGTTTACCGTCGAAGGTTTTCAGCGTGTAGCTGGTGTAAAACTTCCACGCCCCCAGGAAGGTATGAAAACGGAAACCCCAGGCATCGGCTTCATCGTGCAACTGGCACAGGAAATTAAAGTCGTACTGATTCAGTACCGTGGCTTCATAGTAGCCTTCCGCCACCAGATAGCGCAGACGATCGCCCGCCGAGGCGAACTGTACGGTATTCGGCTCTACGTGCTGCAGGAAGAACTGGCGCGTGGCCTCATGATCTTTTTCAAACTGAATGCGGCCATCGGCGTCATACAGGTTCAGCATCGCATTGAGCGCGTGATAGTCCAGCTGCGTGCTGTTCAGGGTGTCTGTCGTTGCCAAAATTGGGTTACTCCCGCTTTTACATTAGCGATATCGTCGGGGGTTCCCATCAGCTCAAAGCGGTAGAGATAAGGAACCTGACATTTCTGCGCAATGATGTCGCCCGCCAGGCAGTAGCCTTCACCGAAGTTGCGGTTACCGGCAGCAATCACCCCGCGAATACCGCGTCGGTTGGCGTCATCATTAAGGAATTGAATCACTTGTCTGGGCACCGCACCTCGCGCGCTGCCGCCGCCGTAGCTCGGCACCACTAAGATATAGGGCTGGTCGATATTGAGGCACTGCTTGCCATCCAGCGGAATGCGGCGAGCAGGCAGTCCCAGACGAGTGATAAATCGGTGCGTGTTTTCCGACTGGCTAGAGAAGTAGACCAGTGGGAACATCGCCTTATCCCCCGACTGCAGCGAGCTGGCGCAGGCTGGCGATTTTGTCAGGGCGGAAGCCGCTCCAGTGGTCATCATGGGTCATGACAACGGGCACCTGGCGATAGCCGAGGGATTTGAGGTTATCAATGGCTTCCGGTTGGGTATCAAGGTTGATCAGCTGATAGTCGATACCTTTGCGGTCCATGGCATTTTTTGTCGCGTTGCACTGGACACAGTTGTTTTTAGTGTAAATAATAATGCGCATGATTCGTATTTCCCTTTGATTGCGGTCTGGATGCGAGATACGAAGCAAAATCCTGTTTGCAGCGAACTTCGTCCTTGACGACATCTGGTAGTGAGTTGATGGGTTGAATACTAGATGTAGTGTTCGTGGCGGTCAAGCCCACCAGATATAGGGATTTTGTATTTTAATCTTCGGATAATCGCTAACACCAGAAATCATGCGCCTTCCAGGCCCGAAAATTTTTTTGTAAAGGCGCAGGGCGTGAAATTTAGGTCAAATTTTGTGCGTATTCATTCACCACAGGCATAAAAAAGCCCCGCAATCGCGAGGCTCTCTTTAAACACCAGTGACGGTTAACGGCGTGACATCAACAGTGCACCTAGCACTAAGCCAACCGCGGCACCCACACCGACGCCATGCCAGGGTTTATCATGCACATAGGCATCAACCTGATAGCTTGCGTCACGCGCTGCCTGAGAAACACGGCTGTTACCGTTATTCAGTTTTGCGCGAGTCTGTTTTAACAGCGACTGCGCTTTGCTGCGCGCGCTGTCCACTTCATCTTTGGCTTCGCTGCCGTAAGATTTAAGTAATGCTTCGAGCGAATCTGCCAGCTCATTCACATCCTGATTAATATCAATGTCATCGTTTTTGCTTACGCGATTAAACATTTTTTCGCTCCCTTTGATTTAACAAGTAATACTTAGTGTAGACGAAACGTGACTAAACGCAGGCGTATGCCAGGCTTTAGGGAAATTCCGAATGTCCTGTATGTCGGGCTGTTGTAAGGTTGCGGGGCTGTGAGAAGAGAGGAGCAAGCATGTATTTACGTCCGGATGAGGTAGCGCGCGTACTGGAAAAGGCAGGGTTCGAAATGGACGCCCTGACGCCGAAAATCTACGGTTATCGTCGTGGTGAAAGCTATGTCTACGTCAATCGCGAAGCGCGCATGGGCCGCACCGCATTGATTATTCACCCTACGCTGAAAGAGAAAAGTCAGCACTTTGCTGAACCCGCTTCAGAGATGAAAACCTGCGATCACTACACGCAGTTTCCACTTTATCTGATGGGTGAATCCCAGGAACATTACGGTATTCCGCACGGTTTTAGCTCGCGTATTGCGCTTGAGCGCTATCTGCAAGGCGTATTTGGCGCCTGATGTTGTGCCCCGTTGACGCGGGGCCACCCCCCTATATTTAAAACCCTTACCCTTTGCCATGTTGCAAATTGCTACGCTGGCGCGTATAACCCTGTGTCCATATAGATGTTCAGACGTCCATACGGATAAAAATAATGCAAACGCAGGATACTTCTTCGCAGGAAAACTTTAAGCGCACCATGAAAGTGCGGCATCTGGTGATGCTGTCACTCGGCGGCGTGATTGGTACCGGACTCTTCTTTAACACCGGCTATATCATCTCGACCACCGGCGCAGCGGGCACGCTGCTGGCGTATCTGATCGGGGCGCTGGTGGTGTGGCTGGTGATGGTGTGCCTGGGTGAATTGGCCGTGGCGATGCCGGAAACCGGCGCGTTTCATGTCTACGCCGCGCGCTATCTCAGCCCGGCAACCGGCTACACCGTGGCATGGCTCTATTGGCTAACGTGGACGGTGGCGCTTGGCTCCAGCCTGACCGCCGCCGGTTTCTGCATGCAGTATTGGTTCCCCGCCACGCCCGTGTGGTTATGGTGTCTGGTGTTCTGCATCGCCATCTATCTGCTGAATATCGTCTCCACGCGTTTCTTCGCGGAAGGGGAGTTCTGGTTCTCCATCATCAAAGTGGTCACCATCATTGCCTTTATCATTCTTGGCGCAGGCGCGATGTTTGGCTTTATCCCGATGAAGGATGGCAGTGCCGCACCGGGATTAAGTAACCTGACGGCTTCAGGGTGGTTACCGCACGGCACCTTGCCCATTTTGATGACCATGGTGGCAGTGAACTTTGCCTTTTCCGGCACAGAGTTGATAGGTATCGCCGCCGGTGAAACCGAGCAGCCGCAGAAAGCCCTGCCGCTGGCAATTCGCACCACCGTAGCACGATTGATTATCTTCTTTATTGGTACAGTATTTGTGCTGGCGGCGTTGATCCCGATGGATCAAGCTGGCATCGTCAAAAGCCCGTTTGTGCTGGTGTTCGAGAAGATCGGCATTCCCTATGCGGCTGATATCTTCAATTTCGTGATCCTGACGGCGATCCTTTCCGCCGCTAACTCGGGTCTGTATGCATCGGGCAGGATGCTGTGGTCACTGGCAAATGAGAACACGTTGCCGCGCTGTTTCGCACAGGTGAACCGCCGTGGGATTCCGGTGCTGGCGATCACCGTCAGTATGATCGGTGGCTTGCTGGCGCTGTTTTCCAGTGTGATCGCGCCGGATACCGTGTTTATGGCGCTGTCAGCCATTTCAGGTTTTGCGGTGGTGGCGGTGTGGCTGAGTATTTGTGCCTCGCACTATGTGTTCCGTCGTCGCCATCTGGCCGCAGGCGGTTCGCTGCAACAACTCGCCTATCGCGCGCCACTCTATCCTTTAACGCCGATTCTCGGTTTCCTGCTGTGCCTGCTGGCGTGTGTAGGGCTGGCCTTCGATCCTTCACAGCGTATTGCGCTGTGGTGTGGCATTCCATTTGTGCTGTTCTGCTATGCCGCATACCATGTCACGCATCGACGTAACCTGAAGGCCGGGGAGGCCAATGATGTCGCGTAATCCTGTCGCAGAAGCGTTAACTCAACACGACACACTGATTCTGGATGGTGCGCTGGCCACCGAACTGGAGGCGCGCGGCTGCAATCTCGCCGATGCGTTGTGGTCTGCCAAAGTGCTGATGGAAAATCCTGAGCTGATTTATCAGGTGCATTACGACTATTTTGCTGCTGGAGCCAATGTGGCGATCACCGCCAGCTATCAGGCCACGCCGCAAGGCTTTGCGGCGCGTGGACTGGATGAGGCGCAGGCGCTGGAATTGATTACGCAAAGTGTGAAGCTGGCACAGCGTGCGCGTGATGATTATCGTGCGGCATCAGGCAGTGAAGCCGCTTTGCTGGTGGCCGGCTCCGTTGGGCCTTATGGCGCTTACCTTGCTAATGGTGCTGAGTATCGCGGTGATTACGCCCTGCCAGAAGCGGAGATGAAAGATTTCCATCGCCCACGCGTCAAGGCGCTGTTGGACGCGGGCGTGGATTTGCTGGCGTGTGAAACCTTGCCGTCGTTTGCTGAAGCGCAGGCGCTGGTGAGTTTGCTGGCAGAGTTTCCGGACAGCAGCGCATGGTTCTCCTTCACGCTGCGTGATGCGCAATACATTAGCGACGGCACGACGCTCAGCCAGGTCGCCGATCTGGTGAATAACGCACCGCAGGTGGTGGCGATGGGCATCAACTGTGTGGCGCTGGAGAGCGTGACGCCGGCGCTGCAAGCCCTGCAGGCACTGTGTGCCAGGCCGCTGCTGGTCTATCCCAACTCAGGCGAACAGTACGATGCCAGCAGCAAAACCTGGCACTCGGCACCGTCGGGCTGCACGCTGCACGATAAATTCCCTGAGTGGCAGCAAGCGGGCGCGCGGCTGATTGGTGGCTGTTGCCGCACCACGCCACAGGATATCGCGGCGATTGCCGCCTGTTGTCAACCGCAATAAAGACCAGAAAAGCAGCACTGATAGCGCGATTGAGGCGAGTGAAAAGCGGGATAGGGCAGTTTAGACTGTCCTATCTGATTCTATTGCGGACCTGCCATGAACCTGCGACATCTTCTTCCTGCCACTGCATTGCTGCTGAGCGGCTGTGCCACCATTGTCGGCACGGAAACGCAGCCAGTAAAAATCGATTCTGTCCCGCAAGGTGCCCGTTTCACCGTACAGGATGAGACGGGCCGCGCGGTGGCGCAGGGCTACACGCCACAAACCGTCGAGCTGGCAAAATCCACCGGCAATTACTTTGGTAAGAAGCATTATCAGGTGATGCTGGAGAGTCCGGGCTATGTACCGGTGACGCTGCCGATCGAGGCCAGTGCCAACTTGTGGTATCTGTTAGGCAACATCCCGTTACTGGGCTTCCCCGGCTGGCTGCTGGTGGATCCGTTCTATGGCGGCATGTATGACCTGAAACCCGAACATCCGCAGCCGCGTCTCAACGTGGTGGGGGCGCGCGGCGGTTAATTTTGTAAAGCTATAACGCGACATTTCATCAGGACTTATTTAATAAAATAAAGCCTATTATGCCAATAGGCTTATTATTAAGTTGGACATGCTACTTATTGTTATATGTCGAGCGCAAGTTCCAGTTGAATTTTCTGTTATCCAGGTTTTTTTGTTTTCCTTCCAGAATTCGATGAATTTATTTCTATTTTTTTCGTCGCTAAACCTAATTGAGAATAAGCAATCTGAAATTATTGCCCCCCCCGATTTAATGATGTTTGTTTTGCCTAAAACTCGAGTGCCAACCCTAGCAATAATTATATCCCCTGCTTTTGCAGTGCGGTATTTTAGGCTAGTGTCATCCCCACTTAAACTTAACATTTCCATATCGAGGTTCATGTTTGTAGTGTGAATATATGGATGTCCGGATAATTTGCATTCTTTTCCTGATAACCTCCCCCTTATAATCTCAAAGGGTTTTTTCACTGTGTTTTTTTTATTTTTTTCGTAAGTGAAGAATGTTTTTTTCACATCACGTTGCGTCTCTAATTTTAACTGAGCATTTGAATCAATGATAATATGAGTGAACTTCTGTTGATTAGAAGGTTTAATATTTCTTAAAAAAAGAATGTATGTTTTGGCTTCAGTGTGCTTAAACGCTTTTTGTTCGCATTCAATTATATTTTCAATTTTGTAGTTGGAAAATAGAGATTCTCTAAATTTTGAAAGTTTTAAGCCGTTAATAATAAGCTCAGGAACTATTATTGCAAGGATACCATTTTCATTTAAATGTGTAAGGTTTATCGCAATGAATGCAATTTCAGCGCGGATTTTTTTTGATTTTTCTAAATTTAAACCAAGAGAACTAAAAACATATTCATTTATACTTTTTGATGTATTAATTAATTCAAATGGTGGATTGCAAACGGCTAAATCAAACTTTCTATTTAAAAGCGTAGAAAAGCTTTCACTGCTTGTCGCATCAAAACAAAAATGCTCATCAAAAGGAAATTTTTCAATGAGAAGTGAATGATTAATTGGATCTATATCAATCGTAGTACACTTAATATCTGCCCATTTGGATTTTACAGCATCAAGCAATGCTCCTTCTCCTGCACTTAACTCTAAGCAGGTATTAGGCTCTTGAAGAGTAGTGAACTTTGTGAGTAGATCACTAAGATTTTTACTAGTATAATATTGATTAAAATCGACCACGTTCTAAGCTTCATGTGTATAAATTAACAGTATTTTACTGCGTTTTCTTAACGAGGTAAAGGAGTCATCTCAAATGCCGCAAAATTTAAATCTAAGTCTTTTCGATGAGGCCGAATTTGAAGAACGGGCCGATTACCTTGAAAAGGAAAATCTTTTAAGTTGGACTGCTACCAGTAAGCACTTTGATAATATTCAAAGAAAATTAATTCAAGTTGGTGCTAAGCTAATTGTCGGCCCTCGAGGGACTGGGAAAACGCATCAAATGAGATGCGCATATTTTGGATGTAAGAATGACAGCACCCGTCCACTACCATTGTATATCTCATTTAACCATTATCTTAGGTTAGAAACTTATTTACATGAAAATTCAAATGCTATTGATATCTTTCACGCTTGGGTTTTGGCTAAAATAATAATTGCATGCTCAAGTGAGTATGATGTTTATAATGATGAACTGAGTTTTGATATCGAATTCTTAAATGCATTCATACTGGATGTTGAGAAGCAAAGATATAATCAATCATATTCTGTTGTGCTTTCTGAGTTGAGCATTTCTGTTGTTCAGAATATGATAGAAAGAGCTATTGAAAAGAATGAAAGAAAACGTGCTGTTGTTTTTTTAGATGATGCAGCATTGACATTTACTAACGATTACATGATTGAGTTTTTTGATATTTTTAGAAGTTTAAAAACGATCAAGATTTCTCCAAAGGCATCTGTTTATCCAGGTACAACACAATATGGCCCTAGATTTCACGTGGGGCAAGATGCTGAAAGAGTAGATATCTGAATGAATGTTGAAGATCCTGATTATCTTCAATTTATGGACGCAATAGTTTCAACAAGATTTGGTAATAGTCTTGAGATAGATAAGGATATTAGAGAGTTACTAATGTATGCAGCTTTCGGTATTCCTCGTTCATATATAATGTATCTTAGATCATATTTGGATTCTGATAGGAAGGGACAGCAATCAAAATTTAACGCGATTATTACAGAGAAATGCAATAACATACTCAGCGAGTATCGTTCTATTGCTCAGAAAATGCCACAATATAATAAGATCATAAACATTGGAGATGAATTAATATCCGAAATTGTAAAAACAATAAAGTTATTTAACCATAATAAGATTGATGAATTAGGTCCAGACTTCAAGAAAAACATTGTCATCGGTATTGATGACATTGACACTAAAGCAGATCGAATGATCAAGTTTCTTATTGAGGCTGGAATATTGTATGCGCAGGATGACATATCTCACGGTACAGAAAGAAAATTAAGAAGATTTATTCCACACCTAGCCTTTTTGATTAAAGAAAGATCATTTACTAAAAGTAAAGGTTTTAGTGCTTCAGGTTTATTACAAGTACTTAAAGGAGCATCTGAAAAACACCCCGTAAGGCGGAAATTTGAACGACTATTATCAAGGGATAAAATTGAACAAATTTCATTAGATTTACCTCCTTGCAGCAACTGTAATACACCTAGAATTACTGATGGACAACGATTTTGTCACATTTGTGGCACTGCATTACTTGAAAGCTCAACATTCAAAAACTGCATGTCGACTAAATTGGTTGATTTGCCTTTAACAGATTTTCAAAAGAGAGTAATTGAAAAAACAAAATATGTAATAATTGAGGATGTTTTGTTTTCGGATAATACTGCTGCCGAACTAAGAAAAGTTAAAGGCGTTGGTGATAAGTATTCGGCAAAAATTGTCCTTAAAATAAATGAATGGACTAATGAGTTCCTTTACTGATGAATAAAAAAGCGAAAAAAACATTTAATTATCAAGTGTCGGGTACTAGGACTACATCTAGTATCAAGTCATTGGTTTTTTTTGACGAGTCATATTTAGAGCCCGTAAAACCTCCTATTGATATTTTTAATGGAAAGAGAGGCAGTAATATTAGATTGCTCGGGGCATGCTTATATTCATCAGCTAGTTCAACTTTCCAGCCTCTAGCAAACTCAAGTAGCGACGAATGGAATCAACTTTCTCATTTAGTAATACTCGGCCTGGTTTCAAGTGTTGAAACTTATTTCAGAAGTTTAATTAGAAAATTATTAATTATTGATGAGCACTCAAAAAAACATAGTTATGTTGCAAATGTTACATATGGAGCTGCATTACATCATCAAAAAGACCTTCTACCGGAAGCACTCCTTGAAAATGCATCATTTACTTCGTCTGCAAATATTGTCAAGACATTGAACTCTTTTTTGGATTTAAATCTTGGGGGATATGCTAAAATCCCCTCATTAAATTCTGCATTCAATGATTATGATACGGTTTGCCATTTGAGACATTGTGTTGTACACCGATCTGGGCATCTTGGTTCTAATAATGCGCTATCTTTGGGTTTAGATGAGTATTGTAAGTTTCTTGAGAAGCCTATTTCCATTGATCTTTCCGGAATACAGGAAATTGCTGTGGTATGCGATACTCTCATTAAAGAAATCAATGACAAGATTTTTCACGATATATTGTCTAGAACCGTAAATCATTTAAATTGGAGTGGGGATTTGCGTAGTGATAAAAGTCTTTTTAAGCCCTATTTCGATCTTTTCAGCCCAACAGATAGTAATGATGTTGCTACTCTTAAGAGATGCTATCATGAATTCATTTTAGCCCATGATATTAAAGTATAATTTTCATGGTTAAACAATTGATGTATATAGTGCACATTTGTGCACTATATATCATGCTATTGCGCAGTCGGCTTCACCATCGCATGACCGGATTTATGCTGTGCCAGATAATGCTGCTGGAAAATGCACATCCGAATGGTATTGCGATATTCACCATTGATGAAAAATTCGTGCTTCAGCACGCCTTCCACTTCAAATCCCAGCTTGGTGTAGATGTGAATCGCTTTCTCATTCTCCTGATCAACGATCAGGTAGAGTTTGTAGAGATTCAGCACCGAAAAACCGTAATCCATCGCTAACTTTGCTGCCTGGCTGGCTAAACCTTTGCCCTGATGTCCCGGATCGATAATGATCTGAAACTCAGCCCGGCGATGCACATGGTTGATCTCGACCAGCTCCACCAATCCCGCTTTTTGCCCGTCATGCTCGACAACGAAGCGGCGTTCAGTTTGATCGTGGATGTGTTTGTCATAAAGATCCGACAGCTCAACAAAAGCTTCGTAGGGTTCCTCAAACCAATAACGCATCACGCTGGCGTTGTTATCTAACTGATGCACAAAGTGCAGATCTTCGCGCTCTAACGGACGCAATTTCACCGACATACGGTGTTCCTTCTGTAGAAAAGTTGGCATGAGTATAGCGCCGTCGTCAGCAGGTTGCTTTCGCACCAGTGTGGTTAACCCTGCCGGATTTATGCACCGTTTAAGTGCGAATTTGCGCTTTACGCTCCCATCAGAACAGGGTTTGACGTTCTGGCACAGCCATTGCTTGGCTTGTATAGATAAGACTATACAACCGTTGTTTTTCATCACCTTTATCAGGAGTGGAAGATGGGCAAGCCAGTGAAACACGTTGTTCATGCATTAACCGCCGTAGTCCTGTGCGCCAGTGCTTTAGCCGCACAGGCAGCCGACACCAAAGTCGCTATCGGTATTTCCGGCTGGACCGGATTTGCCCCACTGACGCTGGCCGATAAAGCCGGGATCTTTAAAAAGCACGGCCTTGATGTCGATGTGAAGATGATTCCGCAGAGCAGCCGACATCTGGCGGTGGCTTCCGGCACCATTCAGTGTGCAGCGACCACGGTAGAAACCTACATCTCCTGGAACGCTGCAGGTGTGCCGATCAAGCAGATCGTTCAGCTGGACAAATCATATGGTGCTGATGGCCTCGCCGCCCGCAGTGACATCACCAGCATCAAAGATCTCAAAGGCAAAACCATCGCGGTGGATGCGCCCGGCACCTCACCGTATTTCCTGCTCGCCTGGATGCTGGATAAAAACGGCATGACGATGAAAGACGTGCGTCTGGCAACCATGGCACCTCAGGCGGCGGCCCAATCTTTTGCGGCGGGTCAAAACGATGCGGCGGTGACCTATGAACCTTATCTCTCGGTGATCCGCAATCAGCCTAAAGCCGGCAAGATCCTCGCCACCACGCTGGATTACCCGATGGTGATGGATACGCTGGGTTGCACGCCTACCTTCCTGAAAGCACACCCTGATGCCGCAAAAGCGCTGGTGGCCAGCTATTACGATGCGCTGGAGATGATCAAACAGCAGCCGGACAAGTCTAACGAGATCATGGGTGCAGCAGTGAAGTCGACGGGTAAAGAGTTTGCCGAGTCGGCCAGTTACTTGCGCTGGCAAGGGCCGGAAGAGAACAAGAAATTCTTCAACGGTGAAATTGAAACCTTTAGCGAAGAAGCGGGCAAACTGCTGCTGCGTGCGGGCGTGATCAAGAAAATGCCGGATGTGAAGAGCCTGTACGACGCCAGCTTCGTGCAGTAAGTGGGAGAAAGGAGATGGAGATGAGTAAAAGCCAACCGGTGACTCCACCTGCGTCACTGCCGGATGCCCCCGTGCGCTGGCACAACCCGCTGATGGTCCCCCTGAAAGCGATTTCGCTGCGGTTACGTATTGCGCTCGGCGTGGCGTTCTTTGTGCTGTTTATCGCGATGTGGACGTTGGTCACGCTGGGCGGCATGGTGTCGCCTACTTTCCTGGCCGATCCGCTGACCATGCTGCAGCAGGGCGTGGTGTTGTTCACCGAGTACAACTTCTCGCTGGATATTGGTATGACGGTGATGCGCGTACTGTCAGGTTTCTTGCTGGCGGCCGTGATAGGTGTGCCGCTGGGCATCATGATGGGCGCCTACAAAACCTGGGAAGCCTTTCTCGAACCCTTCGTCTCCTTTTGCCGGTATTTACCGGCTTCGGCTTTCGTACCCTTGCTGATTCTGTGGGCCGGTATCGGTGAAACCCAGAAGATCCTGGTGATCTTTATCGGCTCCTTCT
This sequence comes from Pantoea sp. S61, assembly GCF_016625145.1. Taxonomy (NCBI): domain Bacteria; kingdom Pseudomonadati; phylum Pseudomonadota; class Gammaproteobacteria; order Enterobacterales; family Erwiniaceae; genus Pantoea; species Pantoea sp. S61. The sequence continues at coordinate 31,576 of NZ_JACVUO010000026.1, forward strand.
TCCAGATCGTATTGATGGTGGCGGTAACGGTGAGCGGTGCCCGTCGCGATTTGGTGGAGGCGGCTTACACGTTAGGATGCAGCAACCGCTCGATCGTGCGTCGTGTGCTGATCCCCGGCGCAGCACCGGGCATTGCCGAATTGTTACGTCTGGTGCTTGGCTGGGCGTGGACATACGTCATCGTCGCCGAACTGATCGGATCGGAAAGCGGCATCGGCCATATGATCGTCGATAGCCAGGCGTTACTGAATACCGGGCAGATCATTTTCGGCATCATCGTTATCGGCTGTATTGGCTTGATCTCTGATTATCTGTTCAAAGTGCTTAACCGGCGCTTGTTTGCATGGAGCACTCTGTAATGAAACACAGCAAACTCAACGTGCGCGGTGTCGAGCGCATTTTTACCGGCCCCAAAGGCGAGCAGACTCAGGCACTGCAGCCGATTCATTATCAGGTGGAAGAGAATGATTTCATCACCATTCTCGGCCCCTCGGGCTGTGGGAAATCCACACTGCTGCGCATCATCGCTGGACTGGACACACCCACGCGTGGAGAAATCTGGCTGGACGGTAAAAGCGTGGAAGGACCGGGTGCCGATCGTGGCATGGTGTTCCAGAGCTACACACTGTTCCCGTGGCTGACGGTGGAAGAGAACATTCGCTTTGGCTTGCAGGAGCGCGGCATCAGCCCAGCCCAGCAGAAAGAGCGCAGCGATTATTACATTCAGCAGGTGGGATTACGTGGTTTTGCTCAGCACTATCCGCGCCAGCTCTCGGGCGGCATGCAGCAACGCACCGCGATTGCCCGTGCGCTGGCCAACGATCCCAAAGTGCTGCTGATGGATGAGCCTTTTGGCGCACTGGATAATCAGACGCGCGTGATGATGCAGGAGCTGTTGCTATCGGTATGGGAGCAGTCGCGTAAAACCGTGCTGTTTGTCACCCATGACATTGATGAAGCGATTTTTATGGCCAACAAGGTGGCGATTTTCAGCGCCCGGCCGGGCCGCATCAAGCAGGAGGTGGCGGTGAATTTCAATAATGGGCGCGATTACACCATTAAAACTTCACCGGAGTTTATGGCGTTGAAGGCCGAAGTGACCGAGTCGATTCGCAGTGAAACGATGCAGGCGATGGCGCATTGAAGGACTCAAATGTGTAGCGGCGCAATTTATCGCACCGCTACGATTTAGCTTAACGTCTTACCCGACAATCCGTCCCAGTGCCATATGCGCTGCACGATCGCACATATGATCGATCACATCAGGATCGTGACTCACCAGCACCATGGTCAATCCATCATTCTGCTTTAAATCATTCAGCAGGTTGAGGATTTCCGCCTGCACCGACATATCTAACGCCGAGGTCGGCTCATCCAGCAACAGGATCTTCGGCTCCAGCAGCAGGGCGCGCACAATGGCCACGCGCTGACGCTGGCCGCCAGAGAGCTGATGGGGGTAACGATCCGCCAGTGTCGGGTCCAGCCCAACATGGCGGAAACCGTCGTTGATGCGATCGTCGATATTATCGCGCTTCAGCATCTTCAACGGTTCGGCCAGCGTGCGGCGCAGACGATGGCGCGGATGCAGTGAGGCATAGGGATCCTGAAACACCATCTGCACATCACGACGCAGCGGGCCGGTAAAGGCTTTACCTGGCTGCACATTGGTGCCGGCCAATTGCATGCTGCCGCTCCAGAACGGGTTCAAACCGGCCATCACCCACAGCAGCGATGACTTGCCGCAGCCCGATGGCCCGACCAGGCCAAAACACTCGCCCGCGGCCACCTGCAAAGAGACGTCATGCACCACGGTGCGCAGCTCATAGCCCTGCTTGTGCGATACGCTCAGATTGTTTAACTCAATCATGGTCTGCCTCCAGCGCAGCGCGATCCAGCACCGGTAAACGCTCGCCGTGCGTCGCTTTGCTGGGACGACACGCCCACAGCGTGCGCGTGTAAGGATGGTTCGCATTGGCGAGCTGTGTCGCAGGCAGCGTATCCAGTAGTTTGCCTTTGTACATCACCATCACGCGATCGCAGTGTTCGGAAACCTGTTGCAGATCGTGGCTGATCAGCAGCAAGCCCATATTACGCTGCTCCACCAAACGACGAATCAGTGCCAGCACCTGATCGCGCATTGCATGATCGAGCGCCGAGGTCGGTTCATCGGCAATCAGCAGTTCAGGATCGGTGATCAATGCAATCGCCAGCATCACGCGCTGTCCCATACCGCCAGAGAGCTGATGGGGATAGCGTTTCATTAGCTGGCGCGGATCGGGCAAACCCACCGCATCCAGCATCTCGCACACTTTCTCTTTGCGCTCAGCACGGCTCAGTTTGCGGTGCAGCACCAGTGGCTCTTCGACCTGCCAGCCAATGGTACGTGTTGGATTAAGGGCGTATTTGGGGTCCTGCATCACCATCGCGACTTTACCGCCGCGCAGGGCGATCCAGTCGCGTTCGCGCAGGCTGAGCGCATCGGCACCCACCACCTGTAAGCGTTCGGCCTGCAACTGCAATGAAGGAGAGAGTAGCCCCATCAGCGAGCGGGCGGTCAGTGATTTGCCCGAACCCGACTCACCCACCAGCGCCACGCGTTCACGGCCAATCTGGAAGGCGATATTATCCACTAACAGCGTACCTTCACTGCGGATGGACAACCCCTGGGTATCAATTAACAGATCATTTGGCATGACGGGTATCCAGTCGGTCGCGCAGGCCATCGCCTGTCAGGTTAAACGCCAGGCTGGCGAACAGAATCGCGCCACCCGGTGCGGCGGCCACCCACCATTGGTCGAAGATCACTTTACTGCCTTCCGCTACCATCGAACCCCATTCGGCTGTTGGCGGCTGCACGCCCATGCCAAGGAAGCCGAGGCCCGCAGCGGAGAGAATGATGCCGCCGAGGCTCAGCGCCGCGCGCACCACGGCGGTTGGCAAACACAGCGGTAAAATGTGCCCGAACATCAAACGCAAACCGGTAATGCCCTGCATACGTGCGGCAGCCAGATAATCGCTGCGGCGCAGTGCCAGGGTTTCCGCACGTGCCTGACGGGCAAACGGCGGCCAGCTGGTTAATGCCAGCGCCAGCGCACCGTTCATCAATCCCGGACCGAGCATCGCCACCAGCGCCAAAGCAATCACCAGATTCGGCAGCGACAGAAAGATATCCGTGATGCGCATCAGCACTCGCTCGGTCCAGCCGCCAACGTAACCCGCGGTAATGCCGACCAGCAGGCCAACCGGAATGGTCAGCACCAGAATCAGCGATACCAGCAGCAGCGTAGGACGCGCACCGTAGATCACGCGTGATAATAAATCGCGGCCAAAGCCATCGGTACCGAACCAGTGCAGTGCAGAAGGGGCTTGTAAGCGTTGGGCGATCACCTGGGCGTTAGGATCAAACGGTGCCAGCAGTGGGGCGAACAGTGCCATTGCCACCACGATCACCACCAGCGTCAGGCCGATGGTCAGTGAAGTCACACGCGCACGGCGGCGGCGCGGACGAACTGTCTCCAGTTCAGAGAGTTGTTGAGTCATCGGGTTCTCGGATCGGTTAACCAGGTGAGGGCATCGGCCACGGCGTTGAGCAGAATAAAGCAACTGCCTATCAGCAGGGTCGAGCCGAGAATCGCTGGTGTATCAGAGGAAAATAGTGCGTTGGTCATATAACGTCCGACACCGGGCCAGGCGAAGACCGTTTCCGTTAACACCGAGCCTTCCAGCAGGGTGGCGTAGGAGAGGGCGATGACCGTGATCAGCGTCCCCAGCACGTTGGGGAAGATATGACGCAGCAGAATGCGGCTGCGGCTTGCGCCTTTGGCGCGCGCCAGAATCACATACTCTTTGCTGCTCTCTTCTAACAGCGCGGCACGCAATAAGCGTGTAATACCGGCCATCGCTAACAGGCCAAGAATCACCACCGGCAGCCACAGGTGAGCAATCGCATTGCGGAACATCTGCGGGTCGCCTGACAGCCAGCTATCAATCAGCACAAAGCCGGTTTTCGGCTCCAGCGTGTAGATCCAGATATCATCCAACTGTCCCGGCCCGGCAGACCAGTGCAGCACGGCGTAAAACAGCAGCAGACCGAGCAGGCCCAGCCAGAATACCGGAACGGAATAGCCTAGCAGCGAGATAAAGCGCGCCACGTTATCGATCACGCTGCCCGGCTTCCATGCGGCCAGCAAGGCTAATGTGATGCCAAACACGGCGGCGAAGATCATTGCGCAGGTGGCGAGTTCAATGGTGGCGGGGAAGGTGCGCATCAAATCCGCACTGACGGGCTGATTGGTCAGATGCGAGAGACCTAAATTACCCTGCGCCAGATGGCTGATATAACGCCAGAACTGCACCAAGACGGGCTGGTCGAGTCCGAGGTCGTGGCGCACCTGAGCGTAAGTTGCCTCGCTGGCATGGTCACCGGCGATTTGCTGCACCGGATCAACCGGTGACAGGTGCGACAACATGAAAGTGAACGCTAACAAACCGATCAGCGTCACCAGCAGCGATAACAGGCTGGTGACCAGACGGTTAAAGCGTTGCCAGAGTGGCCGGGCGAACCCGGCCTGTGAAGCAGACACTGCCATTACTTAGAAACCTGCGAGTAATACACCATGTCTGGGTTAATCCCCTGTACATAGCCTTTCAGGTTATCGCGCAGCGCAATCAGGTTGCGGGCCTGCAAGCCGATCACGTATGGCGAGTTCTTCAGTACTTCACGCTGCATCGACTGGTACAGTTCAACACGCTTGTTACTGTCCGCTTCGGCGGTGGCGGCCAGCGTCTGTTTGCTCAGCTCTGGAATATGCCAGTCTGAACGGTAAGCAATGGTTTTACTGCCATCTTCAGGGTTATAAGCAAAGGAGGCGGCGTTGGTATTCGGATCGAAGTAGTCCGCCCCCCAGGCGTTCAGCGTGGCTTCGTACTGATGCGCTTTCACGCGGGTAGAGACTTCAGAACTCAGACCCGGCTGCACTTCTACCTTCACGCCACCTTTAGCAAAGCTGCCCTGCAAGGCTTGCGCAATATCCAGATACGGCGGCTGATTGCTGGTGGAGAGTTTAAAGCTGACGTTGGTCAGGCCGGCTTTCTTCAGAATCGCTTTGGCTTTTTCCGGATCGTAGCTGTACGGTGTGTCATTCAACGCGCCGAGGAAACCTTTTGGCAGGAAGGTCTGGTGCACTTCGAACTGGCCTTTCAGCAGGTCGTTGGCAATACCTTTATAGTCGAACAGGTAACGAGCGGCTTCCCACAGGGCTGGATTCTTCAGCACCGGATTTTCACCTACGTTGAACTGGATGTAATAGAGCGAGGCCATTGGAATCGCTTCGGTCTTCACGCCTGCTTTGCCTTTCAGCGCTGCGATTTGGTCAGCACCGAGGTTACGTGCGATATCCACATCGCCCTGCTCCAGCAGCAGACGACGGGCAGCTGGCTCCGGCACGTTCTTGATCAGAATGTTTTTCAGCTTCGGAGCGCCAGCCGGTGACGTCGGGTTGGCGGTCAGCAGCACCACTTCATGCAGCACCACTTTACGGATTTGATACGGGCCGCTACCGGCTGAGTTAGTGCCTAACCATGCATGGCCGAAGTCACCATTTTTGGCATTTGCCTGCGCGGTTTTCTCATCCACAATCGAAGAGACCGGCGCAGACAGCAGGCTCAGCACATAGGCCGGGCTGACGTTGGCGCTCCAGCTGATCTGTACGTGGTTGTCATCGACTTTCTTCAGGAAGGTATCGACGTTGTCTTTATTCCAGCCGAGCTGCGTCAGAATAAAGGAAGGATCGAGATTCAGTTTCACCACTCGGCCCAGAGAGAAGATCACATCTTCCGGACGCAGCGGGTTGCCGCTAGCGAATTGCGCGCCTTTACGCAGTTCAAAAGTCAGACTGCGATTGTCACTGCCTGGCGTCCATGAGGTTGCCAGCGTTGGCTTCAAATCGGTGGGATTGGTCGGGTCTGACTGGACCAGACGTTGATAGATGTTAGTAAACGCTTGCACCGTGGTGAGTTCAAAGCCCTGCGCCGGATCAAAGCTATCAGCATCATCAGTCGACTGCGCAATCACCAGCGTATCTTTTGGTGTTGCGGACTGAGAGGAGAAGGCGGCTACCAGCGATAACGCCAGCAGTGAGGGAATGATTTTTTTCATGTTGTTTCCTTGCCTTAAAAAAGTAATGCGAGTTTACGAGAGCGCCGTAATGAAGAATAGTCAATTTATGGCTATGCATATGCTTTACGGTTCTAAGCGCGGCGGATTGGTTATAAGCCTGTTAAATATACTGTTATTGCTATCGTGCCGCGCAGTGCTACAGACTCGCTAATTTTTGTCCTTTCATCAACCAAATCACAACGGAATTTAAACTCGTTGCTGAACGGAAATAATTAACTTTACTTCGAATTCCTCAGGAATATAATGGCGCCAACTTCAAACAGGAGAATTCAGTTGGACAGTCACCCTTTTAGATGGCAACACAAGGCAAGCTGACGCGCGAATTCTTTTGTCGCTGCTTGCCAACACGGCGGGCAGCAATCCTCTCTCCTTTCTGATGATTGTTCCCTTTTAAACGATAGTAGCGGATAGATATCCGTGGGGATTTCATCATGCACATGATTTTAAACGCACTTTTTCCTCCGCCTCGATGCGCGCGCTGATCTTCAGCGTGCAGAATTAACCGCTGTTATGGCGCGTTTCAGCACGTCCATAGTCAGGCTAACTGGCAAATCTGGACTGACTGAAGATCGCACTCTGCGGCATCATTGACATCGTTATCGCTATTTCTCGTTATTTTAACGAGCGAATTTCTTCGTCTTTTATTTACGGGAGGTAATATGGAAATTCCCGATAGGTCATTTTTAATCATCTAACGCATCGTCGTTAATTTAATTTATCCCCGTTAATGTGCTCCCCGCACAGGGACTGTTATTGCCGTAATAAATAGAGGAATGTCATCATGACTGACATGAAACTCAACCAGGAAAAAAAATCCTGGAGCAACGCACGCCCGCAGCGTCAGAAAACGCCGCGCTATCTGATTGAAGATGAAGCCGGTTTCACCGCCGATGAAACCCTGGTTCGCCTGCGCAGTGATGCGCTGGGCCTGAGCGAACGCGAAGCCGAAGCGCGTCTGGAAGTCTATGGCCGTAATCAGGTGGCGCATGATAAAGCGCCGCACGCGCTGATTCAGCTGATCCAGGCATTCAATAACCCGTTCATCTACGTATTAATGGCGCTGGCAGCGGTGAGTTTTTTCACTGACTACCTGCTGCCATTACGTAAAGGCGAGGAGACCGACCTGACCGGTGTCATCATCATTGTGACGATGGTAACGCTCAGCGGTTTGCTGCGCTTCTGGCAGGAGTTCCGCACCAATAAAGCCGCGCAGGCGTTGAAATCCATGGTGCGCACCACTGCCACCGTGCTGCGTCGGGAATCTGCCCAACAGCCCCCGGCTAAACAGGAAGTGGATATTGCCACTTTAGTCCCCGGAGACATTATCTATCTGTCTGCTGGCGATCTGGTGCCTGCCGACGTCCGTTTGCTGGATTCGCGTGACCTGTTTATCAGCCAGGCGATCCTGACCGGTGAATCACTGCCCGTTGAGAAATATGACGTTACGGGCCACGTCACCAGCAAAGGCGCGGGAGCGAGCGATCACGGGGCTTCACTGCTGGAACTCGGCAGCGTGTGTCTGATGGGCACCAACGTCTCCAGCGGCAGCGCCAAAGCCGTGGTAGTAGCAACCGGCGGCGAAACCTACTTTGGCAGCCTGGCGAAATCGATTGTCGGTAATCGCTCGCAAACTGCTTTTGATCGTGGCGTGAACAGCGTCAGCTGGCTGCTGATCCGCTTTATGCTGGTGATGGTACCGGTCGTGCTGTTGATCAACGGGTTAACCAAAGGTGACTGGCTGGATGCCTCGCTGTTTGCGCTGGCAGTGGCGGTGGGTCTGACCCCGGAAATGCTGCCGATGATTGTCAGTTCCAACCTGGCAAAAGGTGCGATTGCCATGTCGCGCCGCAAAGTAATTGTCAAACGACTGAACGCGATTCAAAACCTCGGCGCGATGGACATCCTGTGTACCGATAAAACCGGCACGCTGACCCAGGACAACATCATTCTTGAGCATCATCTGGATTGCGCTGGAGTGGAAAATTCGCGCGTACTGATGCTGAGCTGGCTCAACAGCCACTATCAGAGCAGCACGCCGAATCTGATGGATCGCGCCATTCTGCGTTACGGCAAAGATCGTGTGACGGCGGACATGGGTGACTATTACGCCAAAGTGGATGAACTGCCGTTTGATTTCGTGCGTCGCCGCGTCTCTGTTGTGGTGCGCGATCGCCGGCTCAATCAACAGATGCTGATCTGCAAAGGTGCCGTAGAAGAGATGCTGAGCATCGCTACGGCTGAGCGTGAAGGAAAACTGATTCAGCCGCTCGACGAAAAACGCCGCGCTGAATTGTTAGCACTGGCCCATCAGTACAACGAGCAAGGCTTCCGTGTATTGCTGGTGGCGAGTCGTGTACTGGAGGAGCCGGGCTTGCAGCAGGCGCTGAGCGTCGCAGATGAGCAAGGTTTAACTGTGGAAGGGCTGCTAACCTTCCTCGATCCGCCTAAAGAGAGTGCCGCCAAAGCCATTACCGCGCTGCGTGACAATGGCGTGAGCGTCAAAGTGCTGACCGGCGATAACCCGGTGGTCACTGCACGGATTTGCCAGCAGGTGGGCATTGATAGCGGCGAGATCGTGACAGGCGATCAGATTGCGATGATGAGTGACGAACAATTGGCGGAGGCAGCAGCACACAGCGCGGTGTTCGCCAAACTGACACCGCTGCAGAAATCTCGCATCTTGCGTGCATTGCAGCAGCAAGGGCACACCGTCGGTTTCCTCGGCGATGGGATTAATGATGCGCCAGCCCTGCGTGATGCCGATGTCGGGATTTCAGTGGATAGCGCAGCGGACATCGCCAAAGAGTCTTCTGACATCATCCTGCTGGAAAAGGATCTGATGGTGCTGGAAGAGGGGGTGATGAAAGGGCGTGAGACCTTCGGCAACATCATCAAGTATTTGAACATGACGGCCAGTTCCAACTTCGGCAATGTGTTCTCTGTGCTGGTAGCGAGCGCCTTTATTCCGTTCCTGCCGATGCTGGCAATTCATCTGCTGATTCAGAACCTGATGTATGACCTGTCTCAACTGGCATTGCCATGGGACAAAATGGACCGTGAGTTCCTGCGCAAACCGCGCAAATGGGACGCGCGCAATATCAAACGCTTTATGCTGTGGATTGGGCCAACATCATCGATCTTTGATATCACGACGTTTGCTGTGATGTGGTACGTATTTGCCGCGAATACACCGGAAATGCAGTCACTGTTCCAGTCCGGTTGGTTTGTAGAAGGATTGCTGTCACAGACGCTGGTGGTGCACATGCTGCGCACCCAGAAAATTCCTTTCATCCAGAGCCGCGCCGCGTTACCGGTACTGCTGACCACGGCATGTGTGATGATTGCAGGCATCCTGCTGCCATTCTCCCCATTGGGGCACATGGTGGGATTGACGCCGTTGCCGTGGGCTTATTTCCCATGGCTGGTTGCGACGTTGTTAGGTTACTGCGTGGTCGCGCAGGGCATGAAAATGCTCTACATCAAACGCTTCGGCCAGTGGTTCTGACCCCATGGAGGCGCTATGCGGAATCGGAATCTTAATAAAGTGGTGTGCCATCTGCTGATCATGATGGTGGTCATCGTCGTGCTAACGTTGCTGTTTCGTTAGTCAACCAGGGGCAGGTTATCCTGCCCTTTTCGTCTTTAAACTGCGGGAAGGGACAAATGAGCTATTCAAAACGTGCGTTAATTATCGGTGCTTCAAAGGGGATTGGATTAGCCGTCGTGCAGCAACTGCTTGCTGACGGTTGGGACGTCACCGCCACCTATCGCAGCACTGCCGTTTCGTATCAGCATGAAAAGCTGCGTTGGCTACCATTGGATATTACCGTTGCCACTCAGCGTGAACAGCTACTCTCGCAACTCAAGGGTGAGCAGTTTGATCGGGCGCTGATCAATGCGGGTATTCTCGGCCCAGATTCGATGGAGTTGATTGCCACCAGTGATGAAGAGTTAATGCAACTGTTTATGACCAACAGTGTTGCACCGGTGCGTATGGCTGAAGGCCTGTTACCCTTGCTGTCGGAAAAACAGGGCGTGCTTGGCATCACGACATCGCGTCTCGGCAGCCTGACGGAAAATGCCGAAGCGATTCGACCCTATTACTCTGCCAGTAAAGTCGCGTTGAATATGCTCAGCCGCGCTCTGGTTCAGCAGATGTCTACGCGGGGCACAACTTTGCTCTCATTGCATCCGGGCTGGGTCAAAACCGATATGGGCGGGGATGATGCGGATATTACGGCGGTCGAAAGTGCTCAAGGGTTAGTGGCGCAACTGGATCGCTTTGTCGGGCAGGGCGGGCACCACTATGTCGATTACAGCGGCAAGCAGTTAGCCTGGTGATAGTAAGCGCCTGCTGACCGCTACCAGCAGGCGACTTCTTTACTCGTCGGGCTGGTAGTACTGCACACCAATCTCGATACGCTCACGCCCACTGGCCACGCGATGGCGGTTGCTGTCGCGCAGCGAGTAGATGCAGCCGCAATACTCCTGCTGATAGAAACGCTCGCGCTTGCTGATCTCGATCATGCGTGATGATCCACCGCCTTTACGCCAGTTAAACTCCCAATACAGCATGTCGGGATAGTGCGCTGCCGCACGCACGCCGCAGTCATTAATCTGCTTCATATCCTTCCAGCGCGAAATGCCCAGGGAACTGGTGATCACCGGGAAGCCATGTTCATGGGCATACAGCGCAGTGCGTTCAAAGCGCATGTCGAAACACATGGTGCAACGGATGCCTCGCTCCGGTTCCCACTCCATGCCTCGGGCCCGATCAAACCAGTTATCTTTATCGTAATCGGCATCCACGAAAGGCACACCGAACTGCTCAGCAAAGCGGATATTCTCCTCTTTACGCAGTTCGTACTCTTTCAGCGGATGAATGTTTGGGTTGTAAAAGAAGATAGTGTAATCGATACCGGAAGCCAGCATCGCTTCCATCACCTCACCCGAGCAAGGGGCGCAGCAGGAGTGCAACAGCACTTTGTTGTGACCGTTGGGTAAAGGCAAGGGCTGGCGTTTGAAGGTGTCAGACATAAGTAAAAATGGTTAATGAGTGTTGGGCGAAGTGTAAGTCGATATCGAGCCGGACGCAAAGCGGCAAAAAACGAAAAAGGCCGCAATCGCGGCCTTTCGGGACTTTGTCAGTAGACGTTATTCGGTCACTTTCTTCTTCAGATCGCTGGCACCTTCTTTGGTTTTATTCCAGCCTTTATTCGCACCTTCTTTGGTAGCATCCCACCCTTTTTCAGTGCCTTCTTTGGTTTTGTTCCAGCCTTTCTGTGCGCCTTCGCTCACTTTGCTGCTGGTGCTGTCGCTCTTACCTTCAACAGCATGCTTGGCTTTCAGTTTCTGCTCTTCGCCCTGATGCTGCGCCTGATGCAGCTTCTCTTTGGCGGTGTTTGCGCCCGCTTGCGCGTTCGCGACGGTGTCGTCAGTTGCATGTGTGGTAGCGGCAAACGCCGAAGAAGCCAGCAGCAGGGCAGATACAGCAATAATTGTCTTTTTCATGAATATTCCCTCATCAATCGCTCTGTGAGTTATGAGCGTAGTTAACAATGGCACGCTCTGCCAGAATTGGCTCCAGGAATAACCTTAATTGAATCATCGGGTTTGGAGGGTGGGGAAATTGTGTACTGCAGTTCATGTCACCTTACGCATGCCTAAAAGCTTTTCTGGGTGCTAAATGTTGTGACTCATCCCGGGTTAAAGGAACGCAACACTTTACCTACGAGAGTTAAATGGGAGATTTTAGGTCCACATTAAGGTAATAAAAATTCTCAAGGAGATGAGGTAAAAGTAAAGACTGTTGAAATCCTGCAATACCGATTGAAAGCGGGTACTGGTGAGTCCTTCCATCAAATCATGTGTAATACCAGCGTTCCCCTTCATAAAAGGCAGGGCATTCGCATTATCGCTTTTGGTTGTTCTCGCCATGATGCCGATAGTTACTTTCTGATGCGCGCCTTTGAAAACGAAGAACAGTTGGAATCTGTGCTGGAGGATTTTTACGCCAGCGAAGCATGGCGAATGGGGCCACGAGAGGAGATCATTGAGCGGATTGAGGTTAGCCTTAAATCTGTGCTTTTGCTTTCGGAAAGTGCGATAGCTGAGATAAAAAAAAGCTTCGAATCGGTATAAGGGAATTACCGCCCACAATGAGTTGCAGTACAGCTTTAACGATTGTTGCAGGTTTACACTTAGTGATTAGCCAGCCGCATGCTGGCTTTATCACTCTTCATCCCGCTCTTTGGCAGCACGCTGGCGGTCGTAGTACTCATCTTCAGCAGAGATAATTTCGTCCAGCAGTGAATCCATATCCACAGCATGAACTTCTTCTACAAACAGACCGGTTAAAACGGTTTCAGGCGTCAACTTGCCATCTTCAAATAGTTGCCAGATTTCTTTGGCATAGCGCGTTTCCAGAATCTGTGGCGCAAACTGACCGTAATAGGCGGTGATGTTGTTCACATCGCGCTCAAACATCGATTCGGCGTGGTTATTGGCCGCGGCATCCACTGCTTGAGGCAGATCGATGATCACAGGACCGTGCTCATCCTGGAGTACGTTAAATTCCGACAGATCGCCATGCACAATCCCGGCACATAACATACGTACGATATTGCGAATCATCGTCGCAAAATCAGTCAGTGCTTCCTGTTCCGATAAAATCACGTCACTGAGACGGGGTGCCACGGCGCCTTCAGCATCCGTAACCAGTTCCATCAGCAGCACGCCGTCGAGACACATATAAGGCTCAGGTACGCGAACGCCAGCTTTGGCCAGACGGAACAGCGCGTCGACTTCTGCGGTATGCCAGACTTCCTCTTGCTGCTTGCGACCGAATTTTGAGCCTTTCTGCATCGCACGCGTACTGCGGGAGTTGCGAACTTTACGCCCCTCCTGATATTGCACGGCTTGTTTAAAGCTGCGTTGCGAAGCCTCTTTGTACACTTTGGCGCATTGGACTTTATCACCGCACATCACCGTGTAAACGTCAGCTTCTTTGCCGCTTTTCAGGCGCTGCAGCACATTGTCGATCAGGCCATCATCGACCAACGGTTGGATTCGGTTTGGAATTTTCATGCGGCTTTATACCTTATTTAATAGGCTTTCCGCATCAAGAACATGGTGAGTTGCATGGGAAAAACCAAACGAGCATCGATAGTTGCAGAAGCCAGTTACATCATCCCATAAAACCACTGGCACAAAAAAGCCCGCAAGGCTTTCACCTTACGGGCTTTCAGGACTTCAGCGGACGATTCTGGTATCGCCGCGAAAGAATTTTGGTGGAGCTGGCGGGAGTTGAACCCGCGTCCGAAATTACTACACCGTCGGTACTACATGCTTAGTCAGTCTTTACATTCGCCGGCCAGCTGCGGACAGACACGCCACTGACAAACTAGCCTGATTAGATTTAGTGCTTCAACCCCAGGCAAGGCATCCACACGATCTCTTTTGGGTTTGACCTCTCTTGATCCCCGTCTTAAGAGCGGAAGCTAGGGAGAGAGGGCTCTTGGCAGGTTATTAAGCTGCTAAAGCGTAGTTTTCGTCGTTTGCGACTATTTTTTTGCGGCTTTTAACGAGGCAAACCGCCCCTCGACATGCACCTAAGGCTTCACAATCCCGTCGAGTCCAGAATCAGCCCCAAGAACTTCTTATACTACAGAAAAGTGACGGGTGAATCCAGTGCTTAACGCTTTGAATTCTTCATAATACGTGCTTTATCCATCTGCCATTCGCGATCTTTCACATCGTTACGCTTGTCGTGTTCTTTCTTACCGCGCGCAACGCCGATCTTCAGCTTGGCCCAGGCGTTTTTCCAGTACATCGACAGTGCAACCACGGTGAAACCTTCGCGGTTAACACGTCCGTAAAGCGAATCGAGTTCGCGCTGCTTCAGCAACAGCTTGCGGCTACGGGTGGGGTCACACACCACGTGCGTAGAGGCAACGGCCAGCGGCTGGAAGGTGGAACCGAACAGATAGGCTTCGCCATCGCGCAGCAAAATGTAGCTGTCGCTGATGTTGGCTTTACCGGCGCGGAGTGATTTAACTTCCCATCCCTGTAGCGACATCCCTGCCTCGAACTCTTCTTCAATGAAGTATTCGTGGCGAGCGCGTTTGTTGAGGGCAATAGTGGCTGAACCGGGTTTGTGAGCTTTTTTCTTTGTCATAGTGCGGCGTAGTCTACATCACTCAGTCTGTGGGCGCATCCCCCTGTCCTGGGGGCGGTAAAAAACACTCTATTTTAGCACAGCTGGCAAACCCGTGAATTTTGTTTGGTGTCCGAAAATGGTATTATTCAACGGTTTTGTGATGAACAGGAACCATTATGGCCCAGATTAGCCGTTCGGCGTTGGTCCCCTATAGCGCTGAGCAGATGTATCAGCTCGTGAATGATGTGGACGCTTATCCTCAGTTTCTTCCGGGCTGCACCGGCAGCCGCGTATTGGATAATAGCGGAAATCATATGACGGCAGCGGTAGATGTCTCTAAAGCAGGCATCAGTAAAACCTTTACTACCCGCAACACGTTGATCAGCAATCAGAGCATTTTAATGCAGCTGGTTGATGGCCCTTTTCGTAAGCTGACCGGTGGGTGGCACTTCACGTCTTTAGGTGATGATGCCTGCAAAGTTGAGCTGAGCCTCGACTTCGAATTCACCAATATGTTGGTGGAGATGGCGTTCGGTCGTATTTTCAAAGAATTGGCCAACAGTATGGTGCAAGCGTTCAGTCAGCGCGCGAAAGAGGTTTACCGTGCCTGATATCACCGTTGAGGTAGTTTATGCGCTGCCCAACAAGCAGTACCTGCGTTCGGTAACGATGGAAGAGGGCGCGACCGTCGAGCAGGCGATTAAAGCCTCGGGCTTGTTATCACTGCGCAAAGACATCGATTTGGCAAGCAATAAGGTGGGCATTTTTAGCCGGCCGGTGAAGCTAGGTGATGGCGTTCAGGATGGTGACCGCGTGGAGATTTATCGTCCACTGATTGCGGATCCCAAAGAGATGCGTCGCCAGCGAGCAGAACGTTCGGCGAGCAACAAGTAGCGGAATGACAGACACAAAAAAGGCGCTTAAGCGCCTTTTTTGTTGCCGTTCACTTAGTCTTCACTGCCAGTGAGTTTCGGTTTGTTATCAATGTTGGTCAGCGTACCGTTGCTGTCAAAGGTCAGCGTCAGGGTTTGCTGCTTCACGCCTTCATGGCCCGGTTCCTGACGGAACACGTAATACCAGACATTGCTGCCAAACGGATCGTGCATCATCGGTGTGCCGAGAGTGTAGGCAACCTGCTGCTGCGTCATGCCGGTGTGAATCTTCGAAACATCGTTGGCGACCAGGTAATTGCCCTGATTGATATCCGGACGATATACAACGCGCTCAAGGGTGGAACATCCGGCGGTCATCATCAACATTACCACTGCCGCGGCAGTCAGCGTTTTACAGCGCATCTATACATTCCTTTTCTGGGGCCAAACGCCTTTTGTCAGGCTGTTTTGTTGCCATCAAATTCTGAACTCTGCTTACGGCAGGCTTTATTATGGCGATATAACTGCCGATGATAATAAACCTTTGTCCTATTGGAAACCTCTACAGAGCAAGCATATGACCACCAGGCCAGAAAAAAGTGCGAAATCAGGCTGCTAAAAGTTCTTTTGCATTGGCCAGTGTGTTGCGCGTGACTTCGCTACCGCCTAACAAACGAGCCAGTTCCTGCAGGCGGGCGCGTTTATCCAGCTGCTGCATGTGGGTTTCGGTCATCTCGCCATCGGTCTCTTTGCTGACGTAGAAGTGCTGATGTCCGCAACCGGCAACCTGTGGCAAGTGCGTCACACACATCACCTGCGTGGATTCACCGAGTTGGCGCAGCATCTGACCGACGACCGCTGCGGTTGGGCCGCTGATACCGACATCCACTTCATCGAAGATCATGGCCGGCGTTTCCATTTTCTGAGCGGTAATCACCTGAATCGCCAGCGCAATACGCGAAAGCTCACCACCCGAGGCCACTTTGCCCAGCGGTTGTAACGGCTGGCCAGGGTTGGTGGTCACACGGAAATCAATTCGTGTGGCGCCATCCGCCGTGAGTTGATCGGCTTTGAACTCCAGCTCAATGGCAAACTGACCGTGCGGCATCGACAGGGTACGCATGCTTTGGGTGATCAGCTGGCTGAGTTCATGCGCAGCCTGCTGACGCAGTTGATGCAGTTTTTCCGCGCAGGCGACGGCCGCCAGATGGTGTGAACCGACTTCGTTTTGCAACGTTTCTTGATCGCTCTCTTGTTGTGAGAGCTGTTCTGCTTCGTCCAGCAACTGCTGATACAGCACCGGCAACGTCTCTGGCGACACATGATGTTTACGAGAGAGGGCAATCTGGCGTGACAGACGTTGTTCCAGTTCATGCAGACGGTTGGGATCAAGATCCAGACGTTCGCAATAGTGGCGCAACTCATCGCTGGCTTCGCTCAGTTGAATCGCTGCCTCTTCCAGCAAATTGAACACGCCGCTCACTTTGTCATCCAGCGACACGAGTTCGCCCAGCATATTGCGCGCGCTATACAGCAAGCTTTGCAGGTTGGTGTCATCGCTATCGGCGAGAATTTGCAGTGCCTGCTGACTGGTAGAGAGCAGTTGTCCGCTGTTGGCGAGGCGTTTGTACTCTTCATCAATCTGCTCAAATTCGCCCGGCTGCGGGGCAAATTCATTAAGTTCTTTCAGCTGATATTGCAGCAGTTCACGGCGTGCTTCACGCTCCTGCGACAGCTGTTGATGCTGAGCCAGCGCACGACAGCTTTGATGCCAGCGCTGGTAGTGCTGACGCATCTCATCAAGCAGGTCATCATGGGCCGCGTAAGCATCCAGCAGATGTTTTTGGTGATCCGGCTTAAGCAGCAGCTGATGGGCATGCTGGCCGTGGATTTGAATCAGCAGCTGACCCAGCTCACGCAGTTGTGACAGCGGCACCGAAGTGCCATTGATGAAGCCACGGGAACGGCCATCGGCGCTGATCACGCGGCGCAGCAGGCATTCGTTGCCTTCATCGAGCTGATTCTCCACCAGCCAGCGCTGGGCGGAAGGTGAAGCTTTGAGCTGGAAACGCGCGCAGATATCGGCACGACTGGCCCCCTGACGCACCATATCTGCTTCAGAGCGGCCGCCCAGGCACAGGCCCAGCGCATCAATTGCGATGGATTTACCTGCGCCGGTTTCCCCCGTGATCGCTGTCATCCCACGATGAAAGTCGATCTCCAGTTCACGAACGATAGCAAAGTTACTGATGTTCAGTTGTGCCAGCATGAAATCACCTGTATGTAAAAACAGATATGGTTTTTCATACAGTATAAACTGGTTTTTTATACAGTAAAGTGGCTGGCGGTGATTTTCAGAACAATTTTTTTGACCAGCCGAGTTTCGAGCTTAAGGTATTAAAATAATTGTAATTTTTAGGATGGATTAGGTTGAGATGATGGGCGCTGCGGCGAATCAACACATCTTCCCCTTCCTGGATAGGCAGCGCAATCTGGCTATCGCAGCTGATTTCCAGATCGCTGCGCAACGATGAAAAACGCAGACGAATGGTGCTGCTGCTGTTGATTACCAGCGGACGTGCGGAAAGCGTGTGCGGGAACATGGGCACAATGGCGATGGCATCCAGCGATGGCGTCAGTATCGGGCCACCCGCAGAGAGGGAATAGGCGGTTGAGCCGGTAGGCGTGGAGATGATTAACCCATCCGAACGCTGGGAAAAGGCAAAAACCTCATCGATATACACTTCAAATTCGATCATGTGGGCGACTTTGCCCGGGTGCAGTACCACTTCATTAATGGCGCTTCCAATCCTTGGCGAGCACGCTTCTTTGCACACCTGCGCCTCCAGCAGGAAACGGCTTTCAACAAAGTATTCGCCCTGCAGCACATCATCCAGCTGTTGCTGTGCGTTATCGGGATCGAGATCGGTGAGAAAACCGAGATTACCGCGGTTAATCCCAATAACTTTGATGTCATAACGTGCCAGCACGCGTGCGGCGCCCAGCATATTGCCGTCACCGCCCACTACCACGGCTAAATCGGCACGTTGGCCGATTTCCGCCAGGCTGCCGGTTTCCACATCTTTCAAGTTCAGTTCGCGCGCAATCTGCTGCTCGACGATCACCTCATAGCCTTTTGCTGTCAGCCAGCGCCAGAGCATTTCATGGGTGGTTAACGCAGTAGGATGGCGCGGATGGCCGACAATCCCAATGCAGTTAAAGTGTTTGTTCATTTAGCGCGTGTTCCTCATAAGCCAAAACGGCCAGGCAATGTGATGGGTTCACTTGAAACCGTCAAACTGATCCCCATAATAAGCCAACCAGCGAGATGAATGTGCAAAACGCGGAGAAATTCATGAGTAGTAAAGAACAGAACACCCCTAACGAGCAAGTCTCAGACGAAATTCAACAGGATCAGCAGCACGTGGACGCAGAGACGGCAACTGAGGTGGATCCGCGTGATGAGCGTATCGCGCAACTGGAAGCGGAATTAGCCCAGTCGCAAGGCGGCGTGCGTGAAGCACAGCTGCGCGCTCAGGCGGAGATTGAAAACATCCGTCGCCGTACCGAAATGGATGTGGAAAAAGCGCACAAGTTTGCGCTGGAAAAATTTGCCAACGAACTGCTGCCGGTGATTGATAGCCTCGAGCGCGCGCTGGAAGTGGCTGATAAAGAGAACACCGAACTGGCTTCGATGATTGAAGGCATCGAACTGACGCTGAAATCCCTGCTGGGTGCCGTGCGTAAGTATGGTGTTGAAGTGGTCGGTGAAACCAACGTGCCATTCAACCCGGATGTGCATCAGGCGATGTCGATGATTGAATCAGAAGACATGGCACCGAACCATGTACTGATGGTGATGCAGCGTGGTTATACCCTCAATGGTCGCCTGTTGCGTCCAGCGATGGTGGCAGTAACCAAAGCCAAAGGCTGATTACCCTGCTGAATACAAAAACGGCCGCTGATTGCGTAATGCTTGTCAGTTAAGATCTTAATGGAGGCCGCAACGGATAACGTTGC
>NZ_JACVUO010000027.1:0-46572 GCF_016625145.1 Pantoea sp. S61
CATCAATGCGGGCTATGTTAATGACATCGCCGTTTTTGGTCCGCTTTATATCCCGGGAAAAACCGGCTGTTATGCCTGCCATTCCTCCGTTGGCGATCTGCCAGAAATAAAAGACAACACTATACACGATGCATGCAGGGCAATTAATAACAACTTCAAGGTTGCGACTTTTCCACCGGTGAATGCTCTCTCTGCTGCCCTGTGCGCAAATGATGTCCTAAAATTTCTTGGCGGCTATGGCCAACCTCTGTCAGTCAATCGTCGCATCGGGATCTGGAGTGACCGGCTTTTTACCGAGGAACGGGCGCTTGATAAGAATCCACACTGTGCCATCTGTGGTGAGCATTCATGAATGTCCCGAAAACTCTGGCAGTGACTTACGGTTCATATAATGCCGTACGTATGCTGATAGGTGTTTACCACGCTGTATTTCTGTTATCCACCGGTGTCAGTCTGCCGCAGCTTGCCTTGCTGCAGGTCATTTTTTCAGTAACAATCCTCACCCTCGATTTTCCGTGTGCGGTTCTGGCGGATAAATATCACAGAAAATACTCTGTCGTTGGAGGGGTTGTTCTCACGGCTTTATTCTATCCCCTTTGCCTCCAGTCGCCGGATATGGTTTACCTGGCTGTCTCTGAGGTAGTATATGCGGCGGGGATCTGCCTTATCACGGGGGCAATCGACGGATGGGTATACCATTCTCTTGAAAATGAAAAAGACCGTTTTTCTCACTACGCTCATCTCTGTCAGAAGGTTAACTCCTTCGGAAGCGTTATAACAGGCATCGCCGGCATTGCCACAATTTATTTTTCAGGGAATTTTGCCACCGGATATACAATTTCCGGGTTAATGATGATTGTCATTGCGTTTGCCTTTATTGCCACTCCGGAAAAAAACAACATCATAAATGAGGGAAATAAGAATAAAAGTTTCATTCAGAATGCTCAGGAAACATTATGGATATTTAAAAATACCGCCGGCGGCTCCCTGTTTATTCTTCTGACCTGTTTTTTCAGCGCTGGTATCCAGATCATTTTTCATTTCTGGCAGCCAATCATACTGTCAAGGCAAAACACCGGACACCTGGATACCACACAGTTGCTGGTTCTCATGCTCTGTCACATAGGCGCATTCTCAGCGCAGTACGTTGCTAACGCATTTATGTCCCGGCATCACGTATCGGATCATAAGTATACAAAGCTGATTAAGCACTTTTCATTTATAGCTTGCATTATGTGCATTGCTTTATACGGACTGGTCATTGCCGGGCAGACCTATTTAGCCGTCATCGCGTTCTCCCTGATTCATGGCTTTATCTGCACCGTACCGGTCGGTGCCAAAAGCCTTTTCTTTTCCGAGCTCAATGACCAGCAGACGTCGTATGTCTCGGGAATTGTCGGCGCGGTCTCATTCAGTGGCCGCATTTTTTCAGTCATCGTACTGAGTATCATTTCATTTCTGCCTGAAGAAATCCCGCCAGTCAGCTATCTCATCTTACCGACCGTTGCCTTTTTACTCTGTGGCCTGGTAATGGTTCGCTGGTTATCCGTCATCAAGAAGCAATTCAATGAGGAAGTGACATGAACGAACAAGCTCATAAAGCTATTACCCCTGAATTTCTCCGCTCCATGAGCTATCCGGATTTTGTGGCCCTAATGAAGCAGGATAATACGCCTCCGGGTAGCGCCTACACCGTTGATTACTGGATCGAACATGCGGGCATCAGCAATAATTCGGTCCTGCTGGATCTTGCCTGTTCAACCGGTTACAGCTCCCGGTACTGTTTCAGCAAGACGAGCTCTTCTGCTGAGGGAATTGATATTTCTGAAATAGCCATCAGCACCGCCCGTGAAAAAGCAGCCGCGATGGGCGCCCAGGATAAATTACGCTATCAGGTGTCTGACGCTTGCAGTCTTCCTTTCAGCGACGACACCTTTACGCATATTCTCGGTGGATGTAACTTCGCGTTTATTCAGGAAAGAAGTAAAGCGCTGGCTGAAGTGGCACGGGTGCTGAGACCACAAGGCGTAATCTGTACGTCAAATTTTTACTACAGGAAACAACCCGGCCAAGAAATCATCAACAGTGTTTACAATGCGATAGGGTTCAGACCCGACCCTGACTGGACACTTAAATACTGGCATGATTTTTTTGCACGAGAAGACCTTGAGTTATATCACGAAAAAAATCACGAGTTGTCGTCTCAGCCCCAGGAGGAGCTAAAAGAAAACCTGCTGCGCTATGTCTCCGCTGAGAATGAATTTACCCGTGAGTTAGACGAAACCACTCAAAATGCTTTTTATGAGCGCTATCTTGCTATCCGCGAACCTCTCAACGATCAACGCGACTATCAGGGGGTAACCATACAGTTATGGCGCAAAAAATAGTTAACCAGCGCATCATTGCGGCAGCTCACGCGCTTGCCGCACGACCGTCCCATGCGGAACGCCCTTTTTTTATTTTTGATGCTGATACGGCCCTGAAACAAGCCCGGCATATGACTGCGGCCTGTAAAGCGTATTTCCCGGATGCCGTTATTGCAGTTTCGGTTAAGTCATGTTCTCTGGGGATATTTCTTCGCCTGATTGCAGAAGAGGGACTGAGCGCAGAAGTCTGCTCTTCAGACGAGTTTAAGCTGGCCCTGAAGGCCGGCTTTACCGGCGATCGAATCATTCTTGACGGCCCATATAAAAACTCAGAGGATCTTAATCTGGCACTGGATAAGGAAGCCCTGATCCATGTCGACAGCGCCCATGAGTTAAGTGAAATTAATCAAGTACTGTGCGGTCAAAACCGGAAGGTCGGCATTGGCATAAGGCTGTCACACTTCTACAGTGACTCACAGCGCTCCCGCTTCGGTGTAACCGCTGAAGAGTTCAGGAATGAAATCATTCCTCTCCTGACCACCTGTCCTGATATCAGCATCAGGGGATTTCATCTGCACGCCGGGTCCAACCTTGAGAACCCATCAAAAGTTGCGGACAGCCTCCGGGAATGGCTGCCGTTTCTGATAGAAAACATGCCAGAGGGGGGCCATCTTGATATGGGCAGCGGATTCCCGGCGGACTCGTTTTCACCGGATCCGGATGCAGCAACTGCGCAACCTGAAGAGTTTTTCAGGGCTATTTTTAACGTTCTGGCTGAGTATGATCCTGCTTTACCTGCGAAGTGGAAACTTATTTTCGAACCCGGAAGAGCCCTCAGCGAAGACCACGGATATGCGGTTGGGAAAACGGTCAGTATGAAAAACCGCTATGACTCAGAGGTCATCCAGACAAATCTCGGGATCAACTGGATACCTTCCGTGCATAACTGGCACCATTCCCTGTTGCCGTTAGGCAACAGGGAGTGCTCCTCGAATGATACTGCGCAGATACTTGCCGGTTTCAACTGTTTTGAGAACGACTGCCTTTTCCCCAGAGGGGCGCTTCATCTTGGTGAGAAGCAGTTATTTATTATCCGCGGTTGCGGTGCATATGATTTACAGACGGCTAACGAATGGACCCGGACTAAGCCTCCGGTTTATGCCCTGCTGAACGAAGAAATCATCACTGCAAGGCTTCCGTCGCCAGCCTTACCTTCTGCCATACTGGATCTTATGCATGCTGAACAGTCCATCTGCGTTGATAAGAATATACAACTGGCCCCGGCCTCTTCCCGCTTTGCCGCAGAGCTTTTCAGCGTGGTTGATAACAACCGGGAAGAATTCAGCAAATTTATGGCATGGCCCCGGTTTGTTAAAACGGTAGATGATGAGTCCTGCTTTCTTGACGCCTGTCTTTTGGCTCATCAGAAAAATGAGGGAAAAACGTATGTTATTTTATACAACGATGCGGCAGTGGGCTTACTGTCATTCAACAGTATCGACAGCGCCAATAAAACCGCATATATCGGATACTGGCTCGATATGAGGGTGCAAGGTCAGGGGGTAATAACCAGAGCCCTGAACGCGCTGGTAAAATATTATTCTGACCGAAAATTAATGAACCGGTACGTAATAAAGTGCTCAGTGAATAACAAAAAAAGTAATGAAGTCGCCAGACGCTGCGGTTTTGTCCTGGAAGGAAAAATGCGGAAGGCCGAGTTACTTAACGGAACTTTTCACGATCAGAATATATACGGTCATATAGCGCCGTGACGGGGCCCCCATAAAGGTCTCTTTAACCCTCCGGTCGCGAATAAATGAGTTTTTCAGAGCGGGTTAACCGGTGCCGGTGCCCGGGCATAACCTTATTGTCCTGATTGGAGTGATTCTTCCCGGGCGAACCTCGCCCGGAAAGGGTATCGCGCGGGGTAATCTTAAATTTTTTGGGCATTTTGCCCGTAGGATTTTAATGTCCGGGTGGTTGAGTTGCTCGTGACCATCTGATGATACCGCTCAGAGCTTAATATCTACTCTGGAATCAGCACCCTGATGCGGATTGGTTCACCTCAGGTCCATGTAAGGCCTGTATAAGGAGAGACTCTGAAAACTACATATTGTTTCACAAATAATCGCTTCAAAAGGGTTTTAGAGGTCTCGTGCAGTATGAATTTCAGGCCTGTTCAATAAAAGCACCTTCTGTTTCGGCCTGTAAGTAGTGTTACCAGGCTTCCGAAAACTTCACAACACATGTAGGGCATGCATCAAAATCACCTTAATATACTGATTTAAATATATATTTTATAAAATGGCATTTTTAACTTCTTGCCTCTGAATTTTTCCTTTGGGGCCACTTTCCGGATCCCATAATGAGTATGTAAGGTGCTAAGCCGTCCTCAATCCTCCATAAATTCATAAACATGGGCTCTACACCGCTTCCGCCTTTTTCCGGATCTAAGCAGAAGAAGTGAGCAAATTGTTAGTACATTATTAATTCTATGGAAAATTAACAGCGCTTCCAAAATGTTCGCCGTGCTTTTGTTCAGCTATGTTCAAAACGGGCCACTAATGGCCCGGTAATATCCATCTCCATTTCCCAGAGCGTTTTCATAACACCTTCAAGTGGATCGGCGCTGCTGCGGTAGAAGGTGTTGAAAAGGGTTCCATCCGGATACTTGAACAGCCTGAGTTCACCAAAGGATTCAGCTCTGACCATGAGCGAAAATTCCTTTTCAGAATTGTGGACAAGGTAAATAAGGCAGTTATTTATTCTGACTGGCAGAGAACCGATACCTCTGGCGTGAACATCTACATGTATGCTTAATGCCTCATGCCTTTCCGGCTGATAGACCAGCTCCCTCAGCTCTTCGTTGAAGCGGGAACCATAGATCACCAGAAAGTAATTATTCTGCTCTGCGGAAAGTTTCGCCACTTCCATTAACAGCTTTTCGAGGGCATTAACCTGCATCGTTAATTCGGTCCTTGATTGCCACAGTAAATAATGCAGTCTATGGAGAATATTTCTCTTCACCTCAGATACAGAGGGGAACTCTCCGTATACATTCTGATTAATTTCTCTGGCAACATAGTCTTTGGGAACAGTCACAGGAATATATCTCATGATCCAGTTGCGATCACATTCTGAACTTTGAGAAAAGATTATATTTTTAAGTAAAGTATCATCGGATAGTGCTTCCGGAAGTTCTCTTGTCAGACGATTGTCGATATTTCTGAGTCGTTCAAGGTCAACCTCAGCAGCAACGATATCTGCCGATTTGCTACGATTGAAGACTTCAATATATTTATCCAGAACATCATTAAAGAAAACCACATTCGTTGCATATTCTGCTTCTGAAATGATGTAGCCTTCATAAGGGATTGATGGGTCCCGCTTCAGTCTTTCAAGAATAAAAATAATTCTTTCTTTACCGGAATAGGAAAACAACCCCTCCGCAAGGGCTTCATTAAGCCGCTGTGTAACATGTTCAGCAGGTTGGGCCAGCTTGATAGCAAGCAAGGAAAACGCTCCGTAGAGGCTTCCAAAATCCTCAATATTAGATGTATAAATACGCCCATGAATGTAAGGTCTTTCATTATAAGAGTTCATAACCTCTATTGATTGTGATAACCCGCCATACCAATTTTTTTCAGTTTTAAGGCGACAGTGTTCAATTCTCAGTATCATGTCAATGATATCGACAGACCTTCTGAACGCAGGTGTCAACGTATCATGGGTGTCTCTGTCTTCATATAATTCAGACGTAATGAGATGATTAACAAGATCAGCTAAATCTATTTTCTCTTGTAGTTGGAAATGCGCAATCAGATAGCCTGCCATCAGCAGGCGTAAGTCAGATAAGGCATTTGCAAACATAATGGATAAGGCGGCCTCTCTGCTATAAGGAGTTCCCCTGAGTAGAACTGCCCACTGCGGTTCTGTTTCCTCCAAAGACAGATAATCGGGAGTCAGGAAGAAACTGTGCCAGCGGTATTCTTCCTGCCAGTGTCGTGAGAACCGGCTCTGGTTCAACCACAGACAGAGAACGTCGTTAGCGTGTCGTGCGGAGTAAGCATTATCTGCAACCACAGATGGGATGAGCAACCGTGCTGTGTTATGCAGATGATAGACAAGGCGGCCTGTATAATCTTCGTTTCCGGGTTTGCCAATGATCGAGCCCATACTCCAGCCCTCCCAAAGGCCAATAAAATTGCGGACTAGTTCCTGATGCGTCTGCTCCTGGCTGGCAGAAAGGGTGACGCCTAGTCCTGATTTCCACTCGTTTAACACATGCCACACTCTGAAAAGCGAGAGTAAAAATTGTCTAAAATCGGTAAAACGCGTGCTCTGTGTTTGTATGTATACATGCAGTGGTATTTTCATTGATTCATGAAAATATTCGCCTGAAAACTCTGTTGATTTTACGGATTCACTAACAAACCTTCTCAAATCATAATGGAAGGAATCACTGAATGTATGGCTCACTCCCGATTCTTTTACTTCATCCAGATAATTTTTATCGATCCCGTAATTGTAACTTCTTTTGATAGAGGTATAGGTATCTGTTAATCGCTCAATTCCTGCTCTGAAGACGCTAATATTTTTATCGTTAAGTGCATCGTATACCTCACCAAAGAAATCAAAGGTAATATTATCCAGATTACTTTTTTTCTCAGAATACCCCATCACAAAACAATGCCTATATAACCAGCGCCATAAACTTGAAACAGGCATGACTCCTTTCGATGATAGCAGAGTTATTTTACCAGAATTTCGCCCAAAGGAAGGAAGAAGAATAATCGACGCATCATATCCACTCATCGATTTAAGTCGTCTTAACAGGAATAAAAGAGGTTTTAAATAGATATCTTTGACAACCTCGTTATTGCGTATAGCAAATATAACATGGGTCATCTCTTCTTTTTCAGGGAAAGAGTATGGAAGTATTTTAATACTACGCAGGTAATTTTCACCTATGTAACCCCCCGGATAGCGGAGCCATTGAGTAATATATTCATCCTTAATGTAATTATCGACCACCTGTGACAAGAAATACTTATTCATAAGACGATCACGTTTTCTCTCATCCAGAACATTTAAACTGGTGACGAAAAACCAGATTGACAGGAAAATGTTTAATAACATCCACAAAAAAGCTGTTACGGCGAAAGAAGTATTAAGATATCTGTCTCCGAGAGATAACGTCATACCGCCTAACACAATAAACGCTGCAAGTGAAAGGCCACTCAGGCCAGAAAACATATACCCGGAATGAAGCTGATATGCGGCTTGGATATGGATCCTTGCTGATTTCTTTTGAAACAGAACGCTTATAAGACCTACGACCAGCGGAAAAACAATACCGATAATAGTCAGCTGGCTCCCCAGTAAATTAGACATCCAGTCCGAAAGCTTGGTAATGTCCTTAAAATGCTGCTGAGCGAAAGGTTGCAATACAGGGCGAAAATACTGCACCACTCCAACCGACCCGAAGGCTGCAGACCAGAGAACCAGCATGGCGCGGATGTAGTGGGTGGAGCAGGCAATAAGTACTTTCTCCGCCGGGTTCCAGCGGAGCTTTTTGTAATCACGATTCGACTTCAGGCTCCGGCGGAATTCAGTTCTGACCTGCCATGAGATACTTTTCAGAATTTTTCCAAACATAGTTATCCTGCGTCTTCCATAAGAAATTCCATGAATAATATGCGTTAGGTACTATTTTTCCAAGATAATGTGCCCCGATGCCCTTTATGTAAAGTTAGTCACCCTATTATCAAATATACCCTTTTCCGGATCCTGTGGCGGGAAACATCTAAGTTGTTATTTAGGTTCATAAAAAGAGGGTTATTTTCTGCATGAATCACATATAAGTCATTGTGAGCTTGACGAGTTAATGAAAAGGCGTACAATGTACACCATGATTAAGCAGGAGGCTCAATTGAGTAACGCGATCGAATTTATTGAAACACCAATGTTTACGCGCCAGATAAAGGATATCGCCACCGATGATGAACTCAGGGAACTACAATGCGCTTTGATTGAGCATCCCGATAGTGGAGACCTGATTCAGAAGACCGGAGGGCTTAGAAAAATCCGGATGGCAACAGGAAATCAGGGAAAGAGTGGCAGTGCTCGTGTCATTTACTTTCTGGCTAGTGCAGAAGTGATTTTTCTGGTTTTAGCATATCCTAAAACTGTTAAAGACAGTTTGACTGAATCAGAAAAGGTGGTTTTGAAAAAGCTTACTAAACAGTTGAAAGGCGAGGTATAAAATGAATTTTTTTGAAGATCTTAAAGCTTCGCTCGAGGAAGCGGTGGAAATACGCAATGGAAAGAAAGCTCCATCCCGGACGGTTAGATTTGAGCTGGCTGACGTAAAAGCTCTCAGGGCCAAGCTTAATGTTTCACAAAGTGAGATGGCCACTGTATTAGGAACCAGCGTTGACACAATCAAAAGCTGGGAGGCCGGGCGAAGGAATCCGACAGGTTTGGCGGCTAAAGTTCTGGCCACAATTCAGGCAAACCCAGAATTTTTCAGAGAACTGGCAGCCCACTGAAAATCATCTACCAGATAGATTAATATACACAGCGGCCTATAGTCATAAATAGATGAGTATAGGCCACTGCACTTGTCATTTTTTAGAATTATCAAACCTTCTTTTTTTCAGTCTTTGACAATGCGTATCCAAGTTTCATTTTCAGAGGATTTGCAGTCTCAGTAAGTAGGCGATGGAAATTTTCGTTATTTAATCCCGCAATAGTATAGAGATGAAATAGAATTACAATTTCAAGAACAAATATCAGCTTTACTAATGCTTCACCATTTACCGCCTCTCGTTTACTTAATGGACTATAGTGAGTTAGATAATTTCTTGTTGCGGTAGTTTTCCTGGCTATTTTTTCAACCCCTCTTTTTCCGCCTAAGTGTTCATGAAAAGGCATAAAAAGATTAATTAGCCGATTATTGAGACTTAACTCATTACCAGTCAAAAGCCTTCCCATTAACCATTTCCTGTGCGTCTCCGGACAGTTTTCAATAAGCGTGTTTACTAGTTCATCGTACTTTCCCTCGTCAATATACTTCTCTGATGTTGTGTTTCGGTGCAATATCTCAAGTGACTGAGCTAAAGTCAGAAATCTGGCCTCAATTAAAGTCTGCCGACCCGCAATATATGAAAAATACAATTGTATTGCTGACTCGATTTGAGTGTAGGAATTAATCCACTTATTAAGAATGCAATTAAAGGAAGCGGCAATGTTTTTATATTTAAAAAGCATGTCATTTGCATTTATTTTTCTTTTATTTACACTCGATAAACTTTTATAAAATACATTAACGCATATTGAATTTTTACTTTCTTTATTTCCCATAATGCAAGAAAAGCTGGTTATCTCGCTTAATCCATTGTCTGGCAGAGATAGCGTTATGAAGTTAGATAACTTTGCAGCAAAAGAAGTGAAGTATGATAACTCCATACTTTTAATCGGTATTATCTTAATAAAAGCTTGTTGTGTGTAGCCTGCCTCTTTCAAAACTGGATATCCAGGCAAAGTGTATTCATAATCAATTTGGACTATCGTTCCATCTTCTAAACTGGACGAAATAGCTTTAGGCTTCGAGTAAGATATTGTATGTTTCTCATCAGGATATTTTGTATCTACTGTAATACCTGGTGTATCCATCCACTCATCAAGATAATCGCATTTTAATCGACATTCTTTGAAAAAGTTTTTTTCCGGCTCAGTTAAATGAACGCCTGAATAAATCATATTTGTGATAATTTTTGAACGATTAACACCCGAGAAAGATATGTTGAAAACAGATACGAATGAATTTAAAAGAGTCAGTTCACCGAGTTTCTCTACAACTCCGAGTATTACAGGATATCTCTTTGATTCAGAAGAAAAATTACCTCGTTCAAGAAATCCATATAAGTCAACACGCATAGCTTCTTCATTGTTGATTATAATTTTACCAATAACACGGTAGTCATCACTATCAGGAAGCCAGAATTCTCCCTCACAAATAATTTCTTCCTCAATTCTCATCTTTAACACGTCCTTTAATATTGTAATCAGGCTTAATGTGGCTGAAAGACGGTTTACTTTTTAAGTAACACGCTTTAAAACCAACCTTGCTCTTTTCAGGCCCAGCGGTCGGGAACGCCGCCTCGCACTCCCGCGTGCCCCAAAGCCCGGCGAACCGGACGGGGTATATTTTCTTTGCCGCCATAAGCTGAGCCTCCCCGCGCCGCAGTCATGCGATTGTCTTTTCACCCCGGTTGATCCGGAAGAGTACAGCGGTCAGCAGCACCAGTCCCGCACACAGGGAGAGAGTCAGCACGTCTGGCTGAGTAACGCTGGCAAGCCCGCGATACGCAATGGCGGCCAACGGGCCTGCTATAATCTGAAGAATAATCGTCCTGCTTCCACCGCTGTAAGTGGACAGTATAAAAGGGAAGATGCCGGAGACAATACCGGCTATCAGGAATAATGCTGTTTCATACGTTGTCATATTATTTTCCCTCTCCTGTTGATTTATTTCATTCAGTCCGCGGACAGGTGACCGGCACGGATTCATTCCAGAGCCGGTTAAATTCTTCCTGATACTCACGGGCGATACCGGGTTCATCCTGAATGACCAGCGCGTTCTCCGCATTTCTTTTTTCGGCAGAAAACGTGTAATTAAATGAGCCGGTTTCCACCGCGCTGCCGTCGGTTATCATGAACTTATTATGCATGATGCTGTACATGCCATTAAGGCGGACGTCCACGCCAGCGCACGCGAGCTGTCCCACCAGAGACCAGCGGTCACGACTTTTCTTTTCGTCGGCGACCAGACGGACCTTCACGCCGCGCGCGACCGCGTCGGACAGCGCCTGCGCGACCGGACGGCTCGTGAAGTCATAGGCCGCCACGTCGGCGCTCTGCCGCGCGCTGCCGGTAAACTGCAGTATCAGGTCCAGCGCCGTCCCTCCGGGTGAAAAGCCGGCCGTTACGGAAGCCTGCGCACCCTGAATAACGGAAACGGTGACGGATAAAGCCATGAATAACGCATATTTATTTAACATCATCTGTCGCTCTGAAATAAGCTTATACGATTTTACTATCCTGCATGATTTTATATAAACCGGTTTATGTTAATCCATTATAAACTTTCAATTACCGCTGAAGAATCCCCGAAAAATGACGATAACAGTTAAGTATCAGAGAGCAGGTTATATGAACGAATTTCACGAATTAAATATCATGACCTCACGCGGCGATATTCTCGGCGCCTTTTCGCTCATCCGAAACTGGCATGAAAACGTCGCCCGGAAAATCATGAAAAAAGCGGGCTACACGGTGGCGCCGCACACGGGCCGTGCGTTCTGGACGTGGGTGCAGGAGACCCTGACCCGGGCGGCCCGCGAGCGTCGCTGCGGTTACCAGGCGCGCGCTGAACGTCGGGCACCGGTGCGCCGCTGGCGGGAGCAGGCTGCGGAAGACTTTGAAGCGTACGCGCGGATGATGGCGTCAGACGCCGCGCCGCAGACTGAGACTGCCCCGGAGGGAAATATAGCGGCCCTCGATGCTGCTCCTGAAAAAAACGTCGCCGTCCGCGGCCGCGCAGAACGCCTGATACACCTTTGCCGGCACCGCGAGCCAGCGCCGGCACGCGCCGTTCCGGTACTCCAGCTCCAGCACGCCGGTGGTCGGATCGTAGCCCGCGCTGCGAAACAGCTGCGACGTCACTTCATGCCTTTTCATGGTGTACATCCTGTCGGGGCCATCGCTCACGTGGCCGCTAAAAAAAGTGGGGTGCCGCCAGGCAGCGCCCCGTTCAGGGAATGAAAACAAACGATTTATTATTCTGCTTACGCGGGTGTTATCGGCCGGCCGCCCCGAAACCTGAGCTAGTGCGTAGGTTCACTGTAGCCTGTAACGTCCGTGACCATTCCAGCCCGCGCATCACGCTGCGCTGAATCCGTCCGCAAGCAGGTGGTGCAGATGCTCACCAGCCCCGCCGGCCGCTTCCCGGCGCCACCCCGAGCGCTGCAGCAGCTTATCGAGCGCGGGCAGCTCGCCGGTAATGCGCGCAGGCAGGGGAATGCGCTGACGCCCGCGTTCGTCAAAGCCTGCGTCCAGCGCGTGACGGTTCAGGTAAATGCCCGATACCGACGGGGTCAGGCGCAGCTGCCGGCGGCCACTCCATTCGCTCTCTGCCAGCACCATGTAAATCCACCCGGTCAGCTTCACCGCGTGCAGGGCGTGCTGTAACCGGAACAGGTCGTTCTGCGCCTGCAGATGGCCACTACTGGCGCGCCACAGGTAGTCGAGCTTGCCGGGCAGGTCGGCGCGCAGGCCCTTTTCCCGCCCTTCTTTCAGCAGCCAGCTGATGTCGCTGGCGAGCGCACGCGGAAACCGGCGCTGCTTTTCGGCGGTGGCCAGCCAGCGGGTCAGAAACAGGTTGTCCTGCGCGGGCGAGGTCGTAATACCGTCCTGCCGGGCGGTATTCAGCGCAATCAGCCCGCACCAGGCGAGGTGACTGACGTTCAGGTTGTCGTTATCCATAAGCCGCGTCCTTCATGCCGGACCACAGGAAAAAGTGGCCCTGAAATCCGGCATTTTATGACATCACCCGCCCTCAGAGAACCCTGCCATCTTCGTCGCGGTGAAATTCCACCTTATCCCTGTCCGGAAGGATTTCCAGCATATCGATCACATTCTGCATGGCCCGCATGATGCCCGGCGACCATTTACCCGATATGGCCAGCTCCTCGCGAAAGTAACCGGCAATCCGTAGCCGGGTGGTTTCAAGACCACAGTCGGCCAGCGCGAGCACGACCGCTCCCGTCATCCGGTAAACCTCTTCCGAATCCGAATCCGAATCCGGATCCTGGTGCTGCTGTTCAGTATTCTGCATAGCATTAACCTCTCAGACGTAGCCGGACGGGCGAGCAGTGCGCAGCCTGTCCTGTGAATGCCGCGTGAGCGGCATGGAGGCGCCAGAAACCGTTCAGGACGGCACCGATGCCATCGGGCGCCGTGAGCCCGGCGGAGCCGGTTACAGGGCCAATGGTGGCAAAAGCCCAACCCCGCCCTGACTGACGCCGTTTAAGCAGCAGCCTGTCAGCAGCTTATCAGTCTGATGGTCGCAGACGAAAGAAAGAAACCGCAGGCCTCTGGCCATACAGCAACTCAGACTCCGTAGTTACAGCATCCATTTATCAGCCACTGCAGTTCCGGCCCGTAGGGCCGGGCGGCGGCGGCTGGTCAGTGGGGGCAACCGGGCTTCAGGCCCGGCACGGTTCTGGGCTGAGAGGGGCGGGGTGGTGCAGAACTGGCTGACTGCAGTGAATTCTTTGTCTGTTGTAACTAACTGCACGGTCCGGGGCCCGCGTGAGCGGGAGCTGCTTAAAGATTCTGAGCGGCGCGGACGCCTGCGGCCGCTGCAAGCGAAGGCCTTATTTATCTCCGCAGAATGCCTGCATGAACACCTTATTTATCTTTTTGATTATTTCTTTCTGACGTAAGTCAGGAATGTCTTGCGGGTAATTTCAGGTCTGTTTGCAGGTAAGTCACGCTTTACGATTGCGGGTAAGTGTGGATAAAAAAATCCGCGACCGGAGAGCGGCGCGGATGGGGGATATCTTGCGGGAAAATCAATGCCGCGGCGGGCCGGAAACGCGCGGTTTACTCTGCGGCACAAACGCCTTTACCGCCAGTCAAGGCGGTAAAAGTCGGAGGGATACGTCAGTGAACGACGTCGGGCGGGGCGGGCTCGTAGCCGAGACCGAGCTCCAGCTGGTTGAGGTTCTGCCACACCAGGCGGTCAAAGGCGTCCGCGTCGGTGTTCATCAGCTCGTGGTTCGGCAGCGTGCGGATAAGCCAGCTGGCCATCGCCGTACGGCGCTCGTCGAGCGGCAGTTTGCGCAGCTTTTTGCGGCGCTTCTCCTTCACGGCCTTCTCACGCCGCTTCAGCAGCGTGGCCATGCGCATGTTCTCATACCAGCGCCGGCGCGCAGCGCGCACCGACTCGTGCGTGCCCGGCTCAGTGATGCCTTCCGCTTCCGCCTCAAGACGCTGATTGCGCTGGACGTAAAGTTTGTCCATGTTGACGCCACACAGCTGCCAGAATCTGTCGGTGAGTACGATATGGCGCGGCATCCAGTACGCTTCGACCGGATCCCACTCAAGGTCCGGGAGCTCAACCAGCCCGAAGCGCTGCAGCTCGGGCAGCAGGCGCGACAGCCGGGCCGGCTCTACCCGTGTGCCGGGGATGACGTCGCCGTTCTCATCTTTCGGGCTGAGTTCGGCGGCCAGACGCCCCACGTTCATGGTGACCACCCAGGTGGCCATGTCGGCGCGCTGGACCAGCAGCGGGATCAGGGCGTCGATGAGTGCGCGGCGCTCCGGCCGGAAGTCTCGCTCGCGGCCGGCCGCGTGGCGCAGCCTGACGAAATAGGGATTACGCGAGAGCCGCTGGCTCAGGCGAAGCTGACCGGTTGATTTGTCCCTGGCGACGAGCCGGCGCATGGCGTGACCGAACTCACCCGGCAGCGGGCGATAGGACTGAGGCGCAAACCACACGGGTTCAGGGCACTTGCAGAGGACGGAGTGATCGCCGCGATGGCGCCCGTCGGATTTGGGGTTCGGGCCGTTTAACCCGATTAAAGTCTGGTCATTCACCCTGTCCCGTACTTATGGCGGACAGGGGTTGTCTTATGAACTGCATGCGTTATAATCCTTTGCAGGCGCAGCGCCTGCTTTTGGACCCCCTGATTTCTGAATCCTCCGCCAAGATGATGACAGATTTCGGGGGGTTTTTGCATTCAGAGCCCGGTCAATCCCGCGCTCCGTACCCTGGACGTTTTTACGGATACGTCCCATCCGGTTGATTCTTCCCCGCGCCGCGCATGTCCGGCCACAGGTTTTCGCACGTCCTCATCGTCGACCACCACAGTACTCAGATAAGGATCAAAATAAGATCGCCGCCCGGCGAATTCTGAAAAGAATACCCATCTCAACCGGTTAAATCCAGCACAGATTGCACATAGCACGAATCGTATGGATAAAAAAAGTTCACCGATAAATTTTACCGTGATCCTCTTCACATCTGCGGGCTGACCTGACTCCGTTCTGCGCCTGGCGGGGCGTAGGAAAACATCAGCAGGCACGGGAAGGGGATAAGGTTTCGTTACTCAGCGAAACGATCGCGGACGATCTCTGTTCAGGCGACGGGCAGGGCGGTCAGGCTGAGGCGTACCGCAGCGGCGCGAGGAACGAACAGCCTGAATGACGTGGCCGTCATGAAGTAAAGGTTCTGGCGGAACGGCCGATACTTCACATAAGGCCGGCGACTCCACTCGCAGGACCGCATTGATGAATCCATTTTCCCGGCACACGTGCCGGGATTTTTTTGGACATCTGAAAGGGTTACTGAGCGTTGCCGGACGCACGCGCAATGGCCTGCTGCAGCACCTGCTCACTGACCACGCCCGGGATGACGGTGGTGTTGTCTGCCGTGGCATTTTCAGCGGGCATCACGATAATGCCCGGCGTGCCCGTCAGCCCCAGCATCTCCGCCAGCGCGTCGTTGTTTTCGATGAGCCTGTCAGAAGCGGCACTGTCATCACCGGAAGCCGCTCCTGCGCCGGCGGCGGTGGCCACCTTTTCAATATCCTCTGCCGTGAGTTTCCCCTCGTTGTGCCCGGTCCGGTAAATGCCGTTGTGGTAGTTCATATACGCCTCAGCCCCCTGCCTGCGGTAAATGCCCAGCCCGCGGTGAGAAGCCTGCGTCGATTCAGGATAGCGGGCGGCAAAGATGGTCCAGTCGCGGAACGCAAAGCGCACGCCGGCGTTCGCGGCCATGACCTTTTCCATCACCGGCGCCATCATGCTGCAGGCAATGCATTCGTAGTCAAAGAACTCCGTCACGATAACTTTTGAATCCCTGGGCCCGCTGACGGGCACGCCGTCGAGCTGCATCAGCAGACGGTGGGCCTTCAGCGCGGACTGGACGTAAGCCTGCTGCTGCATCGCCTGCTGGCGCGCCTGCAGCTTTTTGCTTACCTCGATCAGTACGTCAGGGTGTGCCACCAGGTAGTCTGCGGCAATTTCCCCGATGCGGGCCTGCTGTGCGGGGGTAAAGTCTGCTGTGTCAGCCGCATCCGATGCGGCTGAGGGCAATGCGGTGCTCATGGCCAGCACGACGGCGGCCAGTTTCAGGAATGGTTTCATGATTTCTCTCATAAGCCTGCACGGGCAGGTGGAAGGTGAGGTGGCCGCACAGGGCGTGCAGCAGTAATTAACGTTCTTTCTGGATATGACGGGTGATTTCTGGCGCCGGCAGCTCTCTGTCCGGCTCCCGCCCGCGGGGTTCCGGCGGCAGGCTGAGTTGAGTCTGGCGCTCAATTTCGCGGGCAGTATTCGCCAGGACCGCGGGCGTAACAGCCGGTTGCCTTTCCCGGGTTGCAGGCGTGACGCTGACGTTGGCAAACGGGTTGAAGCGCAGCGTCTCGCCGTCCAGGTAGGACCCGCCCGCCTGACGGCAGTAGTTTTTATAGCTGCCCCCCATGTCGATAACCCAGGCGAAACCCTGCGCGTTCAGGACCTCGCGCAGGATCCCCTGTATCAGGAAGCTCTTGCCCGCCCCCGACGTGCCCGTCACGCCGATGTTGAAGTTGGTCGAGCCGTTCTCCTCATCGAACATGTCAAAGAAGGCCAGCTGATTGCGGTAGGTGGCCAGCGGTATGCCGCGCGGCGACATCTGACGCTCGGCCACCACCGGCATCAGGTTCACCGCGTTAAAGCTCTTGCAGCGCAGGGTGGCGTTCATGTGCTTCATGTCGTCCCACAGCCCCTCCTGCATCAGGAACGGCAGCGACGTCAGCCAGTTCCGGAGCTGCTGGTAGCGCGGCGTGGACATCTCCAGGTCATTTTTGCGGAACACGTTAATGGCCGAGAGCTCACAGCGCTGCTGCTCGCTGTCGCTGTCGGGCGTGAACAGCGTCAGGTTGAGGTTAAAGCTGCACATGGCAATTTCGTTGCTGGCCAGCCCCATACGCAGGTCACGCCACTCTTCGTAGGTGCGCTGCGTGTTGGGGAACAGCTTGCCGTAGGAGGAGTTGGCCTTCTTGCCCATGTCCTGCTCCTTACGGAATGCCTCATTCTGGCTGCTGACCTGGTCTTCCACGCAGATGGTCCAGCTCAGCAGGAAAGGACAGGGGATGCCTAGGTCCGGAAAGCGCATGTTCTGCAGGTTGTCGGCCGCCTGCCAGAGTGCGAACTGCTTCGGCGCTTTGGTCAGCTGCATGTTCACGATGCGCGTGCTGGCCACCGCGGATGCCGTGCCATCATCAACGGCCCGGTCGCCGGGCTGACGTGCGGTGGTGAGCCGCAGGTGGTCCGGATGCACCTCCATCTCGGTACTGGTGTCGACGCACTGGCGGTGCAGCTCCTGCTCCGGGTTCCAGTGCTCGCTGGCCGCGCTGACCTGCCCGGGTCGGTAGTTCAGCTGCTCACGGATGACGGACAGAAACTCCGTCGGCCCCACGCGACGGGTATCCATAGACGCCGACATCAGGGACACACGGACGGTCTCACGCAGATGCGTCACGGCGTCCATCGACTTAATGCCGCCGGTGCCGGGGTGCGCATACACCAGGAACACCCGGTAGTTGCGCAGATAGAGCGGATACTCGCGCTCGTTGGCGAGCCCCTTCAGCGCCGAGCGCTCCCAGAAGGCTTTAGTGATGGCGTTCAGGCGCGGCGCCATGTCGCCTTTCCACATATCGCGGCTCAGGCCATTTTCCAGCATGTCGCCCACGCACTTGCTGGCCACCATCAACACCGTTATCGGTGTCTTACGCGGGAGCTTTTTGCGCAGCAGGTCGTCCAGCGCCTGCACCACCTGCTGATTGGCGCCGGCGAGCGGCGCCACTTCCATAATGAAGCCCACCGAGCGGGTATTGATGAAGAGATCGGTCTTCTCATCAAACTCGCGCCACGGCAGGAGGCTGGTCAGCGAGGGGTAGTTAAAGCTTTCCTGCAGCTTCCGGCGGGCAAGCTTTGCGCCGCCCTCGTCCCGGCTGCTGCTGAGAATGCCGGCGAGGTGATCGATAACGTTACTGATCATGCTGACCTCCCGCGCGCTCTGTTTTAAGCGCCGCGTTTATCAGGGTATGGAACCACGCGGATTTTCCGGCGCCGGGCCGACTCAACGCAAAGACGTGTCCATAAGGGGGTTCATCCACGAACGTCAGTCCGGGCCTGACCCGGTGGTGCAGTGCGGCCGCAGACGCTGCGGACGCCGGCTGCTCATGCCCATCGCAGAAAGAGAATCGTTTTTTCATTATTCCCCCTCGCTGATGACGCGGAAGTCTTCATCCCAGCGCGATTTTTGCTTCACAAACTCGACCACGGCGGGCTGATGGAAGCTGTCCTGCTCGTCGACCCACGGCGCAATCCACAGGCGCTGCGTCGCGTCCGGAATGCGGCGGGCGTCCACCTGTCCCGGACCGCTGTAGTCTCCCGGCACCACCGGTGCCGCTGCGCGAACCGGCACCGTGGAGGCCCGGAGGCTGTCTGCGCTCAGCGTCTGACCGGAGACAGGACGGGGTGTAAGCGTCGCCACGCTCACGGGGCGGTAAGGGTTAACGGCGGGCTTCACGTTGCCGGGCGTCGCCAGCGCCTCAGCGGCAGGCTTTGGGCCGGCCTCCTTCTGGGCGATCAGGTCGTCCAGGCTTTGCCCTTTCGATGCCAGCTTGCTGGCATCAGACATCGACAGGCACTGGTCGGTGGCGGTTTTGTTGCAGTCAAAGTCAGAGTTCATGCCGGCGCAGCCGGTGAGCGCAGCGCACAGCAGTGCGCACGCAAAGAGTTTTTGCATGGGGATGTCCTCAGTTGCGGCCGGGCCGCGATGGATGATGGTTGAGAGTAAAAAGTCTTGATGAAGCGAACCGGAACTGCGCAGAATTGCCGTGCCACCCCGATGTTCAACAGTTCAGGAGTTTACCTGTGACGCTGATGCGCATTATCAGAGATAAGAATGCACTCGAAATCGTAAGAAACATCATCAGAGAGACTGCGCTGGGCAACGTGACGGGCGGCCTGCTTTTTTCACTGGCACTGCCCATGCTGAAATATTCAGCCCCCGTCGTGCTGTTCGCCCTGATACTGATAACAGCCGCCCTGATCATTTTTATCTGGATGACGTGTTATGTGTTGATTTACTTCCGTGAGCTTGAAGCCATATATCCCCGCCTCAGCAAAGCCATCATGTTTTTCTGGGCCGTCATCTTTGAGATATCAGTGATTGTCGGGGTCTGGAAAATATCCCCCCTGATACACTTATCCCGTTAGCAGAACCCACCAGAGGAGTCCGACGCACAGGAAGGGTGTGACACACCCGGCTAATGTTCGCCCGACAAATCCGAACCGGGGCTGCCCGTTGCTGATGTCATAGCTCAGCCCGGGGCCGATCATGGCAAAGTACATACTGAACACGCCCATAGAGATGAGTCTGAAAGACGGTTCAGGTTCTGCAGGGTAAACATAAAATCCCAGCGTATTCATAAGCGTAATTATCAGCACATTGGCCGTCAGCATTTTTCGGCTGAAAAATATCCTACCTGCAATCAGGGTTATCAGTGCGGGTACCAGATACGCGACTGAAAACCAGATAAGCGGTGGGTGACCCGTTTCGCTGCAAGCCGTCAGCAGGCTACACAGCACTACGCACGCAAAGCGTTTTGGCATGGGGATGTCCTCACTTGCAGCCGGGGCGCTGAATAAACTGGAGCATGCTCACCCTCGCACGCCATGCTGCAACGATCCTCAATAGATAAGGTTAAAGAACGACGCCTGACAGGTGGAGCAGCAGTGCCGCGCCAGCCAGAAAGGCGCTGGCGGCACTTGCAATGGCCAGCCGCTGAAAGCTCATCTGCATACGGCCTCCTTCTGAGTACTGTCCGCGGCCAGACAATGCTGAATCGCCTCAATTTCAGTGAGCAGCGCCGCGAGACTGCAGCTGCTCGCCTGCGTCTTCCACGCCTTCCGGTAGCGGAGCTGCAGCGCGCAGAGGCGGATACGCTGTTCCCTGCGGGTACGTTTATTCATGGCTGCTCCCGTTACCCACATAAGGTGAATGACTGCCCGTCCGGTACGCGGCCATCATGCGCATCCGCCTCAGCTGGCGACGGCGGCGCTTTTCCGTTGAAGCGTGCATACCTCCTCCTAAAATATCAGGACCATTAAGGTCATCAGGCAGCAGAAGAACGTGGATACCACGCACGGGAAAATCAACCAGGCGGGGTCCATAACCGGAAAATGCCCGTTCCACAGTGCAACCGCGAGCCAGCCTGCGGGCAACAGTGCCCAGCAAAACGTCATGATGCAGGCAATGATGACCGTATCGATACGGTCAGCGGCCCAGTGTAATCTGAGGAGTACGGGCGAAATCACCAGTGACAGACGCCAGGGTGACCAGCCCGGCCAGTCTGATATCCCCGCATGCATCAGCCAGGCAACGGTGGCCGTATTGATCACCAGCAGCAGGGCGATGGCATAAAACCCCGGGCGCTGACATGTTTTCATTCGGCCTTTAAATATCCTGATCATGCTGCCTCCCCGCGCGCGGTGATGTGAAAGCGCATAGGGCTTTCCACCGGCACGCGCACCTGCCGGTTCATCAGGGTCAGCAGCAGGATGGCGCGCTTCATACCGTCGGGTTCACACCACACCGCTTCCAGCCCTTCAAAGGCCCCGTCCTCAATCATCACGCGGTCACCGTCCTGCGGCGCGTCCGTGGTGAGCGGCACGCCTTCCCAGCCGGCCTCCAGCTGCGCGATGACGCGGTCGGGCACTACCGACGGCAGGCCGCCGAAGCTGATGAGAGTGGAAATCCCCCGCGTGCCCTTGATGGCGGTGGTGTGCACCACCTCCGGATCGAAGCGCACAAACAGGTAGCCCGGAAAGAGCGGCTGCGGCGTCACGCCGCGCACCCTGCCGTTGCGCAGGCGGACGCGGGAGAATACCGGCAGCAGGCAGGTGACGCCCTGTTCGGTAAGATGCTGCTGCGCGTTTTTCTCCTGCGCCCACTTCGTCTGTGCCACGTACCAGTTTTCCATCTCTCACTCCTGTCAGTTAATGGTGTCGCCCAGGCGCAGCTGGCTGGCCTGACGCAGAACTTCGTCGGGGTTTAACACCGGGGCGCTGTTGCCGCCGCCGCTGGTGACCGGCTGGTTCGCCGCGGTCTGCTGCACCACCGGCTGCGGCGCCTCTTTCTTCGCCTTCTCGGCCTCGGCGTCCTCAAGCGTCTCCAGGCGGAAGCCATCCTGGAACACCACGGTCACGGCGTTGCCGGCCCCGATATCTATCACCGGGTGATACTGCTCGGCGCGCTTGATCCAGTACTGACTCAGCGTGTCCGCCGCCTTGCTCGCCCCACCACCAAGCCCCTGCTTAAAGATGTCGCCCGCGCCGACCGACGCGCTGCCGCCGAGTCCTACCGTCGGCGTAGCCGCGGACTTGATGCCCTCACCGAAGCCGGACAGCAGGCCTGCCGCCCCGGCGTTGGCGATGATGGCGCCGTTACGCATCACCGGCTTGCCGCGTATGCCTTCTTTACCCTGGTAGGCAACATGCCCTTTAAACGGCATGTCGATGTGCTTCCCGTTCTTCAGGATGCAGCTGATGTTTCTGGTGCGCACCTCGCCGCGCTCGCTGGAGATGTCACCCCAGATTTCCCCGGTGACGCGACACTGGTCCATGCTGTACGTTTTGCCGTTTGGCATCGAGACATCACCAACCAGCGTAATCACCACTGCGGCGGTATTCTGCTGACCAGTCACGCTGGCGTTGGCGTCCGCGCCCTCAATCATCACCGCCTCGGAGAAGGAGCCGGAGGGTATCCAGGGCAGCTTCGTTTTCTTGTCGGTGAGCGAGGCGTAGGTGAAGGTGTCGCGGCTCAGGCCGCCCGGGCGCACCGTGCCGGCGCCGGGATAGAACCCCTGCCCCTGCGGCTGTCCCTGCGAGGGATAGAACTGTGCGCCCTGCCCGGCGGCCGGGCCGCTGCCGGGGTTATTAATGTTCCACTGCGCCGGTCCGGACGGGCCGCCGGAAACCGGACCGCTGGCGGGCGGCGTCGCGGCCGGGCCGTTTGCGGGCGCTTTATTGCCCTGCGCCTGCTGCGTCTGCAGCGCCGCGATGGCATCAGCCATCGTGCTGAGCTGCTTTTTCAGATCGTCGTTCTGACTCTTCAGCGAGCTGGTCAGCGTGCCGAGGTCGCGCTCAAGGCCGGCGGTCTTGTTCTGCTGCTGCTGCAGCGCCGCGGTGGCCACGCCCTCGGTAAAGGAGGTGTTAATCAGGCCGCCGGTCAGGTTCGGCGCGGCCTTCGGTGCGGGCCTGTTCAGCTCCGCCTGATGGTGCGAGTACGCCCAGATGCCGCCGCCCACCGCCAGCATGACCGCGGCAGAGACGCCTGCAATCACCCACTGGCGGCGGCGCGTGGCGGTGTTGATGTTGCTCATGACCCGCCCTCCGCGTCAGTGGAGAAAATCACCCACACGAACCCCTCGCCGTTTGCGTACAGGGTGCGGGTAGACAGCATCACGCCGCGCACGCCCTTCTGCCAGAACTGCTTTTCGCTGAGCGCGCGCGTGATGTAGCCGGTGTTTTTCATGCGGTAGCGCATCACCCTCAGGTGCGAGCCGGCCAGCTGGCGCTCCGGCGTCAGCTGCACGCCCGCGGGCGGGTTATACGCCGGACCGCGCGAAGCTTTCACCTCGGTGTAGTTCTCCGGCACGTCGCCGTTCACGACGCTGCGGGCCACGCTCACCAGCGTTTTCTGGAAGGGCTGGCTCTCCTCCCACACCTTCGCGTCCGGGTTGGGCTTCAGCGGCACGTCCGCCGGGATGAGATGCAGCGTGCGGCCGTTGCCGGGTTTGGGGGAAACGTCGATCGAGACGCCGACGCCGCCGGCGGTTTCCAGGAAGATGGTGAAGTCCTGCCCGGTGAGCGGCGTGATGAGCAGCGCGCCGTCGGCGGTGTTGGCCTTTGTATAGGCGTTGTCCGGTCCGGTGATGCCGGTGATCAGCTCGCCGTCGATGATGATTTTGTTGGGGCTGGTGTTGCTCATCTGCGCCTTCAGGTGCGCATTGTTCTCAAACGGCGTGCCGGCCGGACCGGGCACGGCGGCGTGCGCGGCGGGCAGCAGCGCCAGCGCGCCGGCAGCGGCGATGGCAGAAAGGGTTATTTTCATGGGTTCAGTCCTGTTGCGGGCGGCGTTCAGGTTGGGTCCAGGGCACCTCGGGGAAGGCCGTCAGGCGGATAAGGCCGTCCACGTAGTGCACGCTGAGCCGGTAGGCTTTATGCGCATCCGGAAGCGAAGTCTTCAGGTTGCCGTTGATGGTGCTGGCGCTCAGCGTGCCCTGCGCGATGACGTCGCCGGTGGTGGTGTCGGTCATTTCGTCATCGATGCGGAACACGGAGGAGACGCCGTTCTTTTTGATGTACTCAGCTTCGGCGGCAAGCTGCTTTTTCATGTCGTCACGGTTTTCTGCGGGAACGAAGCGCAGCAGGGCGGCGTGCTGGCTGTCCACGGTTTCCGGCGTGACGGAGAGGCGGAGGTTAATGAAAGAGCGCACCAGCATGCCGTTTAAGGCCGCGTCTCCGGAGGCGGAGTCCGAGGTGTACGGGCGGTCAAACATCATCGGAATGGTCTGCGTCCTCTGCGTTTTTGCAAAGTGCCACGCCAGCGCGCCGGTCACGACGTTGCTGGCGGCGAGAATAAACACGAGCAGCGAAAGCGCGCACAGGGCCAGAATGATTACCCGGTTGCGCCCCTCCCGGACCTGATACTTCATAGCGTTATCCTTTTAATAAGCGCCACCCGGGGGCGGCGCGCGGGTTACTGCATCCAGTGCCGGTTGCCCGAGTCGGGCACGCGGCGGAACTGCAGCCGGAGCAGCGCGGTGGGCAGGTACCAGTAAAGAAGGTTCAGGAGCCACCAGGTGCCCTGCCCCTTCTTCAGGTGGCGGACTAACAGCCAGAGCGCGCCGGCCACAATCAGCATCACGATGAACATGTCGCACACAAAGCCGATGATGCCGCACGCAATAATAAGCACGGCTTCCTCCGTGGGGAGTCCGGCGAGGCGTTTCTGCTGATTGAGGGTTTCCGGGAACTGGTACTGAAGCGATTCCCTGTCCATGACGGGGTCAGCCGGCGAGGCTGAAGAACACGCGGGTGATAACGATAAGGAACGGAATGCCACCAACAAGAATCATCGGGTTGCGCACCTTGATGTAGGCGCCAAGTGAAAGAATGATTTCGGCGATGTACAACCCCCATTCGACGGTGCTGCCATGGCCAAACGTATCCTTGGCGTCCCCCTTCTGACTGGCGAGCAGGTCTTCGGCGCGTACCAGGTGCGGCAGCGCAAAGGC
The DNA here is from genome assembly GCF_016625145.1 of Pantoea sp. S61. Taxonomy (NCBI): domain Bacteria; kingdom Pseudomonadati; phylum Pseudomonadota; class Gammaproteobacteria; order Enterobacterales; family Erwiniaceae; genus Pantoea; species Pantoea sp. S61. The sequence continues at coordinate 24,791 of NZ_JACVUO010000027.1, forward strand.
CAGCACCGCAAGGCAAATCAGCAGGGCGTTCGCACGGTGACGGTAAAGGTGGTTGTAAATAAGCCTGAAGGCGACGCGGGCAGTGCCGATAAGTCCCTGTGGCGCCGCCTCGCTGAGCGCCGGGCAGGCTCCCGCAGACCCCTGCACCGGCGCAGGGTGTGACGTGACAACTTTCATGTGTAAAACCCTCGATTTGAGTTAAAGAAATGTCAGTGTGCGTAAACAGACGTAACGCGCCGTAAGTGTACATTTTCTCAAAAAAAAAAAATCTGTGACGCATGTCACACTTTTAATGACTCTCATGCATTTTTTTAGGATTAATCCTGAAAGGGGGTGGCGTACGCTTGCTGCCTGTCCAGGGTGAGCCTCGTAAGGAGGTGATAACGCATGAAAGTAAAAGAAAAGATGGGCGACGGTCGCGGACGACCGCGTAAATATGCCCGCGGGGAAATGCAGTACCGGAAACTGTGGCTACCGGAAAATCTTCTGATGGAATTACGGGTGGCGGCGCGCGTCAGGCGATTTACCACCAACGACGAAATCATCAGCCGGTTAATAACGTCGATGCAGTTTTCTCCGCGTCGTCACGTGATTAAAACCGATGAGGGTCAGCGGCTGGTTGCGCTGGCCAGAATGTTCGATGAGTTTATTCAGGGGCGTCTGGATATTATCCGGAAAGAATACAGCGAAGATGAAGGCGCTCACGCAGATAAAAAAACGTTTATTCCCGGTAAAAACACGGCGTTCAGCAGCAGCTTTCCGGAGAATTTACGGCGGGACATGGAAATCAGCGCCCGCTTTAACCGCCGCAGCGTCAATATGGAAATACAGGCGCGCCTGCTCGGGTCGCTGAATTATTTAACGGAGCAGCAGCTGCCGGAGACCGAGGAGGTAAGAAGGCTGCGCGAGCTCGCCATATTATTTGATGAGTTTATTCTGGAGAAGGTCGTGGTGGCGGAGAATCCTCTGACAGGTAAGCAGCAGGACCCCTGATTAAAAATCACCTGACAACATCTTATTTAATAAATAATCACTTCTGTCCTGCTCTGTCATTTTAACTTCACAGCGAACCGCTTTCATCTGTGGTCGCCACACGGATAAATACTCCCGCGTGGCGACATGAAATCATAAAATCAGCAGAGCCGCCTCTTCACACTCAGGATAATCAGCAGGGAGGAATTAATAACGACTCAGCACAGTACCTTGTATGAACACAATACACCTCATCCCGACGGGCAAACCACCTGAAAATTCAGGACTCAAAACGTGAACTCGTTAGCTTCCGGCTAGCATAAATATAACCTCCTCATTCATTCTCAGTATTTCTATCGAACAACAATCATCACTCAAAATAAATTGAGAGATACCAGAAACAATGAGCAGAGTGGTCACGATAACCTTGATAAATCGCGTAATGGGGTGAGATAAACATTTCGCTCCGGAAATCAGTCAGCGCATCTTAAAGTAAATAAGTAAGGATCGATGCGCTGCCGACTTTGAATGACTGTCCGGAGAGGTTTATTCCTCCAGAATAAAGTGCTTATTTTCGGCTTTATCTTCAGCCGCGCTCATGCCGGTAAGATTCTGGTCAATCATCTCTTCCAGCGCCTGCGCGCCCGACTCTCCGCGCAGGTGCAGATACATTTCGGTGAGCATCGCCATCATAATGCTGGTGCCTTCCCGCGTCCCTGCCACGCGGCGTATTAAGTCGCGGTTAAACTCTTCCGTGTCGAATTTATTTCCCTCTCCCTGATGTTTTTTTACCATCAGGCCAATACCGACGAGTTCATTCACGATGGAGGAAAAGTTAACTTCGCCGTGGCTGGCGCCGTTCTGCAGCTCAATCTGCACCAGCTCCTGCACTTCCCTTTCCGTTTTTTCTTTGAAGTAAATGTTCCTGCGTGACATACCGGGGTTCCTTATTGGACAGGCATTATTTTTCCCTGCCATTCTGATTTATTTATCAATATCTTCCTGTCGGCTATGGCCTGCCTGCCGCATTCGGATAAACCTTTCCTGTCCGTATTATTTACACCAGGTTCAGTGTGTGTCAATCCGGCACTGTTCATTTAATCGGACAGGTGTGTTAATCCGGCACCGCACATCGCCTGGATGTGTGTTAATCCGGCACCACCACCCTTTCTGATGTGTGTTAATCCGGCACTACGCCCGCTTTTGATGTGTGTTAATCAGGCACTACCCCCCTTTTTGATGTGTGTTAATTCGGCACTACAGCCCTGTTTAATGTGTGTCAATCCGGCACTGCGAGGTTAATTTTATATCTTAATTATATGTTTTTATTCAATAACCACAATTAACACACATCACAGTGCCGTTTGCAGTGCCGGATTAACACACAAAACGGCACTGCAATGACACACAATCAGGCACCTCATTAACACACAATTCGGCACTGCAATAACACACAATCCGGCACTGTTTTGTGTGTTAATTCACACACAATCTCACTGACACCTCTCAAAAACAGCCACAAAATCACGTTAACATCATGTTTTTAAACCACTAAACTGCAAGATAACATCTTGCGTGGGGTGTGATGAAATCTTACCTCTCAAAAGCGGCTTGTTAAATATTGCTATCTTCCTGAATTCTTTATATCCCGGACGATGTTCATCACCTCCCCGTCAGCGCATCGTGCGCGACTGTAACGAATTATCTTGCCAGGGATTACCTGACCGCGTATTTTTCACACGAACCCGCCCGGCGCATTACGCGCATGCACGTGAGATTATCAGAATGAAATGGTTTGCTGCTCTCGGGCTTGCCGCTGTATTCAGCGCGCAGGCCGCACCGGAAATGTGCTTTACAAAAGCCGGTCAGGATTTTGGTATTGATCCGCGCCTGCTGATGGCGCATTCCATACAGGAGTCACGCATGCGTAATAACGCACTGAATACCAAAAGCAGCGGCGGAACGCACGACGTGTGTAATATGCAGATCAACAGCTCTCACTTTAATCAGCTGAAAAGATTTGATATTACGCGTGAAAGGCTGCTCAAGGATCCGTGCATCTGCATTTACACCGGCGCATGGATCGAGGCGCGCAACTTCAGGCAGTACGGCAGGAACTGGGACAGCGTCGGGATGTATAACACCGGCCCCAGTCCGAAGCTGATAAAACAGCGACGTGAATATGCGGCCATCATAAAAAGCATTTACCGCGTGCTGATCGCCCGCGATGAGGTTTACGCCGCCATGTCACAACAGAATAAAAAAACGCCCGCGCCGGAAACCTTTCTCAGCGCGGACGTCAGCACCGCATCAAAATAACCCCGGCAACCGGGGTTAAACATTACGACTTCAGTTTTGCGAACTCTTCCGCCATTTTCCACAGCGCCTGATTCAGCTTAATATCGCCATCAATGCCCGTTACCGGTCGGGTGGTGGTTCTTTTTCCCTTCGCCGTTCTGCCGGTGACGCCGCCCTTAATCAGGTTTTCCTGCACGATATTAAACGCGGTCCACAGGTCAGTGCCTTTGTCATACCAGGCGCGCGGCTGAATAATCCGCTCAGCCGTGACCGGTGGCTCCTTTCCGTCATATTTGTATTCAAGTGCCAGCTGTCCCAGCAGGCGCCTTTCCTCGCTATTTACCTGAATGGCTTTCATCGTGTCGATATTATTTTCCACCTTATCGAACACGCCGAGCACCTCATAAGCACCTTCGATAACCTGCGACACAATATCGCCTTTATGCGGCACGCTAATTTCACCGAATGATTTCCAGCACACCAGGCCGTTGCTGCACACCTTACGGAAAATGCCGGGGATCATCTTATAACTGCTGGAACCGTCGTGGCTGTTCAGTAATACAATTTCGGGAACCTCTTCCCCGCCGTTGTTATTCCCCCGGCGCAGGCGGATCATGTGTTTGGTAAAGTCGCGGCGCTCCGGGTCGCGCACGCGGGACTGGCTCGCAAAATAAGGCTGAAAACCTTCCTCGCGCAGTTTATCCAGCAGCGTAACGGTCGGAATATACGTATATCGCTCTGAGCGTGAATCATGTTTTTCAACAGAAAATGCGCTCGGCACGACGCGCATTAACTCATCATTGCTCAGCGGATTATTTTTACGCACGGAGGTGGGCGCAGCGTAGCGGGTTGATAAACGGACCATATTAATATTCCTTAAATAAAATGAGAGAAAATGAATTCAGTAACCGGGCTTATTGCCCGGCGGCGTAGTATTTGCGGACCACAATAAATCCGGTGTCGTATTCCTGGACGGCTGCGGGATACCCGTCGCGGACGTAGATCTTCAGGGCCTCGGGCTCCGGTGTGGGCTCCTCGATCAGCGTCATTTCTGCAAACTGTGCCCAGTGCACGCCCGCCACGCCGGTAAACTCACCGTTTGCACGGATCCAGCGGTACAGGTCCGCAAACTGAGCCAGGCTCAGGTCGATGCTTTCCTGTCCCTTAACCCCTGTTTCGGTAGATTCGGCAGCGGCGGTTTTGACGTTCTGTGTGTTCATGCTGGTTCTCCTGTTGTCGGTTGCTGAAACCATGTTTCGGTGAGTTCGTTGCGGCGAAGGGCAAAGGAGCAACGGCGAAGAGAGGGCATAAAGGGGCGGCGACGAAAAGTTTTTGCGGCACCAGGCAAAAAGTTTTTGGCGACGTGCACTTCACCCCTTTTTGCCCGAACCGGCGGTGCTACGACCAGCCCTCCGCAACGGGCTGGCCGTAACATGCGCAGCCAGAGGGGAGATGAGCACGAACACACCCCGGACGGCTCCGCCGGTCCGGGCTTCAGCGGCCACGGCTTTATGTGGCTAGTGAACGCGCGGGCGCAAGCCCGCTGCAGCCGTTGACCTTAGCCATCAGACCCTGGCCGCAGGCCCGGAACGCGGCCCTTTGCGGTCCGGCGGAGCTTGCCGGCTTTGCCGGTTAGCGGAGCAGGGCTCGACGACCCGGCTTGCCGGGGAGCCGAAGGTGGCCATGGTCCGTGACCTTATGGGGGTTATGGTTCAGGGGAACAGCAAGAAGAAGCGGAGCAGCAGGAAGAAACCAGATAAGACGGAGAGAAAAGCAGACGCCTGGAGACCGCGCAGGCAAACAGTGAGGGACGGTGCGTCAGCACCGCCCTTCACCGGCAAAGCCGGGATTTACCGCCGTGTCCGGCTTCTGATGCGGTACAGTGCCACGGCCACGATGGCGGCACCCGTTACCATGGACAAAACGGGCAGCAGCCGCCCGTAAGATGCGGAGTACAGCACGTCAGCGCCTTCCTGTCCGGCCGCCGGGTCAGCCAGCAGGTTCATGCCGCCCCATACGCACAGGAGCACGCCCCCTACCGGCACGGCCAGCGCCAGGATCTTAATTACTGCCCGGTCACCTGCGGGCTGCGGATGCTTTGAGGCCAGCAGACGCGCCAGCACGAAACACATCGCGTAGCCGCACCAGTATGCCAGGCTGCTTATCTCGCCCGGCACCACGTAACGGAAGGCCAGCGCATAAATCAGGCTCAGCAGGGAACCCAGCATTAAAAAACTCATCATCGTCTCCTTGCGACGCACGGTCAGGCATTGCTGACATCAGGTTTTGCCACTCCATGATGGCCAGTTGTGATCACGGTATCATCCTCCGCCCGGCCCGGTGCTATAGTTTTCAGTGGGAACACCGGATGTTTCCTCAAGGTAAGCTGCAAAAACCGCCCGTTCAGCCCTGTTCAGGTGGTGAAAGGAGGCAGGGGGTCTCCTCCCCTGCCTTTTTTTCGCGCTAGTCTGTGACCTTCCGGTTATACACCACCTTCCATTCATGGTACGCCGCGCAGTCACGAAGCGAGTCAATGCGCACCACGTTCTCCGCCACGCCGTTCATCATCAGCACGCGCTCGATGCCCGTAAACCAGCTTTCTGTCGGGTCAAGCGGGAACCAGAGGTTACTGTTGATACCGCTCAGCAGCGGATCGTTGCACACGTGGATGCCGCGCCCGTAGCGGGTCTCGCTGCCGGTCACAATAAGCTCGCCGCGCAGCTCGCGCGTGATGGCGCAGCGCGCCAGCTCTGTCACTATGTCATCCCAGCACCACTCTTTGTCCTCCGGCACCGGGAGCTCGACGCTGCGCAGATGCCTGCTGCCCGCCCGGGCGGTACGCTGTGCGAGCCCCTGCACCGACGGTTCATTACTCTCGCCGTCCGCACCGGTGAGCCAGAATCCGTTGTAATAAAAGGCCTCATCGCCGTTATCAAGCCGGATAAAGCAGAATTCGCCCAGCGCGCGCGTGATATCAGCCTGCGTCACCGTTTGCAGCGCAACGTCCGGGGACAGGTTTTTTTGTACGCTCATGACTGCACCTCCAGCTGCTGACGCACGGCGCGCATGAAGTGCGGCCAGTTGCTGAATGTCATTTTAGGAACGCGTACGCCGCGACCGCTGTTAAAGCCTTTTACAAACGCCTGCGCCTGTGCGACGATTTGCGGGTCAAAATTCATATAACTCTCCTGAGCTTTTGGTTTTGATGAGGTCGTCAGCGGTATCTGGCGACCGTGGAGAAGGCAGGGGCAACCCTGCCTTTTTTACGCCTGTGGGTTGCCGGGCTCCTGCCGCAGGCTGATATCCGTCAGGCGCGCCGCCAGCGCGCCGCTCGCCCGCCCCCACACCACCTCACCCCGGCTGCCAAACTGCGCGTGCACGATATGGCTCGCCACAATCCACGCCCGGAACGAAGACAGCGGCAGCACACTGTCCTGCACGGTGTCGGCAATCTGCTGCGCCATATCGTGCAGCGTGAACCACAGGTGCTCGTGCTCCTCGCTGGCGCTGAGGCGGTGCTTTCCGAGCGCCGTCAGGGCCGCCAGGCTTTCTGCCAGCCCCGGCGTCAGGCCCGGGATTTCTGACTGCGTGGCCGCCAGCGTGGCGGCGGTGTCATGTTCTTTCATCGTGATGCTCCTTTTTTCGTTGACGGTGTGTCTTTGCCGGTTTCAGTACACGTCTGCCACGTGCATCGCATATCCCGCTTTCAGCATCAGGCGCAGGTCACCCATTGCCGACTCCCACGCTGCATCGCCATCAATGCCCGGCAGTCCGTGCGCCATAGCCTTCGCCGCATCCCATGCCTGCCAGGACGCCAGCGGCAACACCGGGCGGGGCAGCGACCAGTCGGTCACGGTATCGGCCATGCGCTCCGCCAGGGTGCTCAGCGAGCCGTAAAGCAGCTCCAGCCGCTCATCCAGCGTCATGCGTTCGGTGTGGAGCGTGGAAAGCAAGTTCAGGCTCGCGGCCAGCGCCGGATTCAGGCCCGGAATGCCCTGGCCCTTCCCCCATGTTTTGGGAGATTCTGGCGTGGCGGTGTTGACGTTGACGTTGTGTGTGTTCATGGCATTTCTCCTGCTGAGGTGGGTTGTCATGTTTCGGTCGATCCAGTCGCGGCGAAGGGCAAAGGAGCAACGGCAGGCGGCAGATGCAAGGGCGCCGCAGGCGTTCATTTCACCCTTGCAGCTGACGAATGACGGTGCTACGAAAAGCCCTCCGCGCCTGGACTGACCGGAACAGGCCCGCCGCGCGCGAAAACGGCACGAACACACCCGACACGACGGAACGGCGTGGCGACCTTGAAGGGCGCAGCGCGCCCGGTGAACGCACCGGCGACAGCCGGTTGCAGCCGTTGAACCTGGACATCAGACCGAAACCGCTTGCGGACGAAACCCGCAGGGGTTCGGCGGCGCTTGGCGGCTTGCCGCTTAGCGACGTAGGGCTCGACGACCCGGCTTGCCGGGGAGCCGGAGGGGGCCCGAAGTCGGGCTTTCTGGTTTGCTCTCTGACTGAATCAGCAAACGAAAACGGCAGCAGATTCGTAAAAAAACCGACTCAAAAAACCGTTTCGGTGCATAAAAAACGGCTTAACTGACTCGTTAACGCTGTTTTACAGACTGACCACTGGGTGCGGAAAACGGCGCCGGTAGGCGCGGTTCTCCCGCAGGCCGCCGGAGGCGGCAGGGTGTTTTCGCGGCCGGAGAGGGGCGGCGGACTTCCCTACCCTGCCCCGCCTGTTATTCCAGTGCGGCCATCATCGCTCTGATAGCCTCATGTTCCTGTGGCCAGAGGCGTTTTGCCGTTCCCTTGCCTCCCTGCGCATCCTCAAGGCGCATATAATCGCCCGCCACGCGCAGCACCTGTGCCAGCGCGAAGGCGGACACCGTGACCTCCCGCGTCTGTGCGTCCTCCTCGCGCAGGTTTGCCAGCATGTCCCGCACCGCTTCCCGCCCGATGCCATAGCGGCGATGGTCGCCATCCTCCGCGATGTACTCCAGCACCCTGCCCGCTTCTTCCCCTGTGATATCCATGCATTCCGCGCTGTCCAGCACGTCTTCCAACGTCCAGACCAGTACCGCAACCGGGCAGTCTTCACCGAATGACTCCATCAGGCGGGTACACACTTCTTTAACGTTACCGTGCATCATGTTTTTTCTCCTGAACCGGAGCGGCCCGTGCCGCCCGGTAGGTTAATCAGTCCAGCGCGCGAAAAATTGCGGCGGCTTCCGGGTGTTCAAAGGCGTAATCGGTCAGCTGGCGATGACGGCGGCAGTAGAGCGCACACAGCTCACCCTCGTCGTGACGGTCATACATCCAGCTCCGGTGATTCAGCACCAGTGAAGTGATCACGATGCCCGCCGCCTCGCTGCTCAGGCGAACATCGCTGTAGTTTGCCGGGTTAACGAAACGCCAGGTTTCCTCCGCTGCGGGCTTCATGAAGCCACCGCCGGACGGCAGCAGCGCGAAGTCCCACACGCCGCCGCCGTAGTCCGTCAGGAAACGATCGGCGTACAGGTACACGTTGTTTTCGGCGCGCATGAAATCGTCGCCAAACAGCGCGGGCAGAAAACGCAGGCGCGCATAGCCGTCGAGGACGCGCGCGGACTCAAAAGCAGGGATGGCAGTATTCATCAGAAATCTCCGCAGTCAGTGTGGTTAACCGTTCCGGCCTGTGCCGTGACTGAATGACAGCCCGGCGAAAAGCGGAGTGTTCACGAGCACCGCCGGAGGCCGCAGCGCAAGCGAGCGCGAGGCGGGTTTACGCACGGCGGTGACGCGAAGCATGAGCGGAGGCGCGACGGGAGTAAGCCCGCTGAGGCGAGTGCGAACGGGTGAGGACGGTGAGCGAAGCGATCTCTTGAACACGCAGCGGCCGGGCTAAAGTGAAGTCACGGCACCGGCCGCAGACCGCACGGACGTTTATTCCCGCACGCCGCCGGCGTGCATAAACGGCGGAGCGTGGCGACATCCTTATCCCCTTGTCCACATCCGGGGTGCATATCCGCCCCGGAACCCTGTGGATAAAGCTGGCCCTGCCGTGCGCCGGCAGGGATACAGCATCGTGCTCTTTTTTTAATCAGTCACGCCCTCAGGTGCTTCTGTATCACGGCCGCGCGTCGGTAGAGTTCAACCAGGTCGCTGTCAATCCCCTCAATCAGCAGGCCCGTCATGCGCTCTTCCCTACTGGCGCCGTGCCAGAGGTGGCGCGCAATCATGTCGCGCAGGCGCAGGTGAAACTCATACAGCGATTCTTCCAGGTCAGCGACGTCGGCCGCCAGGGTGTCGGTCTCAGGGTGCATAGTGTGATCGTTCATCGTCTTGTCTCCGGTTATCAGGCCGCGCGGGCGTCGCGATGGGCATACAGGCGGCGCAGGCCGGCTGCGTGGTACTGCTCCATCAGCTCGATACCGATCCAGCGGCGCCCGCATTCCTGGGCGGCCACGCAGGTTGAGCCGGAACCCGCAAACGGGTCCAGAACAATGGCACCGGGCTGCGTGAAGGTTTCGATTAATGGGCGCAGGGCGCTGACCGGCTTTTCGGTCGGGTGATAGCGGTTGCCGGTGTACTCCCACGGCATCACATCGGGCAGTGGCTTCGCCGGCAGCGCAGGGCGCCCTTTGGCCAGCACGTACGCGCTTTCGTGCTGATAGCCTACAAAGGCCGACTTTGAGGCGTAGGGTTTGGTGAACACGATATGGCCCACCACGCGGAACCCCGCCGCCTTCCACGCCTGCATAAAAATGTCGATCCGGTTCCAGCCATAGAAGCTCACCGCCAGGCTGTTGTCTTTCAGCACCCGGAACATTTCGTTGCTCGCCGGCTGAACCCACTCGCTGTTAACGTCGTTGGCAATTGACCGGCCGGAGCGATCCTTAAATCCGACGAGGTACGGCGGATCGGTGAGGATGAAATCAATGCTTTTATCCGGAAAGCCGCCCATAACCTGTACGCTGTCGCCGTGCATGAATCGAGACATAGTGATGCTCCTGTGTATGAAGGGGCACCGGTAGTGGTGCCGTGACCTCCACACAGACGGGCGACCAGCGGAGCAAACAGGGGCGGATGCGCAAGCCGCACGCGCCGCCGGAGCGGACTGAATGTCCCGCGCACGGCGGGGAACGGGTGAGCCGTCCGGCGACAGCTTCCCTTGTTTGCGAGGCCGCCCGGCTACCGTGAGGGCACGGCACTTTATGACCGCCGTTTTCCGGCCGCAGGACGGAGGACGGCATGAAGGCGGAGCGCAGCGACAACCTTTTTTCATTCCGGCAGTGATGCCGCCGTGACCGGCGACATCAGAGGATCTGCAACTGCACTTCGGGCAGCGCTATTCCCCCTCCCCCTCCCCCTCCAACATGACAGCATCGATGGCCATCTCCAGATGCCACCAGTTGACCCCCTCATTGGCATCATGGTGGTCTTCGGCATACTCCATGGCCGCCGCAATCTCCTGCGGCGTCATGGCCGGGTTAATGCCGAGAAAATCCTCTGCCAGCCAGAAGGTGCCGCAACACAGCTCGTCATCGCCGACTGCTGCCAGCCGCGCCCGGAATTCACGTACGGTCATTGTTCTCATTACCTGTCCGGCGGATTGTCCCGCCGCCTCCGGTTGTCTGATCATCAGGCAGGGTCTTTTTCAACCCGTGCGGCAAGGATGGTGTCGGCGCAGTGGCGCAGGAAATACCAGCTGAGGCTCGTATCCGCATCGAGCGAGGCATCGGCCAGCGCGATCGTGGCCAGCACCTCGTCGGGCGTCAGCTCCGGCGCCACGTCTTCGAAATCATCGGCCACCCACAGGTGCACCACACAGGGTGTGTCGGGAGCAAAGCGCAGCAGCTGTTCGGCCAGCTGGCCAGTGGTGAGAGATTGATTCATGGTCACTCCTGTCTAAAGGTTGCACGGCATCAGCGCCGTGACGTCACGGCAGCCGGGCTATGGCGCAGGACGCAGGGTCGAAGGACGAAGCCGCACGCGCCGCCTGAGCGGACTGAATGTCCCGCGAACGGCGGGGAACGGGTGAGTCATGAGGCGAAGCCTGCCTTGCGGACGAAGCGGCCCGGCTAAGGTGACGTCACGGCGCAGCCCGACAGACGGAGGGAGGTTGCATGCATTTTAAGTGCGCTTAGCTGCTCTTTTGAAAAGTACGAACATGACCTCTCTCATGAAACGCTGCCGGCAGCCGAAAATATGATGTACACAACAGACAACTGTGAGTCATCACTTATGGCCAGAGCCCTGCCCCCGACGTATCTTCCCGTTTCACCTTCCTGCCTGGCAGAAAAGCTCCGCGAAATTGCAGACATGCTGGAAGTCCGCAGCCCGTTTATCCGATCGGCTGAGCGGCATTACGTCACGGGAAGCCGCGGCGAACCCGTAACAGTCATACGCATTGAAATTCTGGAGCAACCGGAGTGAGGTTAAAATGGCAGGACTGACATCGAGGAGTGTCTGTTTGCGGGGAGCGGGTCACTGGCACACTAAGCCTGTAGTAACGCTCTCTGAAAAAAAATGCCCGGAAGATGCTAAGCTCAATAAGCCGGTACGAGAAGCCGGCCTACCTTAACAACTCCTTTCCCCTGCGGCGCCCGCCTCAGGGGGATTTTTTTTTCTCACAGCCTTCCCTTATTAAATTCAAGCGTGCTTATGGCCAGCTGCAGATAAGCCTGACTGTCCTCATCGCCGATTGTCCGGGACAGCGCCAGCCGGTCGTAAAGGCACTCCATCAGGGTATCGTGGTTTATCTCATGACCTGCCTGCCAGATACGGATTGCCGCATTTCCGACCGCGTCCCGCGCGTCGGCATATTGGATAATATGGTCGCGCATCTCATGCGCTCGCTTACGTTCTTCTCTGCTGAATGATGTGAAACCGTCAGCATTCATTCCTGCCCCCTTAACAAAGTTAGCCAGACTGAGAACGCCATGCGGATGCCCTGGACACAGGAGGCATGGCCGGGAGGATGCCGGCACGGATACAGTTTATTTACCCCTGGTGAATACGGATAAGATAATCCCGTACCGGCACCTGTTAATTTAGCACAGCGGTGTAACGTCGCCGCCGGCCGCTGCGTCTGCGTCGGGCTCCGTCCGCATCCAGATGGCCTGACGGGTGAGCCAGAACCCGGGGGAGTGGAAAACGATGCCCAGCTGTTCTGCCAGCGTCTGCGTTACCGGCAGACGACCCGCAAGAAAAGCCCAGACGATATCGCTGTCGAGTCCGCTGCGGTCACACAGCTGCGTCACGGAGACATCGTGCTCAGTCAGAAGATAAGCAAGAAAGCGTGCGGGTGAGGTATGGCCATCCATAGGTTACCCCGGAAGGTTAAAAGGCGTTTCGTCCAGATTAGAACGGTCCGTCAGTTCTGCACAACGTGTCGCGGAAAAAAATACCGGCCGTTAACTGTCAGCCCGCAGCGCTCGCCGCAGACACGGCTGAGGCGTACCGCAGCATCGCGAGGAACGAACAGCCGTATCGAGGAAGCGTCACGTCACCGATGTCCGCAAAGACTGCTTACGCTCCGGTGCCGAAGTAAGGGAAGGAGAAGGAGCCCGGCCGCGGAAAGCCAGGCTGCTGATGTACAGCCTGAGAACGCATCCGTACGCATCCCGGGCCCGCTGTCAGCATAGATGCTCAGGATGCAGCCAGTTGAAAATATTTTTTCCCTGCGCTCAGCCACATAAATCTGTTTCCGGGCTGAGCGGCCCGGCTTGCTCTTGCCAGATAAATCCCGCTCAATAATACTGTACGTATAAACAGTATTATTGGAGGGAAATTTTATGCACGACTTACATACAGCACTCACCCCCACATCAGCTCCCGGGAGCATCCTGTGAAGCCCGCAGTCTACAGCTCCGGCCTGATGCTGCTCTGGCCCCCCATCTTCACGCCGCGTGTCCGCGTGCCGCTGTTTGCAGACCCCTGCGCTGCAGGATTCCCCTCCCCTGCTCAGGACTATGTCGAGGCCGAGCTTGACCTGAACGAGCTCTGCATCCGCCGGCGCGCCTCCACGTTCTTCGTGCGGGCGAGCGGCAGCAGTATGCAGGAGCTGGGACTGTATGACGGCGACGTCATGGTGGTCGACCGGGCAGAAGAGGCGTCCCACGGTGATATTGTCATTGCGGAGGTCAACGGGGAGTTTACGGTCAAGCGCCTGCAGCTGCACCCCCGCCTCGCCCTGCTCCCGATGAACCCGGCCTACTCCACCATTTATCCCGAGGAGCTGCAACTGCTCGGGGTGGTGACCTGGTTCTTCAACAGTACGCGCGCCCGCCGGAGGTAATCATGCCGATGTTTGGACTGGCCGACGTCAACTCATTCTATGCGAGCTGCGAGGCCCTGTTTCGTCCGGACCTGCGCGGCAAGCCGGTGGTGGTGCTCAGCAACAACGATGGCTGCGTGATTGCCCGTTCAGCCGGCGCCAAACTCCTGGGCATCAAAATGGGCGCACCGTGGTTTCAGATAAAGAATGAAGGATATTCAGAGAACATTCATGTGTTTAGCTCTAATTATGCCCTTTACCATTCGTTATCGAACAGGGTCATGACGGCTCTGGAGGAAATGACGCCGAAGGTCGAGCAGTACTCTATCGATGAAATGTTCCTCGAAGTGACCGGCATCGATGGCTGTGAGGACTTTGAACATTTTGGCCGGCGCCTGCGCGCGCACGTCCTGTCTACGACCGGTCTGACGATCGGCGTGGGCATGGGGCCGACCAAGACGCTGGCCAAAAGCGCGCAATGGGCGAGCAAAGAATGGAAGCAGTTTAAGGGCGTGCTGGCTCTGACTCCCGGTAACCCGAAGCGTACCGAGACGCTTCTGCAGAACCAGCCGGTGGAGGAAATCTGGGGCGTTGGCAGGCGCATCGCGAAAAAGCTTAACATCATGGGCATTGAAAACGCCCTGCAGCTGTCGCGCGCCCACCCTGCCCTCATCCGGAAAAACTTCAGCGTGGTGCTGGAGCGTACCGTCCGCGAGCTGAACGGCGAGTCCTGTATTCCGCTGGAAGAGTTTGCGCCGGCGAAGCAGCAGATCGTCTGCTCGCGATCGTTTGGCGAGCGCATCACGTCAAAAGTGGCCATGCAGCAGGCGCTATGTCAGTACGCGACGCGCGCGGCGGAAAAGCTGCGCGGAGAGCGGCAGTTCTGCCGCCGTGTGGGCATCTTTATCCGCACATCGCCGCACGCACCCGGCGAGGTGTTTTACGGCAACAGCGCCGGAGAGAACCTCAAAGTCCCCACGCAGGACACGCGTGACATCATTGAGGTGGCCATGCGCAGCCTTGACCGTATCTGGCTGGAGGGGCGTCGCTTCATGAAGGCCGGCATTATGCTTGATGACTTCACCCCGAACGGCGTCAGCCAGCTGAATCTGTTCGATGAAGATGGCCCGCGGCCCAACAGCGCGCAGCTGATGAAGGTGCTGGACGGTATCAACCAGTCCGGACTCGGCAACCTGTGGTTCGCGGGTCAGGGTGTTAATACGGAATGGAAAATGAAGCGGGAGATGTTATCCCCTTCTTGGACCACGCGATGGAGTGACATCCCCGTGGCGCGTGTTAATTAGCCTCCTCTGGCAGATTAAACAGGAGCTGATTCCAGCCGTCATCCTGACTTTTTATAAAAAAAGCCAGAACTCATCCACGATGTACAGAGATTGGTGGTTGCTTTCCGCGGAAGTATTGACCGCGGAACGGACTGAGCAACCGCCGTGAGGTTTACATAAAGGGCCCACGCCTGTTAAAGAATCCCTGCATTTCCATAATTTCGCATCCGCTTTGCTGTAGATTTCAGCGTGATTTATTTTTCTTCCAGGTATCATTGGCCATGAACGCTGCGCGTGACACGCAGGCCCCCCACAGCAGCTGCAGCCCAATTTTAACCAGCTCGCTGGCATGCGGCAGAAAGAAGAGTGGCACGATAAATACCGCACTAATCAGGAACCCCCACTCGGCGGCGTTTTTTTTATCTTTGGCACTGAGCTTTTTAATGCCTGAAAAACCCAAAGCGAAATCAATGATATGCACACAACCTCCAAAATGAAATCATGCTATAATGATTTCATTGTTTAATGATTTCATTTGAGCTGTTAACCACCGCGCGTTTCGCGCAGCATACGGTATCCCTCAAGAAGCATATCCGTCATAGATATACCCTGCTCTGCTGCATACGCTTTCATCTCTTTATGACGCGCCACCGAAACTTTGATCTGAATGGGCTTGATGTCTGAATCGGGTCGGGCCCCTTTTCCCGTCACATCGAGCGTAGGCTCGCTAACCGGCGGGGGCGAGAGTTTTATTGCACTTTTAGGTTGCTTCACGTGAACTCCTGAGCATTAACTCATTAAAGAATGATTTCATGCATTAATGATATCATGAATTTCCTCAACCATCGCTCTTGCCTCATCGTTGAGCGTTTTGAACGGGGTTTCAAACAGCGCTCTCCCTCCGTCAAGGGCCTGACCGTAAGCCGGCTGGAAACGGATTGTCGCGTCAAGGACCTTGAACCCCCAGGCACCAATGGTGGCCTGCGCCTTTTTTCCTTCCGCAGCTGACGGTGTTTTCGCAACGAGAAACACGATTTTTTCACGAGGAATGCCTTTCATCGTGAGTTCCCTGCCGAGCTCAAGAGAAGGCTCAAGGTCATCAATCGTCGGCCCGGTAGAAACGATGACAACGTCGGATTCCGAAGCAACATCCATGGACGTCGTTTCTGCGGCCGGACGTCCGTCAATAATCAGGAGATGATACTGATCCTTCACTTTTACAGCCGTGTCCACGCGGCGGTAAAGGCCGCACTCTATGGCGGGTAAGCCCGCCTCCTCACGCCGGCGGCACCATTTCATGGAGGTCTGCTGTTTTTCATCAATATCTGCGAGGTGAGTCTTCCATCCTGCTTCAGTAAATCCCGCTGCCAAGGTTCTGGCCGTAGTGCTTTTCGACCCGCCGCCTTTTTGTCCTATACAAGAGATAATCGTCATGATTTCATCCTTTCATTATTTCATTTCTTTCGTGAGCATAATATGCCACGGTTCACAGCTGAATGAAAGCATGATAGCATCAAATCATGATAGAATGATTTAATGACAATTCCGCGGGGTTACACTGAGATGAAACAGACTTACTGGGTAAGCATCTATAAAGGAAGGAGCGATGAAGCTGAGTCCCGCGCCTTTGCACCTGAACATCAGGATAGGGCGCTGTTTCAGGAATGGCTTAGCGAAGCACGCGATATGAAGGGAAGCGGCGCTTGCCGCTGCAGGTTTGGTGAGGAACTGCCTCTCAGCATCGTCCGGCGCGGCGATCGTTGCCATCTGGCAAAGTACCGCTACACCGGCGCACACCATAAAGAAGACTGCCGTTTTTACAGCAGAATCACGGGGGAAGGCGGTCAGCAGACTTACCGGCATGCAGCGCTGCGCGAAACACCTTCGGGTACGCTTATGGTCACGCTCGACGTGCCGCTAAATAAGCAGGGGCCGGAGGAGGAAGAACCCACGCACACCCCGTCTCCCCGACCTGCGGGTAAGTCGGTCAAGCGAAACACGATGACGCTGCTTGGCCTCTTACATCTGCTGTGGGAAACCTCACGTTACACGGAGTGGCACCCGGCATGGGAGGGAAGCCGTAACGGCCCGCTGATGGGCTGGCACCTCCGGAAAGCCGCCGCCCATATCCGGGCGGCGGGCTTTCGTCTTTCAGACCTGTTGCTCACGCCGTCCGGCCTGAAGGGCGACAGGGATGCGAAGCGCAATCAGGATTGCGTCAGTTTTTCACGCCTGTCGAAGACGCGTCTTATCGCCGTGGCGGAGTTAGCTGCCTGGCAGCCTGCTTTCAGTACCTGTCCGGATCGCCTTCCAGTCAGGGATTTTCACGGCATGCCCTATCTGACGGTGACGCCCGCGCTCTGGCGTTCACTGTGCCACAGTTTTTCCCGTGAGCTCAGCGCATGGAAAGAGGGCGCCAGAACGATTGTGATAGCCTACGTCGATCCGCATGCTTCCCGGGAAAAGCTTGTCAGGCAGGCTGCGCTGATGACCGTCAGCCCCCGCTATATTCCGGTTGATTCCGGCCTTGAGATGAAGCTCGAAGAGACTCTGCACGCGGCAAAGCGTAAGTTTATGAAGCCGCTGCGCTACGATGCGGGTAAAGACGAATACCTTCCTGATTTTTACCTTACCGATCTGGCATCATCCGAGGACAACCTTTTTCCCCTAGAAGTCTGGGGCATGGACAGCGAGGATTACCAGCAGCACAGGGAAGAGAAAACGGCCTGGTGTAACCAGACCTTCACGCCGGCGGGGTGGTGGTCGTGGGACGCGCGCCGTTATCCTGACAGCATCCCTTCACTACCGGATCCTGACGCGCTGCTTGACCGCCAGCATAACACCCACACCGAATGAGAAGTTTGATAATGAAAGCATGATTACATGCTTTCATTATCAAAAGTTATACCAAGCCTAACTAAAAAATCACTACAAGACCCACTCATGACATCATGACATCATGACATCATGACATCATGATGTCATGATATTCAAAGGTAGTTGAAAAATAGCATTTTTTTCCGATGATTAAGCGCCTTAATATCATAAATGTCAGTTAGGCCGTCGTGCATTCTCGCTTAAATATTAAACTCGACATCACTCTTTCTTTAGCATTGCCACAGCCTCATTACCCGGCATCTGAAACTGCACCCGGTGCCGGGCCGCCACGTCCAGCGCGAACACCCGCGTATAAATCTCCGTCGACTTCGCGCTCTTGTGCCCGAGCAGGCTCTGCAGCGCCTTGAGCGGCGTGCCGGCGTAGAGCATGTGCATGGCGTAGCTGTGCCGGAAGGTGTGCAGGGTGACCGGTATCGAGAACGTTACCCCCTCTGACGCCGCCGCCTTCACCGCCTCGTTCAGCCAGGTGCGCGCCGTGCGGTCGGTGACCTCCCACAGGCGCACCTTTTCCGCCCGCCCGGTCTTCTCGCTCTTACGCTCCAGCGGAATGCGCAGGGTGGCGATCATCATCTCCAGCTGCGTCACGAACTGCGTGTCGGAGAGCGGCACCAGGCGGTGGGGCACGACGCCGGCGGCCGGGCGGCCGGCGCGGCGCTCCGCCTTCACCTCGCGCTGCTTGAGCGTGGCCAGCTGCACGAACGGGTACTGCTGGCGCAGCAGAAAGTCTCCCCGCGTCAGCGCCAGCGCCTCGCTGATGCGGGCGCCGGTGTTCCACAGCGTGGTGAACAGCATCTTGCGCCGCAGGTCGGGCATGAAGTGGAGCAGGGCGCTGACCTCCGGCGCCAGCAGGTACTTCGGCAGGTCGTCGACCAGCGCGGCCATCTGTCGCAGCGCCAGCGCCGCAGGATAGTCAATAGCAACCGGTAGTCGCTCAGTTGTTAGGTTAGCTTCTCCATATAACACTGGATGATGTGTCAATTATAAGTCTCACAGTCTGTTTGTTCGGTATGAGGTTAGTTAATTTCCTCACTGCACAAGCTCATTGCACAAAAGCTATATATTGATAGCCGGTAACTGTTTACGGTGACGAATCGACTCATCAGTCGCAGACCTGCGCTGTTGTCGCCATGCTGCCCATAATGTTTCCCCGACGCTAAGGCGGTCTCTCATTAAAGGTGAACTAGCCATTGAGCAGTGCTTGCGCAGTAGGGCTGCATAAAGCATGGCCAGAAGTCCCTGCCGTAAAAAACGTCTTTGTCGGTAAATCAGCGACCTCGACATCTCTGTTGAATCCCGGGGATCAGACGCTTCAAACCATGCGCTAATTCCACTGCAGGCACGATCATGTTGTGCTGAAAGATCACGGACTTTGTACAATAGTCGAGAAGGAAGTACACGCCAGTCAGCGGTGACATTGAGTAGGTTAAGCGCTGGAATTGGATGAATGAATTCAGCAAAAGCGTCACCTTCCCATATACCTTGATCAATACCAACATAAGCACATTTTTCAGCGTACTCTTCGAGGCGAAAAACTAATTCGATGGCTAAAAAATAACACTCACGTCGGTCTTTCTCTTCCTTGTCTGCCAGTTCCCGCTTATGGCGCTTCTCCGCTGTTTCTTCCTCACGCTCAAGTGCGAAGCGATGATTTTGACGGTTAATGAAAAACTGTATTATGCCGGTCAGCCCACTCCCCGCTAGGACTGAAATCACCGGCACCCAAACAGAAATCTCGTTCTCCATGACACTGTGCTCCTTAGATCCAGTAACATCCCGCCAATAATTACAATCCTGCAAAACTCAGCATGCCTTCAATTCCTTCTACATCAAGATAAGTATCAGAAGAAGGGTAAAGATAAATTTCATCACATGGTTCATGAGAAACGGTGCGACCAATCTGAGACAGGTCGGAAAGGACCCAGCAGTTGTAATCAGGTAACCATTCTGCGATGGCCAATGCTGGCCCCGTAACAATTACCGGCTGTCCTCGGTAATTTGAAGCTTTTAAATTTTTCTGATATCTGGTTGGCCAGGCTCTGTATTCAAGCCACAAATGTTTATGCTGAAAAGTTCCTGTGAGCACTGCCCATACATGTTCAATCCCCTGATACATAGCTCCTCGCTAATAGTCCCGTCCTGAAACCATCTTTCCCTGACGCCTGTATTTTCAATTCATATAGTCGCTCAACACAAAAATAACCCACCTGATAATAAGCAGTCATATAACCACACAGATAAATTACCCAATCGCTGTCTTCCACGGATCCGCTTTCTTCTTAATTTGCGACTTTCCCGGAAGCGTAGCACGCCCGCAGCGTGCCACAAAGCCCCCGTTGCCACGCCAGCTTTTCCTGACGCACCCCATATGCTGCGCGTGAGGAATTGAACAATGCACTATATGTTGTGGTCAGGCCGGAAACCCGCCACTGGCGGCGGAAGATCCGGTTCCACCCTTTTCCGGATCTGCGGGACCTAACAAAAGGGAAACGTGCAGTCTGCAGTGAATCAGGCGGGAAAAGTCCGGCTAACGGGAAAAAGGGCCTCAAGACATTTAAAGTGGTTGCAAGGATAAAACCTGCATATCGGGGAGATTTAACCCCGTATGCAGGATTTAGCTTCACATAAGGTTATTCATGGCGGAACGCCGGACTGTTGTGTGGCATGGACCGGTAGCGCCCCTTTTGTTCTCCAGATGCAGGCTCGTCTCTGCTCTCATAATGGTGCCCGGCTTACGCCCAATCCCCGTAAAAGCGGTTTTTGCAGCTGTACGCGGACAGAACACAGTGCCGCATTCATGTTATTTCTTCTGCGTACTGCTAAGGCGACTATGCTCACCCTGGCTCCCCCGGAAGACCTAAAGTCCAGTCCGGGTTATTGAGGGCCTCGGAACTCAATGGGAGATGAACACCCGAAAACATTAATGTAAATAATTAATGATGTTATAAAATTTCCAAAAAACAGAGAAAATTAAATGCATGAAAATTGCAGCACAAGCTAAATAGCTGACTTATATGATATTTATTTTTAGAAATACTCTCACCAAAAAAATAACATTGACTCCAGAAATAAATTCACTAAAGAAACAGTTAATCTTTTTTGATGCATAGATCACAAAACAGACAACCTGCCTGTTTACTCAGGCAGGCAAACATTCAATGATTATCGCGTCACATAAGTGGCAATTTAATGAAACAAGATGATTAAGGAGGATTCCATGGATCATTCAAATGCTAACTAATAAGTGAAAGAAACCGCCCTCTGACAGAACTGTAGAGGGCGTCCATTTTCTCAGCATTAAGGTAAGAGGGACGCATGGAGCAGAAATATTTATTAGGGAAATATACCCGGGTGCTTTTACGTCAGGATGATGCAATCTTTGGTGCCGGTTCAAAACAGCATGTCTTTACTGACAGAGCTTGCTGGGAAAACCTTGTGCTGGCAGCTGCACAGTGGACAGAAAAAAAAACGGCCGCAGAGGCATACGCGCATGTTGCCCAACGGATGAGTAAAAAGGAATTTGAAAGCGCATTCGACTTCCTGATATCAAATCACTTTATTATGCCCGCTGAAACCTCGGAAAATATATTCCAGAGCCGGTACTCCCGCAATCATCTTCATTATCAGAGTTACGGGGTCGATCCAGAAGTTATACAGAACAGACTCTCGGGAAAGAAAGTCGTAATTTTAGGATGCGGAGGGATAGGAAATCATGTTTCAGCAATAATGGCTACCTCAGGCGTTGGCGAAATCATACTGGTAGATAATGATGAAGTAGAAATGACGAATCTTACGCGTCAGATTATGTTTGCCGAGCGTGATATAGGCTGCCCCAAGACGACTGCGCTTATGCGGGAATTAAAGGAAAGAAACAGCAGTGTAGCCATATCTGAAATGAAAATGACTATCAGAGACAAATCAGATATATCACAACTGCCGGAAGCCGATATATGGATAATTTCAGCGGACGAGCCTTATTATCTTGTGCCGTGGATAAATGAATGGTGCGTTAAAAACAGTCAGGCATACATCAATGCGGGCTATGTTAATGACATCGCCGTTTTTGGTCCGCTTTATAT
>NZ_JACVUO010000028.1:0-43954 GCF_016625145.1 Pantoea sp. S61
CGCGTAAGGTCGAATGGATTGCGACACGGGCTACAAGGCTGGAAGCTATCTCAAGAGGTAAAGTAGCAGACATGCTGCTTGCCGAATGTCTCAGGGCGTGAAGCAGACATATGCTCATCAAGCTTTGCAGCCTAGACAAGTTTGTCAGGTAAATCTGAGAAGGTGCTTTTAATTGTAGATTGAACGATCTACAATTAATTCTCACTTCTGGAGGATTAAATGAAAGCATCTGTTGGTAGACCCCGAGAATTCGACCCTGAAACATTTCTTAATACCGCGCTGGAATGCTTCTGGCAAAAAGGATATCGGGCAACATCAATGTCAGACCTCATGAAAGCCTCTGGCCTTGCAAGTGCCAGTATCTATAAGCTTTACCCTGATAAACGCTCAATCTATCTCGCGGCCTTACAGCAATACATGGATGAAGGTGTTTCCAGAGCAGCAGAACGCGATGCAGAGTTTTCTCCAGAAATGGCATTGCGCGAAACGTTAGAATTTGTAGCGCTTTTATCATCTTCTCCTGATGGAGAAAAAGGTTGTTTTACCATTGCCGCGGCCAGTGAACTTCTACCGGGTGATGCAGAAGTAAAAAGTAAGGTTCATCATAAATTCAACTCAATAATCAATCAGTTGGAAAAAATATTATGCAGGGGTCAGACGCAGCAGCTTTTTCGGTGCGATGAAAGCCCACGAACAATGGCAATAAGCATTTTTATGATGCTGGAAGGGATGCGAGTTTATGGGAAAATTCAGCCCGAAATTGACGAACTCAAAAAGAGTAACGAATTTATTGTCAGATCGGTGCTCTCAAACAGACATGAAGATGAGAAAGGCCTCTCCAGTCAGGCATCAACATGATGGAAGTGGGCACAATTGTTCGGCGTCGAAAAAGAAGAAGTACAATGGTTGTGCTCGAATGTGAAAATGGCATGGCTTTATGTGGTTGGGTCAATAACGGAAAGTTTTTCAAAAGACGCTTTCCATTGTCTGAGTTAAAGACATGTGTGCCTTACTCAAACTTTTGGCCTCTTACTTAAAGCCCCGGTATGCCCTTTTTCGGTGCCTGATACTGACGTCCGCTCCTTGCACAGGCTGTGTGAAAACTGCTTTGGTCGCTTAAACTGCCAAAAACAGGGTTGAAAACTGCTCTCATACGTAAAATCTGGCTCAGCCAGCCAGTTGGGCACTGCAAGATTTTACGTAGATGCGCACACTTCAGTTTTGGGGCAGGGTTTTCACACAGCCTGGGCACAAAGCGGACTGACGTAAGGCTAACGTCAGCTATGAGCGGACTGTTAAGCATGGTAAATCTCACATGCACCCTGTGGTGGGAGGTGCTCATACCATTATCTTTAATGGCCTGATACCAAAGCCTGTGAAATGCAGGCTTTGCTAAATTTCACAATTAACATCCGATGAAACGCTCAATAAGCCGAAAAAATACATGCAATTTTATCCAATGCAACCGTCAATCCTTGCGATCTACCTTCCTGCCAGGAACCTGAGAGCACCCGGAAACCTGCGTTTATAAAGGCCATTCTCTTTTCAGGTTTCGCTAAGTACGAAAGTGATCACTTTGCGTAACATATCCCTATCGAGAGCCTCTCCGAATGCGGGATTACGTACCGACCGCACAGCCATCCCTTCCAGTAAGGAGGTGATGATTTCGCATTTTGAGATGACGTCTTCTGAAGCGCCGCCCAGAATATTATAGAAATCCTGGAAGACGTCTTTATCGTATTCCTGGATCAAGTGCGCTATGGACGCATTGCGGGAAACCTCTGCTGAAATTTCCATTTTCAGCGCTGCGGTTCCTCTGTCTAAAAAGCGCTGCTCATCCGCAAGCGTGGCATCAACGAGCGCCTCGACGGCGTTTTTGGTTTTCATCGAGGATTTCACGTTAGAAATATAGGTTTCAATTTGACTCCGGTCTCTGGCGACGATTGCCTCAACGATCCCCTCTTTGCTGCCGAAGTAATGATAGATGTGACCGGAGCTCATTCCTGCTGCGGCTGAGATCTGAGACATGCTCGTTTTGTGAAATCCCTGAAGCTTAAAACACTCAACAGCAGCCTCAAGAACCTGCTCTTTGCGTCTTTTTGCTATATCAGAATCACCGCCATTTTTTTTAACAGACATACCTGAACCTTCTTGTCCTGAAAATTATCTTCGCGAAAGGTGGACATAAACATCACTGACCAGAAAATCAATTACCTAACAACGCAAGAAATTGATAAATATACATTTAAATCATATAGCACGCCGTAAAGACTAACATCATTTTCTGAATGTGTGGCGTGATTTTTGCAAAACTGTCAAGAGCCCCGCAATTAATAAAAACTTTAATCACAACTTTACATTTTTAGGTCGGTCGTTCAACCTACAACGCGCTATGCCGCAGGTTTGTGCGCTTAATCATACGCTAATAAAAGATTGGTCAACCAACCTAGATCACAATTTGGGATAAAAAATGTATTATTTTCATGATATTAAAAAAAGAAAACAGCTAGGCAACTTCATTAACCTGGCGTTAATGATCGGCGCTACGAGCCTCCTCAGCGCGTGTGATGAATCACCGGCTTCCACACCTGATGTAGAACCCCCCGTGGTAGGTGTGTATAAAGTCGAGCCCAGCAATGTCCGCATGCTGACGGAATTACCCGGACGCACCAGCGCCTATCTGATCGCGGAAGTCAGACCGCAGGTAGGGGGCATCTTATTAAAGAGGGATTTCACCGAGGGTACGGACGTAAAAGAAGGCCAGACCTTATATCATATCGATCCTGCGCCCTATAAGGCGACGCTTGCCAGTGCTGATGCAAGCCTGGAATCGGCTAAGTTACTGTTCTCACGATACAGCAAACTCGCGTCTTTAAATGTCGTCAGCCAGCAGAATCTGGATGACGCGAAGTCCCAGTATCTGCAGGCAAAGGCCAACGCCGACAATGCCAGAATTAATCTGAATTACACCGAAATTAAATCCCCGATTTCGGGAAGGATTGGACGTTCCAATGTCACCCAAGGAGCGCTGGTCACCGCCGGGCAGACAAATGAATTAGCCACGGTGCAGCAGCTGGATCCGATCTATGTGGATATTTCACAACCGGCATCGGCCCTGGTTCAGATTCGTGAGGATCTGGAAAGCGGTCGCCTCAAAAGCGATGACGAAGGGCGAGCAAAAATCAGCCTGGAATTTGACAACGGCACAAAGTACAAACAGACCGGCACTCTCCAGTTCTCCGAAGTCAGCGTCAATGAAAGCACCGGTTCGGTAACCCTGCGGGCAGTTTTCCCTAATCCTGATGGCGTTTTGCTGCCCGGTATGTTTGTGCGCGCGCAGCTGCAGCAGGGGATCCGTGAAAACGCCATTCTTGTGCCACAGAGAGGGGTGACGCGGGACACTCAGGGTAAAGCGGTCGCGTTAGTGGTGGATGCTGACAACGTTGTGGAACAGAAGAATCTTACAACGGATCAAAGCATTGACGGGAACTGGTTAATCAGTGCCGGACTCAAGCCCGGCGAGCAGGTCATTGTCGATGGTTTACAGAATGTGACTCCTGGAATGATTGTTAAGCCTGTTCAGGCTGCAAAAAATTCATCCGAAGGCAGTTTATCTAAGACGTCAGATCACAAAGATAATACGGATATTTAAGGGAGCAGCATGTCCAGATTTTTTATAGATCGGCCTATCTTTGCATGGGTCATTGCAATCATCGTCATGATCGCAGGCGCGCTTGCAATTTTAAAGCTACCCGTTAACCAGTACCCCGATGTTGCACCACCGGCAATTGGCATAACGGCTTCCTATCCGGGCGCTTCGGCGCAGACCGTTCAGGATACGGTGACTCAAGTCGTTGAACAGCAACTGAACGGCCTTGATGGCCTGCGATACATTCGCTCTGAGAGCAATTCAGACGGCAGCGTAAATATTGTTGTGACCTTTGAGCAGGGTGTTGACCCGAATACCGCACAGGTTCAGGTTCAGAACAAACTGCAGCTTGCCACACCAATGCTTCCTCAGACCGTCCAGCAGCTGGGTATCCGCGTCTATAAGTACCAGATCAACTTTATGTTGGTAGCCACGCTGATTTCAGAAGATGGCCGACTGGATAACAACGCACTGGGCGATTTGATTGTATCGCAGCTGCAGGATCCCCTCAGCCGTACGTCAGGCGTTGGCGACTTTTATGTCTTGGGCGCTCAGAACGCCATGCGTGTCTGGCTGGACCCGATCAAGTTAAACAACTACAAGTTAATGCCCAGTGACGTGATGGCCGCCATACAGGCACAAAACGTTCAGGTCTCCTCCGGTCAGTTAGGCGGGCGGCCTTCAGCAGATACCTCAAGATTAAACGCAACGGTAATCGGCAAAACACTCTTCACCAGAGCCTCTCAGTTCCAGGACATACTGCTCAAGGTAAATCCGGATGGCTCACGCGTCTTATTAAAAGACGTTGGAAACGTCATGCTGGGGTCGGATAACTATGACTTCAATGCCAAGCTGAACGGTCACCCCAGTGCGGGTATTGCTTTGCGTTTAGCCACTGGCGCGAACACCATTGACGCCGTCAGCGCCGTGCGTTCAACCCTGGATCAGTTAGCTAAAACGCTGCCGCCGGGCGTTAAAGTGGTGTATCCGTACGATACCGCTCCGGTGGTAAAAGAGTCGATTAAAGGCGTCGTGCATACGTTAGTTGAAGCGATCGCCCTGGTTTTCCTGATCATGTTCCTGTTCCTCCAGAACTGGCGCGCCACGCTGATCCCGACGCTGGCCGTGCCCGTCGTTCTGCTGGGCACCTTCGGCATCATGTCAGCCTTCGGCTTCACTATTAACATCCTGACCATGTTTGGTCTTGTGCTGGCAATTGGCCTGCTGGTTGATGACGCAATCGTGGTCGTGGAAAACGTCGAGCGAATTTTATCTGAAGAGGACATCTCGCCGGTTGAAGCGACCCGTAAATCTATGGATCAGATCTCCGGTGCGTTAGTCGGCATCGGGCTGGTGCTGTCCGCCGTATTTATACCGATGGCGTTTTTCGGCGGTTCCACAGGCGTAATTTATCGTCAGTTCTCGTTAACCATCGTTTCTGCAATGGCGCTATCCGTACTCACCGCGCTGATCTTCACGCCCGCACTCTGTGCAACGCTGCTGAAGCCAGTCGGTAAGGATCATCATGATAAAAAAGGATTTTTTGGCTGGTTCAACCGCGTGTTCGAAAAAAATGCGCGCCGGTACGAAAATGGCGTGTCCCGGGTAATTACCGGCAAACGCCGGTATTTAATGCTGTTTTTATTCATTGTGGTGGCTTTAGCCGTGCTGTTCCCCAGACTGCCGACCTCGTTTTTACCCGATGAGGACCAGGGAACGATGGTTGTTCAGGCTGAGTTACCTGCCAACGCCACCATGGATCAGACCGATGCCGTGCTGGATAAGGTGCAGAAATATTTCGCCGAACAGGAGAAAGGCAACGTTCAGGCTGTATTCGCCGTCAGTGGCTTCAGCTTTGCGGGGCGCGGCCAGAACTCTGCGCTTGCCTTTGTGCAGCTCAAGCCCTGGGATGAGCGCAAGGATACCGTTTTTGATCTTCAGCGCCGGGCTATGGACTACTTTGGCACAATAAAAGAAGCCAGGGTCCTGGCTTTTGCACCGCCGGCAATCATGGAGCTCGGCAACGCCACGGGGTTCGATGTTTTCCTGCAGGACTTTAGCGGACACAGCCATGCCGAGCTGATGAAGGCTAAGGAAAAAATCCTCTCTGAAGCCGCTAAAAATCCGGCACTCAGTATGGTGCGTGCTAACGGTAAAAACGATGAGCCGCAGTACAAAATCGAAATCGATGATGAAAAAGCAAGCACGCTCGGTGTCAACCTGGATGACATCAACACCACCATGTCGGCTGCGTGGGGCTCTTCTTTTGTCAACAACTTCCTGGATCGCGGACGTATCAAGCGCGTCTACATTCAGGGTCAGCCTCAGTCCAGGATCACGGAGAAGGATTTCAGCCAGTGGTACGTGAGAAATTCGTCCGGTGAAATGGTTTCATTTGCCTCCTTCGCTTCCGGAAAGTGGGAGATAGGCTCACCTAAACTGGAGCGATACAACGGTGTACCTGCTGTGGAGCTTCTGGGCCAGCCGTCACCGGGTTACAGTTCAGGCGATGCCATGGCTGCAATGGAAGACATTGCAAAAGATTTACCTTCCGGAATGAAGCTCTCCTGGACGGGTCTTTCCTATGAGGAGAGATCCTCGGGTTCGCAGGCTCCGGCGCTGTATGCGCTGTCAATCATCGCCGTTTTCCTGTGCCTTGCAGCGCTCTATGAAAGCTGGTCTGTACCTTTCTCGGTAATACTTGTCATTCCACTGGGGGTTATTGGTACCGTGCTTGCCACAATGATGCGCGGCCTGGAAAACGACGTTTTCTTCCAGATTGGCCTGTTGACGACGGTGGGACTTTCCGCCAAAAACGCAATTCTGATCGTCGAATTTGCCAAGGAGCTGTACGAGAAAGAGGGGAGGACCTTATCTCAGGCGGCCATTGAGGCAGCACGCCTCCGACTGCGTCCGATTATTATGACGTCTCTGGCATTTACCATGGGGGTCATACCGCTGTTAATTTCCAGCGGCGCAAGCTCAGGAAGTAAACATGCCATCGGTACGGGCGTAGTAGGCGGTATGGTGACAGCGACGTTCCTTGCCATATTCTTCATCCCTCTTTTTTACGTTTTAGTGAACAGCCTTAAAAAGCGTAAAAATAATACTGACACATAAAGACCATCTGAACCGGCTGGCAGGAAATCCACATCCTGCCAGCCGGACAGTTCCTGTAAACGTAAATAGCAACGAAAGATAATGAGGTATTTATGCTGACAGACTATTCAAACATTACCGTATTTTTTGATGCTTCCCCTGAAGGATTGAGCGTACTCGCCAGATCTGGAGAACTAGCCGGTGTACAGAATTCTCATCTGATAGGCGTAACGTCAATGCGCCATGAATCTGGCGTCCCGGAAGAATCGTTTTCACGAGGGGATGCCATCATTGAGGTAATAAAAAAGCATCAGCTCTCAACAACCAGTAAATTACTGGAGCTGCATCATGGCATACAGGATATTTCCGATAAGCTGGGCGTGCAGGCTGAACTTCGCGTTATACCGTCGACGGAAGATAATAAAAATGCAATTCAGCATGCTTTATTCAGCGATCTGGTCATTTTTAATTATCCGAGCATGAGTGGATTACCGGAGGGAATGACGATCAACTCGTTCATTTCCTACTCCGGCCTGCCGATAATTGTCGTTCCTGACAGCTGGCAGGGGGAGGGGATCGGGAAAAGAGTCACCATTGCGTGGAACGCCAGCCGGCAGGCATGGCGGGCCGTATCTGACTCTCTTGGCCTTTTAATCAGTGCGGAAGAAGTTCAGCTACTGATTGTGGATGCACATCACAGTCAGGGCCTTCACGGTGAAGACCCCGGCGCTGATATGGCGGCTTACCTTGCTCGCCATGGTGTCAGTGTCGACCTTGTCAACGTCGAATCCGACAGAAGAGAGGTTGCCGATGTCATTGTTGAGC
This sequence comes from Pantoea sp. S61, assembly GCF_016625145.1. Lineage (NCBI taxonomy): Bacteria > Pseudomonadati > Pseudomonadota > Gammaproteobacteria > Enterobacterales > Erwiniaceae > Pantoea > Pantoea sp. S61. Next base: position 7,574 of record NZ_JACVUO010000028.1, read on the forward strand.
ACACGACCGCACATGGTTCAAACCTGCTGGTAATCGGTGCATGGAGCCGGCCACGTCTGTCCGAACTGATCCTGGGCGGTACCACTAACAGCCTCCTTAAAGATGTGCGGCTGCCCCTGTTTATATCCCGCTGACTGGAGGTTAACTTGGTCAGAAAAACCAAGGAAGAAGCTTCCATCACAAAAGAACGCATAATAAAAGCGGCGGAGGAATGTTTTTGCGAACACGGCGTTTACCTGAGTTCTTTCGATATGGTGGCGAAAAAAGCAAAGTGCACCCGGGGAGCTATTTACTGGCATTTCCGGGATAAAAACGAGTTGCTTTACCATGTCACTCAGAGTTTCAGATGGCCTTTAATGGCCGAGCTGAAAGGGCTGTCGTCAGGCGATGAGCATATACTGAACGCGCTTGTTTCCATGTTTAGGCGCTGCATTAATGATTTATCTACGGAAAGTCAGGTGCAGCACTACCTGAAATTAATGATTTATCGCTGTGACGAGGCCGAAACTTACAAGCCATTGCAGCTCAGCCTCTCAAAATTCATGTGTGATTTTGAGCAGCTAGTAAAAGATGCGATGTGCTTATCCATAAGTAAAGGCGAAATAGATGGGGAAGACAAGTCCGTAATCATAACAAATATCTTGCTTTACTCTTTTTATGGTGCCGTCAGAAAATTTTTTATCACGGGGAAGTCCCAGAAGCCATTAACAGAGTTTATTGAAATCATTGACCACATTCTGGGGGAGTTCGTCATTAACAATAAGAATTATGTTTTAGATGAGAGCTCTGACTAATCCTGCACCTTGCTATTCTGAGAGGAAAACCGTGAGAAAATTCACGCTAGAATTATTACACTGGATAGAACAAAATCTGGGAAGCTCCCTGACGATACAGAAGATCTATCGTAAGTCCGGATACAGCAAATGGCACATCCAGAGGCTGTTCCGGGAAGAGACCGGCATGCCATTAGCCACCTATATTCGCAACAGAAGACTCGCCAGGGCGGCTCAGGTACTGAAGTTAACGAACATGCCTATCATTGAAATTGCAGAAGCGCTGGGATTTGGCACACAGCAGGCATTTACACGGGTCTTCTCAAGGCATTTCAGAACGCCACCCAGAGTATACCGGGATAGCCGTATGTGGAACTTTACCGGGATCATTCCCAGTTCGACAATGTTAAGGCATCCCCTGCCTCCACCTGATTATGTGAGTCTGGACATCAGCCTCAGCCATCACCACAGTTTCACTAATGATGTTGATTTTCATAGCATCGAATGTATTAGCGATAAGATTACCCGCTTGTCTAATCTTGAAATGACAATGCTCGAACAAGCTGAAACCATTTACTCGGTTGTCCATTGCGAACCTGTAGGCAGATTCGGTGATGCCAGGCTTAAGATGTTACTGTGCGACACTACTCATTCCGACGAATTAGAAAGTATCAGGATGGCAGGCAGTTACCTGAAATTTAATCTGCTTGGTAGTTACGACGAATTCAGGCACATGATTTCAACAATCTATCATTTTGAACTGCCGTTAAGAGAAGAAGTCCGGGCTGAAGGCCCGGACCTGCTGGAAATTAACAGCATAAAAACTTCTAATGGTTATAGTTATTTTTCAGGGTGCTACTACATTCCGGTCGCATAAGAAAATAGCTCTCCGGACTCTGCTGTTCACTAAGTGAGTCAGGCTCAGTTATTTATCGGGTTCGCTTATATCAGCGGGTGAAATAGTGGCCTGACTAAAAAAGCGAAATCACGGGTTCGTTTTATTGTAAATAACGCACTGAAATAAGGCTTGTTAAGCAAGGTGATATTTATTCATATGAACCTTTATACGCTGTGTGCAACGGCGATTAATATCCTTATGATTTCAATGAACAGATTACTGATGACATATTGATGATACAAAAAATGAAAGGCAACAGAAAAAGTAAACTGAATAAAAAGACCAACTTTACGGAGTTCGACATGATTCCCTTTGTTTCGCTTCTCACCCGAGAATGTTTATTCCTGCTATTCGCATCGGTTTTTATCCTGCTGGCAATGTCAGCCATCTACGTTGACGTTTACTTTATGGACAACGCTCTACATGAAAATTCCGTGACTGAAATCCTGCAGGAAATCATTCTGGCAGGCATCGCCGTGCTGTTTTTCTGGTGCGCGACAAAGCGCCCTGAGATCCGCGGCGGACTTATCCTTATCGGGGGTTTTTACTTATGTATGCTGATCCGGGAGCTGGACGACATCTTTGACATGATCAGGCACGGCAGCTGGCTCTGGTTTGCTCTTACAACCGCCGTCGTGTGTATTGCACTTTCCGCGCTCATACCCGCAAGCACCGTTACAGGGCTGACTGATTTTATTCAGCACCGTTCGTGGCTGATGACTGCGATGGGGTTGATCATAATATTAATATTCTCACGTATATTTGGCATGAATCAGCTCTGGGAGCATCTTATGTCTTACGGGTATAACCGGGAAGTTAAAAATCTGGCGGAAGAAGCGACTGAATTACTGGGATACAGCGTATGCTTTCTCTCCTCAGCGCTTTATCTGGGAGAAACGCGTGAAAAATTCACTGCTCTTCGGAAAAGCTGGACCTGATACGGATCAGCGCGGACTGTCATTTTAATACGGTTAGCTATCAAGATGACGAGGGTGAAACTTGTCTTCGTCATCACATTTTAATATCCAAACTGACCCAAATTAGGGCTGTTTCCTTTCTTCTTCCTTCACCCACTCAAACCAACCATCGGCAAACACCACGGCGCGGCCGTTGTTCCATAGCGGTTTAAACATACGGCTCGATGCGGCGGTTTCTCCCCGCGCATTGATGAGCGGCTGCTTGTCCCACCATTCGGGTCCGTAACCCCAGTACACCGAATCTATTTTCAGTTCCTCGTCGCGCTCGCTCAGCAACAGCACGTTGGTTCCGGGCGCTACGTTATAACGGCCGATGGGTTCTGGATCGTGCGCGTAATCGCTGTCGGCTGCGCCAAGGGCGTCAAGGTAAATGTCCCGGCTCTGATACTGCGCAAACCTTCCGCACATAATTTTTCCCCTCCCTTTCTGCACGATACCTGTTAACGCGCGCTGTGCCTGATTTTACTCATCATTCAATATTAGTCGGCGAAACCGCAGATTAAATTCTGCGTTCGGGGAATTAATTTAATGTCTAACGCTGGTTTCCCCATATCAGAGCTGGACGGAGGCACCTGAAACTTGTTTTCAGATGCCGGCCGTCAGCAGGCAAGGCGCATCGCGCCGCGTCAGATCATCTATTTAGTTACAACAATCATTAATATCTGAATCAACTTCCTCCGGCATTTGAGCTGCTTTCTAAATTTTTATTTTTCCAAAAAGAGTTAACGGCTGAACCCGGCTGCCAGATTTCGCATGCTTACCGCACTCAACAACCACTGGAGGTGCATATGAAATCTCTTCGTCTGGCAACACAACTTCTGTTATGCGGCGGTGTGCTGGGCCTGACCTTTCTCGCGTCCTCTCCGGCGTCTGCATCTGAGAAAGACGAGCTGGCATCCGCTCAGCGAATGATCGTCCAGGTTCAGGCTTCGCTGGAACGGGCGCGGGTTACCGCAGCACAGGCTGATCCGTCAGAGCGTGGCCGCTATTTCTTCGATTATCAGCGGGCAAACGACGACCTTAAAACCATCAGCACAGGCATTGATCGCTATCTGGAACCCACGCGTGCCCAGCCCCGCGATTTGTCTGGCGTGGCAGGAAATTATCGCCGGGAGCGTCCCTGATGGCAATGACCGCTGCACAGGAAGCAGCCTTTAAAGCGGCTTCCGGAAATGTGGAACCCAATCTGCTGCACCTGCTCTGTCTCGGGCTGCTGATTGCATTCCTCTTCTTCTGGGCAGCATGGGCAATCGTGGATGTCTACTCAGGCTGGACAAATCAGCGCCTGAAGGAGGGCGCAATGGGCAAAGCCGTAGTTCGCTCAGTCTTATTGTTAGTCGTAAGTATCTGGATGTTTTGTAGTTAACCCTAAACCCACTCTTTTTACAGGTGAAATCATGTCTAAATTCGTATCAGCAGTAACCCGCGTGACCGCTAAAGCCCAGACTAAAGCTAAATCAGCCTGGGCACGTATCCTGACGGCTGGCCTGCTGAGTGCTCTGGCTGCCAGGCCAGCTCTTGCCGATCTGCCGACGGTTGAAGGTCCAACGTCGAGCGGCACGGGAACCGGCCTGATGGGAACGCTCAGCGGTCATGTGCAGGATGGACTCGTTCTTGGTGGTCTCGTTCTGTGCGGTTTTGCATTCTTTAAAGTTGCTGAAGCTGGTCTCGTAACGTTTGGTGAAGTTCGTAATGACCGTGCCTCCTGGACCAAATTCGGGTCCATTGTTGTTGTCGGGGTTGTCATGCTGGTCGCAGTTATCTGGCTGCTCGGCAAGTCTGCAGAAGTTATCGCGTAAGGGACAGCCCCAGATGGCGACCATTAAATTTTTACCGGATCGCCTCAATGCTGAGCCAGTCGTATTTCGGGGGTTTAATACCCCCGAGTTAGGACTGACAGCACTAATTGGCATCTTATCCGGCTTCATACTTTCCCTGCCCTTCGCGTTACTTTTTGGCTGGCTTGCCATTCCAACCGGCGCTCTGCTTTTCCCACTTGTATTGATTGCGTTTGGCGGCAAATGGCTTGCCAGCAAAAAACGGGGAAAACCAGAAAATTATCTCTGGCAGCAATTCGAGTTAAAGAAGCGCCGCATGGGATTGGGGGATTTCAGATTGATTATTGACTCGCGGGGCTGGTCCCTGCGACGCAGCAAAACCCTCAGGAGTATCAGATGAGTCGTTTTCGCCACGCGGTTAAGGGCCGCGATCAGCATATTTTTACCCTGCGGGCGGCCTGTGTCGTATTGCTGCTGTTACTAATTACAGCAATGGGGGGCTGGATGCGGGCACCTGAAAAGCTGACCATCCACAATCCGCCTGATTTGCGCAAGGGCAGCACGCGCCCGTGGTGGGAAATCCCCCCTCCGACCGTGTACGGCTTTACGTATTACATTTTCCAGCAGCTGAACGCCTGGCCCAAAAACGGCAAAGTGGACTATCCCGCCCGCATTCAGTCGCTTTCAGCTTACCTGACGCCACAGTGCAAGGCATTTCTTGAAGAGGATTCAAAGGTTCGCGGTGAAAAAAACGAGTTAACCGACCGTGTGCGCGTCGTTTACGAAATTCCCGGACGTGGTTATTCAGGTGAGAGCGTGAAGGTCATCGATCGTGATAACTGGGCGGTGAAACTCGATCTTGTTGCCGACGAGTACTACCTCACCGAACCGGTTAAACGCGCGATGGTGCGCTATCCGCTAAAAGTCGTGCGCTGGGACGGCGACTCTGAATCTAATCCATTTGGCATGGCGCTGGACTGCTATGAAGGCATCCCGCAGCGTCTTTCCGCCGCGCCTGAACAGCCGAAACCAGAAAGAAAGGGGATGTTCTGATGTTGAATCCATCTTTTACCTCAGGATCGCGTGCATGCCTTGTGGCGCTGTCACTGTCCCTGCTGCCGGTGGCAGCGATGATTTCCGCACCGGCGCAGGCGGACGAGCTGATGAAATGGGAGCGCGTGCCGCTGCAGATCCCACTCAAAACGGGTCAGGAACGCGTGATTTTCGTTGATAAAAACGTGCGCGTGGGTTTTCCGCCGGCACTGAACGGCAAACTGCGCGTACAGAGCACCGGCGGCGCGGTCTACCTCAAAGCTGACAGCGATTTTCCTCAGACGCGCCTGCAGCTGCAGGACATGGAAAGCGGTGAGGTTATTCTGCTGGACGTCCATACAACGGCCACCGCGTCAGCCGAGCCGGTTAAAATCGTTTACAGCGGCGACGTCAGCACCCTCAGCAGGGCAACCGCCGGCACCGGGGAGAAAGCCGCCAGCGGCAGCAACAGCACGCAGGCGAAGCGAAAAAAAGTGAGTTATAAAGCTCCCGTTCCGGTACTGCTGACGCGCTACGCAGCTCAGAATCTGTATGCACCGGTGCGCACCGTTGAAGCCGTGCCGGGCATTCATCCCGTTAATCCGCACCTGCCATCACGCATTACGACGTTATATCCCTCTGCTCCTGTGACCGTGTCACCGGTAGCGGGCTGGGGCGTGGCCGGTCGCACCGTCATTGCGCTGAGGATCCGCAACAGCTCATCGCAGAAGGTTGTACTCGATCCGCGTGAGCTGCAGGGCCGGTTTGTCACGGCAACGTTCCAGCACCGCTGGGTGGGTGCCGCCGGCACGCCCGAAGACACCACTACGCTGTACCTGGTCACCGCCGGTCGTCCTGATGACGCGTTTGTACGTGAGCCATCCGTAATCCATAAGGCTGCTACCCGCCCGGCCCAGAAGGTGATCCGCTATGAAAATTAAGTCAAACGGACTGGTTAAAGTGCTGGTTCCGGCCATTCTGGTTGGCGGCGGATTCATTGCGGTGAAAAGTTATAACAGCAAGCCACAGGAGCCCGCCGCGCAGGCAACACACGCGCAGACAGACGATGCGCTGAAAAACCTGTCTCCGCAAGAGCTCAAAGCGCTCGGCATCGAGGGCGACACGCCGCAGGATACGCTGAAAACCATCGTGGGCTCGCTAAACGCCGTTCGTCAGCAGCAGGATTCTCTTAACAAGCAGAATGCCAGACTGCTGGACGAAAATGAAAAGCTGAGGGAGCGCAATACCAACGTTTCCGGCCAGGTTAATGAAGCGGTTCAGGGCGTGGAGAAGAGCTATCACGAGCGTGAAAGCCAGATGCGCCAGCAGCAGAACGTCCTGACGTCAAAAATCAACGAGCTGACGAATAAACTGCAGAATGCCGGTAAGGGTATTGCAGACAAGGCAAAAAATACTGACAGCGATATCCCGCTGGGTCTGGGCCTTGACGGTATGGGTGCCGGCGGTGGCAATGCCCCGGCCTCCGGCAGTGATGGCCTGATGTGGGTCACGCCCCAGGACAGCCCCTCCACGTCCTCGGCGCAGAAAAATGGCGCGTCGGGCAGCAGTGCCGGCGGTTCACAGTTCCCGACGTCGTTTCTCAGTGAAAACGCCCTGACGAAGCAAAAAGGCAGCTATGAACAGCAGGTAAAGGGTTCCACCGCTGAAAAAGGCGCGGAAGAGGAGGCCGAACCGGTGTATACGCTTCCGGAGAACTCCACACTGATTGGCAGCCGCGCCATGACGGCACTGCTCGGTCGCGTGCCGATCAACGGCACCGTAACCGACCCGTATCCCTTTAAGGTACTCATCGGAAAAGACAACCTGACGGCCAACGGCATTGAGCTGCCGGACGTTGAGGGTGCGATTGTCTCCGGCACCGCCTCCGGCGACTGGACCCTGTCCTGCGTGCGTGGTCAGGTCAACAGCGTCACGTTTGTGTTTACCGACGGCACCGTACGGACTCTGCCGAAGCCGGACCGCAGCGGCAAAGGCGGCAATAGCAGCAACCAGAACGGCGGTAAAGAGACCGGCACCAGTGGCGGCATCGGCTGGATTTCTGATGAAAACGGTATCCCCTGTATTGCCGGAACACGCAAATCCAATGCATCCAGTTACCTGCCAACAATTTTTGGTTTGTCTGCAGCCGGCGCGGCGGGTGAAGGATTGAGTCAGGGCCAGTACACAACGCAGAACAATGTGAATGGTATTACCGGCGCCATGACTGGCGACGCCGGAAAGGCGGCGCTCGGGAAGGCTCTTTCCGGCGGTATGTCTGAAACAACTGACTGGGTCAAACAGCGCTACGGACAGACTTTTGACGCTATCTACGTACAGCCGGGTGCAAAACTTGCCGTACACATTACCCGCGAGCTGGCGATCGATTACGAAGATAAGGGCCGCCGTGTGCGTTACGACTTCACCCTGCCTGGCGAAGACGGCAGCACCGGCGGACTGGACTGAGGAGAATGACCATGAGTATTACTACAAAATTCGGGGTTTTCATGATTATTGCAGCCAGCACGCTTGCCGGCTGCTCAACAAACAAAGATGAAATGCTGCCGCCGGGCAACAGCAACATGCTGGAGCTGTGGAAAGGTACCGACGGTGAATCAGGCGTCTCGCGCGGCAGTGAAGCCCGCAGCACGCTGCGCCGTGGTCTTTCTGACAGCGAGCAACAGGCCGCACTGAGCGAAGATCGCAGCTACAGCCGCACGCAGGAATCCGAAATCAGCCAGCAGTTCCCGCGACTGCCTAATCCTGACATGGTGATGTACGTGTTCCCTCATCTCGCACAGGGAAACACCCCCGTGCCCGGTTACAGCACCGTTTTCCCCTTCTATGACCAGACGCAGTACGCCATGCCTGGCGAACGTACGGAGGCGCTGTAATGTTCGGACTCTTTAAAGGGAAATCCCCTGAAAAAAACCGCCGCTTATCTGACGTTTCTGAGCAGGCCGGTCCGGAGCCCGTTGTCCGTCCCGGTAAAATGTCACAGGCCGATGAAAAACGCGTTTACTCCCATAATCCGTCCATCGTTGATTATCTGCCGTGGGCAGAGTTTCTGGATGAGGAGCAGTGCCTGCTGCTTGATGATGGTATCTCAGTGGGTGCCGTCTATGAAGTGACGCCGGCGGCAACCGAAGGCCGTCCTGACGAGCGACTGGAGCAGATCCGCGACGTGGTTGAAGATGCGCTGCAGGACAGCTTTGACGACCTGGCGAGCAATCCGTGGATCGTTCAGTTCTACTGTCAGGATGAAAATAACGTCGATGCCTACCTTGACCGTCTGCGCGGCTACGTCAGGCCGCACGCGCAGGGCAGCGGGTTTACCGAGGCGTGGCTTAAGGAAACTGAGCAGCATATGCGCGGGATTGCGCGTCCTGAAGGTCTGTTTGAAGACAAGCTGATCACCGGCCAGCCGTGGCGCGGGCAGCAGCGGCGCACGCGCATGGTTATCTACCGCTGGGCGACAAAAAACAGCGTTGATTTGATGTCACCCATCGGCATGCTGAATCAGGCGTGTGAGCGCCTCTACAGCGCCTTTTCCAGCGTCAACATCTACTGCACGCGCCAGAATGGCCTGCAGGTTCACGCCTGGCTGCTGCGGATGTTCAATCCTGCGCCCGAGGGCATGAATAAAGAAGCATTTTACCGTGCGGCGGCCTATGAAGACAGCCGGGATACGCCTGCAGGCATGATCCCTGTAGAGAATGATTTCGCCGAAACCCTGCTGTTCACGCCGCCACGTTCTGACGTTGAAAACGGCGTGTGGTGGCTGGATAACATTGCCCATTCCGCCATTTCCGTGGAGCGCCTGCGTAAACCCCCTGAGCCCGGCACGCTCACCGGCGAAAAGAGCCGGGGTGAAAAGAAAATTAACGCGCTGATGGACACGTTCCCCGAAGGCACCATGCTGTGCATGACGGTTGTCGCAGAGCCGCAGGACACGCTGGAAGAGAAATTTAACCGCCTGGCGAAAAACGCTATCGGCGAGAATACCGAGTCGGGTCGCGTCCGTCAGGACGTCGCGGCGGTAAAGGATCTGCTGGGAAACCGCCACAAACTGTATCGTGCGGGCATCACCTTTATCCTGCGGGCAAAAGACATGCCCAAAATGAACCGCAAGCGCATCGAGCTCAGCACCGTACTGCTGAACGAAGGGCTGCAGCCGGTACGCGCTGAACATGAAACCGGCCCGCTTAACACCTGGCTGCGGGCGTTGCCTATGTGCTTTAACCCGCAGCATGACAAAAAAAACTGGTATACCCGCCTGACGTGGGTTCAGCACCTTGCCGGGCTGCTGCCCGTCACCGGCCGCGAAACCGGGACCGGTAACGCCGGATTCAGCTTTTTTAACCGTGGCGGCGATGTGCTTGATTTTGATCCCCTAAATAAGGATGACCGCTCTCAGAACGCGCACATGCTGCTGTTCGGACCGACCGGCGCAGGTAAATCCGCCACGCTCTGCTCGATGCTCTGTCAGCTGATGGCCGTTCACCGCCCGCGCCTGTTCATTGCGGAAGCCGGTAACAGTTTCGGTCTGACCGCTGACTACTTTGAAAGTCTGGGCCTTACGGTTAACAAGGTCAGCGTCAAACCCGGCAGCGGCGTATCGCTGCCCCCCTTCGCTGATGCGCATAAGCTGTTTGACGGCGACGCGCCCGCTCCGGCAATTGATGAGAGTGACCTGCCGGAAATTGAAGACGATCTGGATGATGATGAAGAGAGCGGTAAGCGCGACATTCTGGGCGAGATGGAAATTTCTGCCCGAATGATGATCACTGGCGGCGACCCGAAAGAAGATGCCGCGCTGAAGCGTGCCGACCGCGCCATGATCCGCGAAGCGCTGATTATGGCCGCACGTAAAACTCTGGATGAAGGCCGCCAGATGCTGCCGGGCGACCTGCAGAATGCGCTTAACGCCATTTCACTGGAGACTGAGAGTGGCAGCGGGCAGGTGCGTAACGAAACCCGCCGGGCAAAAGCGGCTGAAATGGCGGAATCCCTGGGCATGTTTACGCAACACGGAAGCTTTGAGGCAGAGCTCTTTAACCAGGAGGGCTCTCTCTGGCCGGAGGCTGACGTTACGCTGATTGACCTAGCACACCTTGCCCGTGAAGGGTACGAGGCGCAGATGGCGCTGACGATGGTGTCGCTGACCAACACCATTAATAACATTGCCGAACGTGACCAGTATCTTGAGCGCGACATTGTTTTTACCGTGGATGAGGCGCACGTTGTGACGGTTAACCCACTTCTCGCCCCCTATATGACCAAAGTGGTCAAGATGTGGCGTAAGCTTGGTGCATGGCTGTGGCTTGCCACACAAAACCTTGAGGATTACCCGAACGCTGCCGGCAAGATGCTGAATATGGCGGAATGGTGGATCTGCCTGACGATGCCGAAAAAAGAGGTGGAGGATATTGCCCGCTTCCGGACGCTTTCAGAAGAGCAAAAAGCCGTACTGCTTTCCGCCAGTAAGCTCTCACTGTGCTATACCGAAGGCGTGGTGCTCTCGAAGAAAATTGAAGCGCTGTTCCGCGCTGTTCCACCCAGCCTTTACCTCGCGCTAGGGATGACGGAGAAAGAAGAGAAAGCCGAACGTAAAGCACTGATGCGTAAACATAACTGTTCTGAGCTGGACGCTGCTATTCTCGTAGCGAAAAAACTGGATCGTCTTCGTGGATTGATGACGGAAGATGCCGCCGGGATGGACGAACACAACGATAAGAGAGCGATGCTGACCGCATGATTAAACTTAAGTATGCGCAACCTCTGACCCAGCGCCCTGCGCCGGATGAAACGCCTGTCCCTGTTATGTTCAGCCTGCACCCGCAGGGTGAACCCGCGATGACCGCAACGACGGCCGAGCGACTGACCGCAATGGAGAACGCGCTGAGGTCAAGGCTGCAACCGCCGGTCACGATCACCTGTAACCCGCATCGTATCGGTAAGAGCAGCTGCGTGTCGGTTCATCTTGAGGACAGCAGGGGCAAGCGTGCGGACATTCTGCTGACGCAGGAAGGTCGCGCCGGACTCCCGCTGGATCACGAATTTGATTCACCGCGCTGGCATGTAAATGTGCCTGACGCAGCGGATATGGTTTTCATGACGCTATGGATCAACAACATTTTTTCTGACTGATTTCAAAATCAGCATGTAACCGGCCTAAAGGCCGGTTTTTTACGCTTTATTCTATGGGAATAATATCTTGCTATGTCCTTTAGGAGTGAACGCAACTTGAATTCATTTTCATAATTTATAGCTTCTGTAATCGCAATAAGTGTTTGTTAAGCTGGTTCTTAAGGACTGATCCAAGTACGTGGTGAATCGAGAGCGGCATGCTATGCGAGGTCCTAAGAGATACTGCAGTGGAAACTAAGATGGTTTGCTGAATTAACCGACAAACAAGTCAGTTTATTACATGTCAGTGTGGCAAGCCATGGTATCTAGAAGCAGGACAGTGGCAATACTTTTAGCAAAACCGGGCACATACACCTTTCTTTCTGGTGCATCAGGGGCAATCAATACTTTAAGTGAAGTTTGCAGGGGTAATTGAAATGTTATAGCATAACATTTCAATTGGTAACCAAACTTAAGGATTTGTTGTGTTCATTAAAATCAATACCTTATCCATTGTCCTGTCAGGATTGCTTACTGCCGGGCAGGCTTTCGCTCATGAAGGTCATTCTCATGAGCATGCACATGGTCACAATCATGCTCATTCGCATGGCGCACCCATGACAGAAAAAGAAGAAAAAGCTTCACATGGCGTCTTCGATGATGCTGATGTTAAAGACCGGCCTTTAACTGATTGGGAAGGGATGTGGCAATCTGTCTACCCAATTCTTTTATCTGGTGAAATGGATCCTGTTTTCCAGAAAAAAGCGAAAGAAGACACCAGTAAAACGGCTGAAGAATTTAAAGAATATTATAAAAAAGGCTATACAACGGATGTAACTGAAATAGGCATTGAAAATGGTGTGATGGAATTTCACGTCGATGGGAAAGTGAATTCCTGTAAATATGATTATGCGGGCCACAAAATCCTGCATTATGCATCAGGAAAAAAAGGGGTACGCTACCTCTTTGAGTGTAAAGATGCCAATTCGCATGCACCGAAGTTTGTTCAGTTCAGTGACCACACCATCGGTCCGCGCAAATCTGCACACTTCCACTTGTTTATGGGTAACACTTCTCAGGAAGAGATTCTGAAAGAACTGGATAACTGGCCGACATACTTCCCTTATCAACTTACCAGTGAACAGGTAGTTGACGATTTACTTCATCATTAAGTTAAAAATGCGTTCACAGGGCATGCTTTAGCGAGCATGCTCTCGTGCTCATTATTTAAATGAATTTAATTCAGTTATGAGATTTACAATTCTTGCAGATGACATTCAGTTCAACTGCATTGCAGGTAAGTTGATGACCTAGTCCACTGAGTAGATGGGTAATACTTAACTGACAAAAGTTATCCGTCAGTTCTTCTATCATCCCGCATTCAGAGCAAACAGTGAATATGCTCAATATTTTGTTTGACTGAAATCGCCTTACAATAAATTTAGATTGACTTTGCAGTTTAACTGCCAGGCCAGTTTCAATAAGGTAGTCGAGCACTCTGTACACACTCGTTGGCTTAGTATTTTCTTTTTTTAACCTTAAAAAATCCAGTATCTCGTAAGCAGTGATGCCTTGTGATCCAGATCTTAAGATAAGAATGAAAATAATTTGTCTTTTTAATGTGAACTTTAATTTTGAATGCCTGAGTTTATTTATCAGACTGTTGATTTCAATCTTCTCAACACCACTCAAATGAATATCAAACTCATTTTTTAGCGTGTCATCTAAAGAGAGGGTGCCCTCTTTTTCTTCATCAGAAATCAAAGAAACTCCTCATTTTAAAATTAACATTTCAAGGGTGGTGTGTTCATAACACTTTGTTAGATGAACAATGAATTTTTCTATAAAGATGAAGTATAGGTTTTGTGAAAGAGGCCTCCTGGAAGGCCTTTTTCAAATTACTTAAGGAAATTAATGAGCGTGTTCATGATCGTGGTGATGATTGTGATCATGATGATGCTCTCCATCATGTTTCATTCCAGTACCGCCTACGGCAACGATGTTGAATGGATGGCCTTCAACTTTAATATCAGTTATTTCTTTTAAATCCGATGTTCCTAATACATGGATTTTACTCTGCAAGGGATCCGTAATGAAAATTTTATCATCCGCGACTGCAATACGTGGTCGTGGATCATTCCAGTGCCCATCCATAGAGTAAGCATCGGTTACTCGTACAGATTTCGTGATTTGACCTTTAATCACATCAACCTGATTTAACTTACCATCTTCGGTAAAGACATAGGCAAATTTCGGATGTACCGGGTCTACTGCAAAATGAACGCGGCGGGTAGGTAACTGAACAAGGCGGAAGCTCTGGGTGTCAGACGGGTCGATCAAAAGAATACGGTCCGGACCATAGTTCCCGATAAAGTACTGCATACCCTTGCCGCCAATCATAGTAGATACGCTACCTTTGGGAAGATTACTGGAATAGGGCAGATGTCGGATTTCAGGCTTGTCACCTTTCTGGGAAACCAGAAGTATTCCGGTTTCGCAAGAGAGCGCGTAGGTGTCACCAGATCCTGCAGAGCCGTGTAAGCCCGGGCACAAAATGTTTTCGCCAGCTTTTTTACTATCAAGTCCAACAATTCTGGCACCAACAGGACGTTTTGATGCGTCCTCGGGATTAGGAACTGAAATTACGGCATAGTTATCATAGGGCACGGCTACACCATGATGTGGCGCACCAACGAAAACCCTTTTTCCATCATTGAAGCCTTCCAGCATTGATTCTTCGCTGTAGACGAGAGTGTACTGTTCACCATCGAACCATTGCGCCACTTTTCCCTGGCGCTCTACAAAGTGACCAGGTTTATTACCCTTGATTTCGATTTTAAGTAATTTAGCGTTGCCAACGTCAATGTCTGCATGGTCACCGTGATCATGGAATGAAATTCCTGAAGAAATTACAGATACCGTATTAGCTTTACCCTGCACTGCATATACCGTTGCGCCACTTTCACTACGATAAAGAGTCGCTGGCCCTTTAGTTGAAAAAGCATCCAGCTTTTTTCCATCAACAGCATCAATTACATTAACCATCGGTTTATCGTGATCGGATACAAACAACCGCCATGCTGAAACATTTTCATCTGCTAATGCCATATTTCCCATTGTGCTGATTAAAGCAGCAGAAATTGTCAGAGGTAATAAAAGCTTCTTCATATCAAACTCCATTGTTTTATAATCTTGATTACAGTTTTTTGCGTGACATTAATTTGGTTTTATTCTGTGGCCAGCGCATCAACGATTGTCCTGGTGTTATGTTGCATCATTTTTATATACGTTGGTGCCGGGCCTGCGGTCGTAGAAAGTGCATCGGAAAAGAGTGTTCCCGAAACAGGTAAATTAGCCTCTGAGGCGATCTGCTCAACCAGGCGAGGGTTGGAAATATTTTCAGAGAAAACTGCGGATGCTTTATCTTTTTTAATTTCTTTTAAAATTCCAACGACATCAGCAGCGGAAGCTTCCGATTCGGTTGAAACACCCTGCGGTGATAAAAAATGAATGCCATGCTCATGTTCAAAATAGCGGAAAGCATTATGGCCTACCACTACAGTACGGCGCGATTCCGGTACTTTTTTTATCAGGCTGTTAATTTCAATGGCCAGAATATTAAGTTTTGCATCATAAATTTCTGCATTTTTTTGATAACCGGCACATCCTTCTTTATCTACAGAACAAAAAGCTGCTGCAATATTTTTTATATAAACACGAGCATTTGCCAGTGACTGCCAGGCATGAGGATCAAAAGGAGCCGCATGGAAAACTGCCTTACCATTATTGAAGTGATAATGACCTCCGGAAGGGTCACGAAGGATTTCAGCGCCTTTGGTAACTTCTGTCACTGTTGCTTTACTGTCACTGGCCTGAATCAATCGTGTGATGAAACCTTCGAACTGCAAACCATTAGTTAATACGACATCAGCTTTAGACATGGCAATTGCGTCAGCCGGTGTTGGTTCATAAACATGCGCATCGCTGTCCGGACCAACGATTGTGCGTAGGGAAATACGATCCTGGCCCACATTTTTTGCTAAATCGCCAAGAATAGAAAAGCTGGCTACAACATTCAGTTTTTCGCCGGCTTGCGCATGCGCAGATAGTGATAACAGTATGGCAACAGCCAATGAGGTTGAAGATTTCATAACGACTTACTCCGTTCGTGAGGACGTGTGTCAGGTTTATTTAGAGAACGACGAACTACCCGTCGTTTTTGGTTCATCACGGCCAGAGTAGTTAAAATGAGATAGATAACTCCATTGGCCAGAATAATGGCTGGACCTGATGGTAGTGAATAGTGAAAAGAAATAAGAAGGCCGCTTATGCAAGAAATCATACCCAGCAGAACTGCAGTAAGGCATAAACTGATGACTCTTTTTGCCCAGAAGCGCGCTGTGACGGCCGGCATGATCATCAGACCCACAGAAAGCAGCGTACCCAGAGCCTGATATCCAGCAACAAGGTTTATTACTAACATAGCCAGAAACACGCAATGTACCGGTAACCCCAGGCGGGAGACGGAGCGCAGATAAAGTGGGTCCAGGCAGTCAGCAATGAGCGCACGCCAAAAAAATGTCAAAGTTAACAATGACAAGACGCATACACCGATCATGAGTAATAGCGCTTCATAGTTGAGGGCCAGTACGCTTCCAAACAGCACATGCATCAAATCAACACTTGATCCACGCAAAGACACAATCATTACACCCAGCGCCAGTGATATGAGATAAAGGGCTGCCAGTGATGCATCTTCGTTTTGAACGGTAAACCGTGAAACCATTCCTGCGCCTAATGCGACTATTAGCCCTGCTACCATGCCCCCCAGAGTCATAGGAATGATTTCCAGTCCGTAAAGAAGAAAACCAATTGCAGCTCCTGGCAATACAGCATGAGACATGGCATCACCAACAAGGCTCATCCGGCGGAGTGTCAGAAACACACCCACAGGACATGCACTCAAAGAGAGCAGTAGCGAGCCTGTTAATGCGCGGCGCATAAATCCAAACTCAACAAATGGATAAATCAAATAGTCATAAACGGACATCATTCAGGTGCCACCTTATTGCTCGTCAGTTCCTCATGAAAGCAAAAGGGCAGGGGCAAATGACTGTCCTGCAGAACCTTACTGGTTTCCCCCCACGCCAGAAGTACGCCATTGACAATTATCGTTTCGGGAAAGTGTTGCTTAACTAACATAGGATCGTGGATTACGACGATTACCGTCCGGTTATCGGAGTGCCAGGTTTTAATAAGTGACAGCAAAACCTCTACGGTTGGTGCATCAATTGCGTTAAAAGGCTCGTCCATCAAAATGAGACTGGCATCCTGCACAATCACTCTTGCGAATAAAGCACGCTGAAACTGACCCCCTGAAAGCTGGTTAATCGGAGTATCTTCAAAACCTTTAAGGCCAACAGAATTCAGGGCATCGCTGATACGCATTTTGTCTTTCCCTGAATGCCTTTTAAGCAACCCCCGGTCCTGCCACAGGCCCAGCGAAACCAGGTCCTGCACGTTTGCAGGGAAATTGCGATCGAGTTCAGAGGACTGAGGCAGATAGGCGATACGTACACCAGGCTTAGAATGGCAACTGCCTGCTATCGGGCTGAGAATTCCCGCAATACCCTTCATCAATGTCGACTTTCCAGACCCATTGGGTCCAATTACCGCGGTCAGGCTCCCTGTCAGAAATGAGCCTGAAACAGCTTCAATCGCAATGTTTCCATCATATCCAAGGGTTAATTCCTGCAAACTTATGGCAACTTCTGACATCTTAAAACCAACCTGATCCTCAAGAGTGGTGCATATGTTATAACATAACATTTCAAAATGTAAGTAAGTTTACCCCTAAGCGGAAGGTCTGACAGTTAGCAGCGTCAGATAAGAGACATTCCCATTCAGGGGTTAAACCAGTCGTAGCCGTCAAAAATCACGTTCTCCTAACTCTTGACGAATTTCGGACTGAGCAGCTGCATGGTTATGAATTTTCAAATAATAAAGGGATTAACAGCTGAGACGCTATACAAAGACCTATCCCGAATGACAGGTGTGTCAAAAAAGTCATCAATCTGGCAAGCCATGGCCGGGGCGTGCGCGATGCTGCGAGGCCGAAGCCGAAAGCAGGTTGCAGAATAAAAAACGGCGCCATCATGGTCAGGATGCCCGTTACTGTTCCTGCCAGCAGAGGAGCCTGGCCGAACCAGTCTTTGCCGCTTATCGCCAGTGGTATGCATGCGAAAAGAATGCCCGTCAGGTAATGAAAAACCCACCCTGAAACAATTTCTCCCCAAACGCGCGGCGTTGTCATGATGGTGTGATGCACAAACTTTCCCTTCAGGCACCACAACATCCATCTCCCGACCAGCGCATAATTGAGCGGCGGGATCTTTAAAATGCGTTTCTGAAACTGTGACCACGTATCCATAACCAGCGTTGCGCCAATGCCTGCGATGAGCGTTTTTGTGACAAGTAAAGCATCCATAATCGGTTTCTCATTGAGTAAATGTTAATCTGACAGGCAGTTTGCAACTTAAAGTCAGGTTTAAGTCAATGCCCTAAGAAATGGATATCAGGGAAGTGTCAGACATCACGGGCGTTCAGCCCTCCACGCTGCGTTTTTATGAAAAAAAGGGGCTTATCCGCTCTGTAGGCCGGAACGGCCTGAGGAGGCAATATCATGAGAGCGTATTAGGTAAACTTCAGCTGATAGCGCTGGGGCAGGCGGCCGGCTTTACGCTTGATGAAATTGTTCCCATGCTGAATACGTCCGGATCGGTTGCTCTTGACAGAGAAATGCTTCTAAACCGGGCTGCGGAGATTGACTGGGCCATAAGTCGGCTCCGTCAGATTAGCAGGGGGCTGAAACACGTAGCGCGCTGCCACAAAGCGGAGCATGGCGAGTGTGAAGAGTTCCGGAAAACCGTGAAGAAAGGACTCAGGCTTATTCACTGGCCAGAGTGAAACGAACGGTCAATCAGCAGAGAGTAAGGAAGCTTTTAGCCTGAAGTAACTGACAGACCACGGCCTTCTCGTGTTAATGAAAAGGCAGAGGCTTTAAAAATGCTGCTGAAAGCTATTGTGCGGCGGGAAAATGAAGGGTGGAGAAGGCCGGAAAGTCGTCAGCCGTTTTGCCCAGCAGTCTGTCGGGGGAATAGTCATGAAGCAGAGCCGATCGCGACCCCTGCAGAATTTCTTCTGCTCCCAGCCTGCCAAGAAGCGGAGCCAGCGTCATGCCGCTGTGGGTGACCATCAGATACACGCGCTTATGTGGTGTGACAAAACCGATGCCGGGAAGCCCGTCAGCCGGTCGCGAACGCTGTCCGACCGCGATCCGCTCAATTTTTGCAGAGCGGGTGTTATCAAACAGTCGACGCAGCCTGTGCAGCATTTCCTGACCTATGTAGCCTTCAGCAGGGACAGACGCCGCGGGGTCAGCGAGGTGATCCAGGTCAGGAGCCTGAAGCAGCAGCCGGCCGCCTCCGTCTGGCCGGACGTTAAGCTCTGGGGTGATCAGGTTGGCACTTAACTGCGTAAGCTGTGGCGTGGTCACCGCCAGAAAACCACAGGCAATCCGATTGGGCTGGTTGGGATCCACCATGGCAAGCTGGAGACCAAGTCGCGACATCAGTTCCCGTGACCACCGGCCCGTAGCCAGCACCAGGCTGTCACCTTTCCATTCTGAACCGTCATCAAGGTGCAGTATCACTCCCTTTTCATGTTCAGCGATATCCCTGACGCCGGCATTGATATGAAGTGCTGCCCCGTACCGGCGCGCTTCAGCCCACTGATGCGCAAGGAATACCGAGGGATGAAGCAGGCACTCTTCCGGAAAATGCCAGATGCGGTCTGCGCGGGGATCGATCCGTATCTCCGGCACCCGCGTTCTGAGTTGCGCCTGCGACAGCTCCTCTGCGATGTAGTCTGTCTGACGCAGGCGGGTAACACGCGCGGTGAGTCGCTCCTGCTGTGCGCTGTTCGTTGCCCACTCATAGGTTCCGCTCTGCTGCAGCCACTGGCCTTCAGAGCGGGAATTTTTTTGTAGCTCAGCGTGTTCACGCATCGCCGCCACGTTCAGCGCGTGATAGCTTGCGGGATTTTTACCGTTCGAATTGATCCACGCGAAAGTCGTTGTGCTGGTGCCGGCCCCGATGTCACTCCGTTCGAAAACGGTCACATCCGCACCGCTGGCGCTGAGAGAGCGGGCAGCCGAGAGTCCAAGAGCTCCGGCACCCACAATGGCAACGCGTTTTTTGTTCGTCAAAACAGTCTCCTTCAGGCAATCAAAATACAGAGTGCAGGCTCATGAATGACGGTCCTTCTGCAGTCAGGACGTTCATAGCTGCCTTATTTCATCAGATACAGCCTCTACGAGCTCGTGATCGTGACTTATCATCAGCACGCCACCACCACTGCGGGTGTATCGCTTAATCGCATCCATCAGCGTAGCCGTCGTAGCCGGGTCAAGCATGGAAGTCATCTCATCCAGGATAATATATTCCGGTTCAGCAGCAAGCGTTCGTGCCAAAGCCGCCCGCTGCAGCTGCCCGTCGGACACCTGTGCAGGAAAGCGTCTGAGCAAATCGGCAGTCAGCGCCACATCTGAGAGTATCCGGTCGATATCCACGCCACGGCTTGCGGTCTGCAAAATGGTCTTCTGCAGCGTCAGCCGGGGATCACAGGAGCGGCGGGGTGACTGAAACACCATGCCAATCTGTCCCCGGGTCTGACTACCGGAGCGGCTGCGTACGTTACCGACTGGCATAGTGTTACAGGTCACCTTTCCGCTTACCGGCACGACCAGTCCGGCCATGACGCGCCCGAGTGTCGTTTTGCCGCGTCCGGACTGACCGGTCAGACCCGTAATTTTGCCCGGTGGCACCGTGAGGCTCACGCGATCAAGCACCCGCCAGAGGCTGCCGTCAGGACGTTCAAACTCAACAATCACATTACTGGCAATCAAACCCTGCATTCAGTCCCCCCGGGCATGGCAATACGCGATTCATAGCTATATTCATCGGATAGGTCGGTCAGTTCCGGCGGCACGCCGCGCATCCTGTGCAATCCATTGCGCGGCAGAGCTGCCAGCAGATCACACGTGTAACGGTGTTCTGCTCCGCCGTTAAGGAGCGTGCCTGCAGGACCGGATTCGATAATGCGTGAGGCATAACATACGCTCAGCTCGTCAGCGATACCGGTATCGAGCAGCGTGCTGATATCATGCGTGATAAGCATGACCGCCGCGCCCTCGCCGGCAATCTGCCGCAGCAAACGGAATATTCCCTCTTTGCGGGCAGGATCCAGCGACGCGGTGGGTTCATCTGCAATAATCACGTCCGGCGCGCCGGCCAGTGCGAAGGCGACGGCGGCACGCTGGGCCATACCCCCAGAAATTTCATGCGGATAAAGCTGCAAAACGTCAGGTTTTAAATCGACGGTTGCCATCAGCTCTTCGGGCGTGAGCGGGCCTTCCAGCACCTCAACGGTTTCTGCAAGCTGCGCGCCCAGCGTTCTGACGGGCGTCATAAACGTGGCGGCTGACTGCGGGATCAGCGCAATATGTTTACCCAGAAAGCGAGACTGGCTGCCAAGGATGTTTTCCTCACGATAAAGAACGCTGCCTGATACGCGCGCCTTGTGCGGCAGCAGGCCCGTAATGGCCTGCGCGATAGTGGACTTGCCGCACCCTGACTCACCAATCAGGGCATGGACCTCTCCTTTCGCCACGTCGAGGTTTATCAGCGAGGCAGCATGCACCTGGCTACCCTGCGCCAGCGGGATCCTGACCGTTAAATTTTCGATTTTCAGCGTCATCGCAGCGTCTCCTGATGACCGGTGATACGGTTTTTAAGCATGCCGCCAATCAGTGAGACTGACACCGTTGTGGCAATCAACAACAGGCAGGGAAACAGCAGCATCCACCACTGGCCGAGCAGCAGTGCACCCTGAGCTGATGACAGAAGCGTACCGAGTGAGGGCATGTGCGGCGGAAGCCCCAGCCCGAGAAAAGATAGCGTGGACTCGTGCCAGATAGTGTGCGGGATCAGTAAAACCAGGCCGATTAGCGTCTGTCCCAGTGCGGCAGGAATGAGATGAACCCGGATGATACGCCAGCGGTTCATGCCGGAAAGCCATGCGGCCTCAATGAATTCGGCGTGACGGACGCCGATAATCTGCGCCCTGACTACCCGGGCAATATAGGTCCAGTGCGTCAGGGTCAGGGAGGCAATAATCGCTATGACCGAACCCTTAAACAGTGACACGATCAGGATGCCAATGAGCAGGTGGGGGAGCGCATTAATACCGTCCGTAATCCGCATTATAATACGGTCAACCCAGCCCCCGCTCATGCCTGCCAGCGTGCCGAGTACCACGCCAAAAAGACAGGACGTTGTGGCCGTTACCAGAGAGATTACGAGAGAAATGCGCAGCCCCTGCGCTACGCGGATAAAAAGATCGTGACCCTCTGCATCGGTTCCAAACAGTGCATCTTTACCCGGAGGCAGGTCCGCCATACTGAAGTCGGTTATCAGAGGATCAACGTGGCTGACCCAGGGAACCACGATGGCGTAGCCGGCAACCACCATAAATGTCATCCAGGTGAGGATGGCTGAAAGGCCCGGAGGCGTTCGGGAGAGAGAAAATATCTTAAGCATCTGCGTCAACCCGCGGGTCCAGAATAACGAAAAGAATATCGGCGATGAGGTTGCCCAGCAGGACAAGCACCGTTACCGCCACCGTCAGAAAGGTCAGCAGCGCAAAATCGAGTGACTGGGCACTTCTGACCAGTGCGCTGCCGAGCCCGGGCCAGGAAAAGATGCTTTCAACCAACACGGAGCCCGCGACCAGCTCCGCCAGTCGTGATCCAACCAGCGCGACAAAAGGCGGGAGCGCGGTCGGAATGATGTGATGGCTGACGATGCGCGAAAAGGGAATACCCCGGACGCGGGCTCCCCGGATGGCGTCTGAATTCAGTACATCCGTCACCGATTCCCGCAGGCTGAGTATCAGCCACGGCAGCTGTGTTAAACCCAGCACCAGGCCTGGCAGTAACAGATGCATCAGCGTAGAACTCAGCGTCGCCGCCTGCCCTGGATAAGTCAGCCCGCCGGTGGGCAGCAGGTTGAATGAGATGGCAAAGATACCCAGCATAACCAGCGCCAGCACAAACGGGGGTATCGTCTGCAGAATGATGGCAAAAAAGCTGATAAACCGATCGGCAAGGCCGCCGGGTTTCAGCCCGGCAGCCGTTCCCAGAATAAATGAAACGGCCGTACTGAAAACCAGTCCGGTGCAGCCTAACAGCACCGTCCACGGCAGCCGATCGCTGATGACAGCGGTAACGGGCTGCTGGTAGGCGCGGGATATACCCAGGTCTCCTGAGCATACCCCGGTTACCCATTCCCACCAGGACGCATACCAGGTCAGATCAAGGTGCAGTACAGCCGACAGCGACGCCTGTTGTGATGCCGTCATCTCGGCGGCAAGCCCACCAAGATAAGCATCAAGCGGATCGTAGGGGCTGACGGTGGCCAAAGCAAACTGCCCCAGCGTGACCAGAATGAGCAGCGGTACAAGGAAAGTAATGCGCCTTGCCACCATCAGCAGTACGGAACGACGGCGGCGATGCCACCGTCCTGATGAGAATGCCATCTGCTACTTTTTCCAGGACTCAATGGTGAACCAGGGGCCAAATCCGATGTTATGGGAATGAGGCTCCAGTGTGACCTTGATATTTTTGTAACCCATTTCACGCTGAACGTAGATATGGTCAAGATAGACAAGCTGCAGCATGGCGGGCTTGCGGTGATATTCTTTCTGCAGTTCGCGATAGAGGCCGGCCTGCTTGTGAGGGTCTGTTTCCGCACGAGCGCTGTCGAGAAGGCGGTCTATGACCGGATTGCGGTAATCAGAGGCGTTATCCCAGCTTGCGCCTACCCCTGGCTCTGCGTATTTAGAGTGCAGGATGTGGTAAACCTGACTGTCCACAGAGTACGGCACGCCGCTTCCGGCCATCACGGAGGTGCTGGCATAAACGTCCCGTGTGACTGATTTTGAATCCCGCGCCACCGGCGTGACCTGAATGCCGATTTTCTTCAGGTCGCTCGCGACCATCAGCGTCAGATCGCGGCGGGAGCGATCGCGATTCGGAAAATAAATGATATCAAAAGCCGCACGCTGGCCGTTACGCACCCGCACGCCATCCGTACCCACCTTCCAGCCAGCATCATCAAGGATTTGCTTAGCCTTTTCGGGTGAGTAGCTGAACTCTTCTGCCGGATCGTAAGCCTCACCAAAGAAGGGGGCCAGGTAGGTAGAGTTGGCGGTACCGTGCCCCTTCAGCGCGTATTTGACCATGTCGGCCCGGTTTACGGCGTAGTTGACCGCCAGACGGATAGCATCATCTCCCGTTACCGGATTGCCGGCGGGCAGGCTGACAGCACGCCAGTCTCCGGCCTTCACGGAGAAGGTTTCGTATTCTGGCGCTTTGAAGGTCGCGGCAAGGTCGGCCGGAAGCGCGGTGCCGTCGCCTTCACCGGCTCTCAGCTGCTGCGCACGCGCATTTTCATCAGCGGTATAACGCAGGACGATTTTCTGCACCTGCGGCTGAGGTCCCCAGTAGTCCTTACGGGCGGTCAGGATCGCCTGATCGGGTCGTAACTCAGTTAATTCATAAGCGCCAGTGCCCACCGGATGCGTATTCAGCGGGGAAGCTTCTGCCTTACTCAGGTTAGCAAAATCAAACGCTTCGGAAGGGGCGATGCCATTGATAAGACGGCGATCAAAGTTTGCCATTGGCTCTTTGAGCGTAAACACCACGGCATCGGAGGTGGCCTCGACTTTCTCAACGTTATCCCATGTTGCAATTTCAGAAGACGCCGAGCGCGGATCGATAAAGGCCTGATAGGTCGCGACCACATCCTCTGGTCCAAATGACGTACCATCTGAGAACTTGATCCCCTTACGCAGCGGAACGGTCCAGACCTTATTTTTTTCCGAAGCCACTGCCGGGCCGGAGGCAAGGGTAGGGATCAGATCAGGCTGTCTGTCAAAGACGCCGGCTTCAATCCGGTACAGCCCCTGATAAAAGTGAGATTCACCGCTCCGGCCGTGGCCCAGAAGAGGGTTGTAATGCCCCAGTTCAAAGCGCTCAATAATCACAACCGTATTCTGAGCCTGCGCTGAGGTATCTGCTGCTGCAGCAACGCCTGATGCAAATGACGTAGTTACGGCCAGCGCGAGCGCGCTGTAAATAAATGCTTGTTTTAACATATTGGTTTTCCTTTGGTGGCCGAACAGCATTATTCAGCCACTGGTCGATTCAGCAGGAGGGAAATCAGAAGCTGTAAGTCACACCCACGCGGAAGCGCGTCTGACGCTCGTCGGTATACTTGCTGCCAGGAATGTTGGCGACAGCCACGTAGGGTTTCCAGTTTTTGTCAACGGCATAGGAGACCTTGACGTCGTGCGTCCACTGGTAGTCTTTGTTGTTTGCAACGGGCGCAAACTCTTTGGTGTCGGTTTTGTGGTATTCCAGCTCGTACTCGATACCCCAGTTGCCCGGCAGGCGATAACTCAGCACGGACGTAATGGTCATGCCTTTTTCCTGCGTATTTTTTTCAGTGTTGATATTTCCGCTGTAGCGCTTATAAAACGGGCGGAAACGAAGTGACCAGTTCAGGTCATCTGTGAAATACACGTAACTTTTTACGTAGGGACGATAGTTGGTGTAATTACTGTCTACGGCGAGATTAAGACCGCCCTCAAGGGCAAAAAGTGGATTAAAACGGTAGAGATAGCTGGGTACGGCTTCCCAGCCATCGCTCACGTTTTCGTGGTAAACGTTATCGCTGCGTGCGCCGGAGTCTCCGCTTTTCCATTTCACTTCCGAAGAAATACCAAACCCGTTGCTGAAGCGATGTGCAATCAGCAGGCGGTCTTTATGCGTGTTCTCTGCGGTATCTTTAACTTCATGGCGATAATCAATACTTACCGCGCAGGCATTAGCAGTGAGAAGAGAGGCGATTGCAAAAGTTACTGCCCTGATATTCATCAATTAATCCATTTTTTAATTTAAGTCACTCAAATTCAGAATTTTTATATGAAGTACGCAGTTTCATCGCTGATGGTACGGATGAGCACAAACCTCAATGCGAAACGTTATAACATAACAATTAACCACATAAAAAGACGTTTGCTTACAATCATTGGCAATAATCGTTATCTTGCATGGTAGTATTTTGGTTAATTTTACATATATATCAATGTATTAAAGATTAAAAGTGGTTTTAATAAAAACGTCACATTCATGTAGTCATTTACAAACGATTTAGCAAATTAAAGATTGAATTATGCTTTCAATCGTATAATCTATATATCTATAGATTGTTTGAGTGAGGCTCAGCTATGGAATCAGATTTGAAGGCGGTATCACTTTTTTTTCACGCCTTGTCTGATGAAGGTCGAATGCGACTGGTCATCCTGCTCGAAAGCGGTGAGAAAAGCGTGACTGAACTTACAGAGTTGTCTGGTGAAAAGATGGTGAACGTCTCTGCAAGGTTACGGGACCTTCTTCACCACCGACTGGTCGTCCGCCGCAGAGAGGGGAGGAAGATGTTTTACAGCCTCGCCGACAAACATGTTGCCGATATCATCCGCAACGCCTGTGAACACATAAACGAAGACCATTGATATTCAGGAGTCAGTAATGTCCAGCTGCAACGAAAAGCATCACGTAAACCACAATCACACTCACGGCACCGGCTGTGGCCACATCGCCATTCAGCATGGCGATCACGTCGATTACCTCCATGATGGCCATCTGCACCATCCTCACGGCGACCATGTGGATGAGCACGTGCTGGAAGTCAGTGCCAGTAATCCCGACGTATGTACACCAGAACACCATTGCTCAGGGCATGCACCCGATCACGTGCACGGCCCGGGATGTGGCCATGAGGCTGTTCCGCACGGTGACCACGTTGACTATCTGGTAGACGGACATTTGCATCACCCTCATGGCGAGCACTGCGATAATCACGGGCCTGTGCAGATTATTATATAAAGCATTAAAAATTGTGCCATTATCAGATCGCTGGCAGTTTGTTTGTTGGAATATTTAATCATCTGAATAATTGATTGTGCATGAAAAAGAAATTTTAGTCCGGCGAATCTTACTATTAAATTTTTTATAAAAGATTATTTTAACGATGATGCAAACTGCACCTCCCGCTATGGAGGTGCAGTGGTCATCCGACTAATACACTAATAAGGAGGTCAGAAATTATATCTTAACCCAAGAACAATATTTCTGCCGCGCAGGGGAGATTTCTCTTTAATAAATGCGCTGTGAGCATAAGCTAAAGTATTGGTCAGGTTTGTGCCTCTGAGATAAATCTCTCCGTTCTGAAAATCTCCGACTTCGAACGGCCGGGATAAAGTCATGTTAAGCATGTTATATCCAGACGTTTTTGTTTCATATGATGCATGTCGGTTTTGCGTAAATGTGTGGTAAAACTCGACTTCACCGTTAAAGTTCACGAAATCATGATATAAACGTACGCCCAGACGAGCCGGAGAGACCCTTGGTAATTTATCATTTTCGCTTTTGAGCTCAGTATAAACATAATCCCCGAACAGACTCGCGCTGGTCTGATAATCAAAATAGTGTTTTACCTCGCCGTCCACGCCCATGAACACAACATCTGCCGGCGTATACATCAAGTACATAAAGTCTCTGCCCTCAGCCTTATCAAGCAGCCTTCCGTAAACATAGTTATGGATATCCTGATAGAATCCGCCCACCTCAAAGGTTGTATACCCTTTCGACTTCCTGAGAGTCAGGTTCACTGATTTTGCTGTTTCTATCACTTTCGAGTGATCATCAATCCAGTCATTATTAATGAGATTTCTTCCGGTAATCAGTCCGGCTTCAAGCGTATTTGTCGACAGATTATTACCAAATGTGTAAAGCTCACGCACGCTTGGCGCGCGTTGCGTTCGGCTGATATCCAGTGAAAGGGAATAACTGTCATCAAAATGCCATGTGGTACCAAAGGAGAGTGACAGCGGGTTAAGATCAGAATCGTTATAAGCGAATTCCCGCCAGAAAGGCCAGTCGATATTTGTATGATTAAATTCTTTTCTGGCACCCAGTTCAACATCAAGCGGGCCCAAGCTTTTCTTTTCAGAAATGAAGAAGGCATGACTGTCAGAAAGGAAATTATGTCTCAGCCTTCTTGGCGCACCTTCAGGAGCGGGAACCTGTACGGTATTATCATCAAGTCCACTGAAAAAAGATTCAGTATATTGGTAACCTATCATTCCTGAAAAGCCATATACAGGAACGTGTGTTAACTCAATCTGAATATCTCTTACTTTATTATTATAGTTTGCGAATAAGGTTCCACCATCGATTTCGTTGTGGTTGTAATTTGTGTGCGAGAAACGAACCCTTGCATGCTCGATTCCAGGTAAAATTGAATCATAATCGGCACGAATATCATAACGCTCGCTGCGCAGGTCGATGAACGCTGTATCTGAATCGTCAATATCTGCAAAAGGATCCACATCACCGTTGTGTAACGCGCAGTGGAGCTTCGTGCTGGCGTGAGTATGACAGATATTATTTTCATGAGTATGGCCAGGCAAACCATAGTTATTACGTTGTAGGGTGTAAGCGGCACCAATATAACCTTTTTCAGTAATCCATGATGCGCCTACAGACGTACTTTTATTATTAGAGTAAGAGTCTTTAAGATGATTTGACCCATAGGACGATGGAACCCGGTAATCACTTGCGTCATGGCTGCTCCCCTCAACGTGAAAAGCAAAATTACCGGCTCCGGCTGTTATGCGACCTACTCCGGTTTTTTCATGATCGCCGGTACCATATCTTAATTCTCCTGAGCC
The DNA here is from genome assembly GCF_016625145.1 of Pantoea sp. S61. Classification (NCBI taxonomy): domain Bacteria; kingdom Pseudomonadati; phylum Pseudomonadota; class Gammaproteobacteria; order Enterobacterales; family Erwiniaceae; genus Pantoea; species Pantoea sp. S61. Next base: position 36,072 of record NZ_JACVUO010000028.1, read on the forward strand.
TGTAATGTTGTCATCAGGTACTGATTTCGGCACTTTGCTGTCAATGAGATTTATTGCCCCATTTAATGCATTACCACCATAAATAGTTGCAGCCGGGCCCTTGATGATTTCAATTTCATCAAGAAGCAGAGGATCGGTTGCAACTGTATGATCGGGTGAAATTGACGATACGTCGTAAATTGTTGCTCCGTCAGAGAGCACGGCAACCCTCGGTAAGGTCTGTCCTCTGATGACGGGTCGGGAAGCTCCGCCGCCATAGCTGTCCAGATGTATACCGGGTAATCCTGCAAGCGTTTCACCCAGTCCGCTTTGTCGGCGATGGATTAGCTCCTCATCCTTGAGGTATTGCACAGACAAAGAGTTTTTATACTGTCGTGTCAGTGATTTTCTGGCATCAGATTCTTCACTTCGGTTTTCACCAGTAACTATAAGGTCATCATCATTACCTAAAATCTCATCGTTTCCATATGCATTGCCTGAAAGAAGCACGAAACTTACAACAGTCACGACATTCCACTTCGTGTGTTTCACTGGTTTAAAACTTGTACTGATCACTTATCCCTCTGAAATTTCCGGATTCAACTCTTCGCATGAATTCTTTATTTTCCCCCACAAGCACTGGTGAAAAAATAAACAAAAAGTTAATGTCTATTCGTTTGGGTATGTCATAACATAACAATTGAAAAGTTTAGAAATCATCACTTACATTTTTAGTTATATCTCTATTGGGTTTCTTCTGAAGTGTATCCGGTGGAATCTGCGGCGTTTAGATTAACGCAGTTCGTTTGAACGACATGTGATACAGGCGTATGCCGACTGGCAGATGTGTTTAAAATTTAATCATTCCATTGGGCAATCACAGGAAAAGGCATGATAAATTGCTTACCAGCTAAATTTTCCACGCAAGCAGGCAGCTGAAATCTAATAGCATAGCCCCTTCAAACCTAACGACTGCCATATTGTCCGCGTGCTCACTGATAAAAAGAAAGCACATATGTTCAGGTTCAAACTGCCACCTTCCATAGCACGGCTCCATTCGTTTCCTGTTTGCAGTTTGTGCAACTGCTTCTTCGACCTTGCAAAAATTGGCCGATTGAGAGGTCACACATTTTAATGACCAGATCCGCCAACATTGATTAGTACAGCAGATGAAGCTTCATCCAATCTGCGCTATTATGAATCGAATATTTCAATAAACTGTCTTGTGAAATTTATTTTTTAATTCTTGCCAGTTCTTCAAGCCGCATCTAACGGATTCGAAAAATGAACTTTTCTAAACAAAAACAAGCGGATGGGTTGCTATTTTGTACAACCTTTATTGCCGCCTTTGGCTGGGTATGCTCTCGTGAGTCTGTGGCTGAAATGCCAGTCCTTGCATTTATAGCGATCCGTTTTTTGCTAGCCAGTGTGGCGTTACTGCTGCTGAGTCGACCTGCTGAATTACGTAATATGATGCGCAGCCTAAGAGCCGTAATCCTTACTGGATTTTTGCAGACAGCGAATATTTTGTTGTGGATATACGCGGTTGCCACTACAAAAGCATTAGGCGAGGGCGCATTCATAATGAGCTTATCAATGCTGTTTGTCCCCCTGTTTGCCTGGCTGATACTGGGAAATCGTCCAGTGATCGCGTTCTGGATTGCACTGCCAATAAGCATGTCTGGACTGGCATTACTCACTTTAAAACAAGGACTCACTTTTGAAGTAAGCCAACTGCTGTTTCTGGCTTCAGCTTTATTGCAGGCGGTCTATTTCTGCTTCTGCACACGCTTTGCTGCCACAGTTCCGGTTCAGGCTCTGGCTGCCTTCCAGCTCGGCTGTACGGGCATCATCGCTCTGTTACTCTCTTTACTTTTTGAACAATGGCCGCAGCAGGTTAGTGAGTCTACCTGGGGATGGCTGTTGTCCAGTGCCTTTATCGCAACGAGCCTTCGGTTTTGGTTGCAGCTTAAAGGGCAAAGCATGACTACGGCGGCAAATGCTGCATTGATTATGATCATTGAGCCTTTGTTAACAGTGCTGGCAGCAACTCTCTGGTATGGTGAAAAAATGACTTGTCAACAATTGACTGGATGTGTGTTGATAATAGTTGGGCTGGTTTATTATCGCTTAAGGCAGGCTAAAGGCGCGTAATAATTATAAGGATAAAGCACTGAATATTCTCTAGTCCGTAAGGAGTTTAGAATGGCGAAATTGAGGCCTGTTCAGATAATACATGCAGGTTTGTTTTTAATAGTGGCCTGCTCCCCATTGATCAATTCATAATCTCATTAGCTTCGCCTGCTTTAGGCAAAAAGCTGACCTCGTTGCTTAACGTCATGACTGCGGTAGAGACAGTTTCACTAACCGCTAACATCCGTTTTAATTCCGACCTCAGTAATTTTCAAACTCGGAAAAAGAGTTTACTGCTGAAAGCCTGACCACGCGCTGCCACTCTGAAGGCCTGTTACCGTACGGAGATCCGCTATGCGACTCAGGCTATTACACTCACTTTTCCTGTTTATACCGTTTCAGCTGATGGCCGGCAACGTTGTGTATACCGATGCCGAACATCCCCCTCAGAACCTGACTGAAGAAAGCTCTGTTGTCTGGCTTGATGGCCCCGACCGCCTGCAGGACGCCATTTTCGGCAAGCTGCCTTCAGATCCTCAGCTGGCCGCTCAGCAGGCCCGCGAAATCATTCAGTCGCCGCAGTGGCCCGGACAGCAGGAGCAGATTGCTCAGGCATACCGGCAGGTTGTACATGCCTGGAAGATCGGGCTGCATAAGTTCCCCGCCGTCGTTTTTGATGATAGGGATGTGGTTTATGGCACGGCCGACGTTGCCCGGGCTGCAACGCTTCGTAGTCAGGGGGGTAAATGATGCGCTTCTCCCCCGGAACGCACTTCAACGCCGCCGGTATTGCCACCGTGCTTGTAGCAGCCGCGACTCCGGCCACGGTTTCCGCCATTAATACTGCCGGCATCATTGCCAGCGCCATTACCCAGGACTGCATCAGCTGGCGCGTCAGCGGCATCTGTTACTGGCTGATGTGTACGCCCTTTGGCTGTTCGGTGAAAACCTCCGTTAAGGTGACGCACTTCATTCCTGAAGTGGTGGTGTCCACCTACACCGGCCCGGGAGGTAATCCCTGGACAGAGATGGCGTTTATGAGCGGCGCGTCCGGTACGATCGATAACGCGCTGACCAGCGGTGCGCCAGCCGGCGGCGGTAACGCCGCCGATATCAAGACGCCCGGGCAGCGCAAGTCGAACATCAAATTCAAATACGCCGATGCGATAGGCCACCCTGCCACCTCCGTCATAGGCGGCAGCATTGCCGGTTATTCGTGCGATACCGCCGCCACGCCATTTAATCCCTACTTTCTGAGCACGCTGGATTCACTTGTCTGGCGATCGGGACTGCCTGAATCGCTGTATCCCGAGGCGCTGGTTCCAGGCCAGCGCGAACTGGGCAGCCAGGTCAGCGCCAACATGTGGGGCAATATTTATCCCCGATCCGGCTTCGTCAGCCAGACAGACGATGACAAAGCCTCCGCCGTGGTCGCGCAGCGGGTAGCCGACATTATCACCCGCTCCGGGCAGCCTCACGTTTATCAGGTACTGAAAGGTACACACAAAGCCGGCTACTGGCCGCCCGGAGAGGTGAAAGAAAACACGGGCACGGCGAATCATAAATGGCAGCGCCTGTCGCCCACGCTTTCAGCTTCCTGCGCCGTCTTTCCGGACGGCGCGTATCCCATTGCTCAGGACGGCAACGAAGCCTATGCGCTCTGGCAGCCCTACAGCTGCTGCAAGCGACGCGGACAGACCTTCCTCTATTCAACTGACTTCTGAGAGGCACAATGTCACCAGTTCAATTTAAATCTGCCGCGCTTGCGCTGTGCATCACGTCCGCAGCGGCATCCGCGCAGGCGGCTGATGATAACCGGTCCGGCGCATTCGGTATTTCACTGCCCTCCGTGAATAACAGCGCCATAGGCTACGGCAAGGACGTCAGCGGCGCGGTTTCTGACAAGCTTTACTATACGCTCGGCGGCGGCTCTGTCATTTCGCAGCCGGCAACGCGCAGCAGCATGCGTAAAATCGGTATGAGCGCAGGCTGGAGCAGCGACCTGATGTGCGGCAACTTCGACCTGAAAACGACCGTCGGTAATCAGCTCAACGGGGTAACAAACGGCTTTAAAAACCTTATGGGCGACGTGGTGCAGAACGCCACCGGTGCCGTCGCCAGCCTGCCGGCAATGATTATCCAGCGTGCCAATCCCGGCCTGTACGACATGCTCACAAACGGCGTGCTGCAGGCAAACGTCTCTTTTGATAAAGCCCAGCTCAACTGCCAGAACATGTCGAAGCGCATGATGGATTTTGCCGGCAATAACAAATGGACGCAGGGCGCGGTCATGGATGAGTACCGATCGCTTGTTAACAGTGGAGACGCTGATGCTGTCCGCGTGAATAACTCAGCGGACAAGCTGCAGGGCAACTCAGGCCAGAACTGGATCGGCGGACAGAAACGGGGCGGTCAGGGGCAGCAGGCCATCCGGCCAACGCATGATTTAACCGCTGCGGGATTCAACATGATGAACAGCCTGCCGGTACTGAGTTCTGACTCAGTCAGCAGCAACAGCTGTAACGGGGGGGCCTGTGGAAAATATGCCAGCGCTGAAGAAGCGGCTAAAGCTGTGGTGCAGGTCGTGGGGGACAGCTCTCTGCGCACCTGCAGCGACGCATCTCAGTGTACCAGCGGCGATGACGAACAGCAGCCGGGTGCCACTCAGGCCGGCACCGGATTTGCGCCCATCCTGGAAGAGACCACCAAAGAGAACACTGAACAGCTTGTAAAACTCGTTAACGGCACCGAGCAGCCTAACGCGACGAACCTGGCAAAACTCAAAACCGGCAGTTTACCCATTACTGCAGGCGTCATCAGAGCACTTCAGAGGGATCCTGACAACGCCGCCCTGACCGCCCGCCTCGCCGGCGAACTGGCGATGGCGGATACGGTTGAAACCGCGCTGATTATGCGCCGCATGATTGTTACCGGCATGTCTGAGCCTAACGCTGCCGCGCAGAATGCGGCCATTGAGGAAGGCGATCGTCGCGTTGCGGCCATCGATCGCGAGATCACCGCATTACGCAACGAAATGGAGCTCAAGCGCGAGCTGTCCCGCAATTCTGTGCTCACCATTATCGAGCGGGAAAACGGGCGCGTTAACAGTAACCCGCAGACGCAGAGCGATGACAGCACCGACAACCGCATTAACCGTCTGGCCGTTCCTGAGACGGAAAACAACTGATGAGAGCGCATCCTGTGAAAATCGAAAACGGGGCGCAACGCGCCTCATTTTTCCGCCGGCACCCCGTGCTGTTTCGCGTGCTGTGTACTGCCGGTGCTCTGCTGGTATTCCTGCTGGCCGGGCTCATTGTCGCGGACCAGGCTGTAAGGAATCCTGCTCAGGCCGCTGCATTTCGTGACTGGATGGAGCATGCCCGCTATGGCTGGCTGATGTGGCGCCTGGCGGTTTATGGTGCGCTGGCGTGGGGTTTTGTGAAAGTATTTCGTGCGCCCGGCTTCGGCCCGCAACACCGCCAGCCGCTTATCCGCATTGCGGCCGTCAGCGTCATTTTTGCCGTCGTCTGTGAACTGGTGCTGCTCGGCGGCACGGGAGCGTCCTGATGCTGACTAACAGCTACCTGGAATATTTCCTTACCCTGCTTGGCTGGGTGGTTAACAACGGACTCTGGAATATTCTCATCACAACGGGTCTGTTTGCCGCGCCTGTCGCTTTCCGGCTTATCGGCATCTGGCTGAAAGTACGTGAAGAAGGTGAAGATGAGGGGAATAAAGGTGCCCTGTCCATACCCCGAATGGAGCATGCGGTTTACACGTCTTTTCTGGTAATGATTGCCTGCTGTATGCCGCTGATGAACGTCGATATGAGCACGATCAAATATGACACGTCACGTGCGCAGAGCTGCGGGACGTGGACGCCAAAAGCGCCCGACGACACGGGATATTCACCGGTTATATCGAGCATTAACGATCAGACTGCTGCAGCGCCGGTCTGGTGGTATCTGATTCACAAGCTGGCAAAGGGCATCACGCAGGCGTCTGTTGCCACAATCCCCTGCCGTCCGGACATGCGTCAGCTCCGCTTTGAGGTTCAGCACACGCGGATTAACAACAAGGCTCTTGCGGAAGAGCTGCAGGACTTTACCAACGACTGCTATTCGCTCGCGCTGTATATGTGGAAGCGTCATGATCAGGGGCAGACGAAAGACAAAGCCACGCTGCGTGATATTGAGTGGATAGGCAGCAAAACCTTCCTCAGTAATTATTACGGCAACCTGCAATCGAAAACGCCACGGGCGGAATTTGCCTGGAATGAGAGCCGTGACAGCGGAAGGCCGGATACCGGCCGCGGTGGCTACCCAACCTGCAACGAGTGGTGGAATAATGCTGACACCGGACTGCAGTCGCGCGTCGTCGATCAGGCTGACCCGGGACTATGGACCCGTCTGTCGGCCGCTATGACCATGATTGGTGGCAATGCGGCTGACTATAAGGAGGCCATTATCCGTCGTCTTGTCAGCCCTGAGAGCCTGACCGTATCACAGGGGGGACACGTCTATGCCGGCTACGGAGGCAACGCCGATTTTACGCTTGATAACTCCGTTTCCCGTGTGGCTGCGATCGGCGGTACCGCTCTAGGCAGTCTGGCAGCGTTCCCGGCATTTGATGCCATGCGCCAGGCGCTGCCAATGGTGCAGGCTGTGTTACTCATGGCGGTGGTGGTGATTCTGCCGCTTATCCTGGCGTTCTCAGCCTATGAAATTAAAACCGTCATTACGCTCACGTTTGTGCTTTTTGCCCTTAACTTCCTGACGTTCTGGTGGGAGCTGGCTCGGTGGCTCGACAGCTGGCTGCTGACAGCGTTATACAGTTCTGACACACACAGCAGCTTTAACATGGCAGGTTTTCAGAACAGTTCGGATGACCTGATCATGAACTTTGTTATGGCCACGATGTTTCTTGTACTACCTGCAGTGTGGATGGGGGCTCTGTCATGGGCGGGTATCAGAATGGGCAGCACTTTAGACGGTGCATTTAAAAGTGGAACCTCTCAGGTTCAAAAGAGTGGGGGAGAAGCTGTTGAGAAGGCAAAAGGGGCAATGAAAATCTAATCAAACCGACGATTAGTTTAGCATCGACTAATCGTCGTCCTCTCTGTCTAACCTTGAAGCTGTCACCGTAATATTGTCAGGACCGCTGTAGAAACCCTCTCCATCATTGCCGCTTCTGAATTGCCCGCCTGCAGCACAAGAACTGTTAGATGACGTAGAATCCAAATCATCTGATCCACTTAGCTGGATGTGGCGAACCATATAAACAAAAGCAGCAACAATCATGATTACGGCGCCGAATGCGAATCCTGCAACGATGGCCAGCGTCATTAGTAAAAGAACAGAAAAAGGCACAACAGATTTTCCTATCGATGCCGGTATCTTTTTCCTTTCAGCCCAGGCAGCAAAGCGATCATCAGCGTCAAGGTAGACGCGAGATAAGCGCTTCCAGACAGACGCAGCTTTTGTTCCGCGAGCATATGCGGTTGAATTCATACGCACCTCAATTGAATTTGCCTTAAGCTGACGATACCGAAAGTTAATCAGAATTGCACATTGAGTTAAAACGCTAGCCTTTAGTTACAACACACATAAATACATCTATTAACATCCACACCGAGCCGAACCTGAACCCCCCGCGCCCCTCTCCGCCAGGACCCGCGCCGTACCTGCACCCCGGTTGCCCCCCACTGACCAGCCGCCGCCGCGCCGCCCGGGGGGGCGGGTAGGGGGTTTTTGGGTTGGGTTTTTTTGTGT
>NZ_JACVUO010000029.1:0-42782 GCF_016625145.1 Pantoea sp. S61
GGTCAATATTATCTGCCACAACTCAATGAATTTGTATGGTGCGGTATTATCACTGATTACGGCAGTACAAACATTCCGCCCACACTGGACGCCGGGTGCGACGGTGCGATTAGTGGTTTCAGCGCTGGTATTAGTGGGAAGCGTATTAGTCGCTCTGGCAGCATCACAGAACTTTGTTTCGTTCTTTATTAACTTGATTCTGGCATTGATTGCGGTATTGATTCCGTGGATTGTAATTAATCTACTGGATTTTTATTATGTGAATAAGCAAAAGTATGACGTTGAAGCGATATTTCGTGCAGACGGCGGACGTTATGGATTGCTGAATACCCAGGCCTTGCTGGTCTACTTCGCCGGGATTTTAGTGCAAATTCCGTTTGTTGAGAATGCGTTCTTTTCCGGACCTTATGCGAATTTAATACCGGGTGTGGATATTTCCTGGATTATCAGCCTCGTGGTAACCTGCATTGCCTACCCACTGTTTCACCGAAAAATGGAACCCATACTCACACGGGTTATTGATCGTGAAACTTGAAGTAAAAGTATCTTTATATTAAAAAAGGGTATAGATAAACATAAAAAAATATGTTGAGCCTTCTCTATCCAATCAGGAAAAAGTTGTCTGGTTTATAATAAAAAACCTAACCGAATTAATTCGTAAATAACCATGATCGAGGACCTGGATGACTGCATCCTAAAATGGATCTACTCGTATAGGTGAAGGTACAGATACGTGATAAATAAATTCCATGCAATTTCTAAAACTAAACAGAAAAGAGCGATTTTGTAGAGCGTGCAGGATAATAGCCATAATAATAGGGTAGTATAAAAGCACCTTGAATATTTTATTGCCCTCGATTATAACGCCTCGAGCTTAGGTGGGCTGACAGTAAATTTTATTAAATATGAACTCTATGTTTAAAATTAGTCAGGCCTTGGATTATTTATAAATAACTAAAGAGACGATCATCAAGCAATTGATAACAAGTTAGTTTCAAATGACTGATATAGTCTCATTATATTTAACAAGATATGTAAATTGCCAATAGAGTCATGCGTCAAGAATCACCGCTATCTAACCATATTTATGGCAATGCCTATACTCTGAGTTATCCTCATTAATTAGGAAAGGAGTAAGTATGTCCTGTAAAATTCGCACTATACTTTTTACCGTTAGCTGTGTTTCTGCTTCGGTTTTCGCCGCCCCAGATCACACGTTACTCATCCGCCAAGGTTACCTATTACCCATGACAGTCAACGGAAAGGATCAGCCCTCCACTGACATACTGGTGCGCAATAATCAGATAGTAAAGATTGGCAAAAATCTCGTCGCCCCTGACGCTAAGGTAATAGACGCACGCGGTAAATATGTCATGCCGGGGTTTGTCGATGCGCATAATCATTTATGGGTCACCACTATGCGTGGTCAGTTCAGAAACAAGCAGGGAAAATTTTTTCCCGTCAGTAACAAGTTAGCAAAGGGGATGCAGCCGTATGATATCTGGCAGGCAATGTATACGGGTTCGCTAGAACTGCTACAGTCAGGCGTCACTACGACGGGCGACTTCTTTGATAACATCCGCGGTCCAGCCTGGGGTGATGCTGGCTTCAGGGCGCTGCAAAAGAGCGGCATTCGCGCCATCATGTATTACGGTGGTCCCGATAAAACCACTAAAAACATGATTGATTTGGCGCACCTGGCGGAGCTCCAAAAGCAGTCAACAGATCGAATTCAACTCGGGCTTGGCTGGCGAATCCCTAGGGACTTATCCAGCCAGCAGAACTGGGCAATGCGGGATAAAGAATACAGGTTTGCTGTTCAACATAAATTGCCGATTCAGGTACATGTCAGCGGAGATGCCCGCGCAATGTTCGATGCACTGACAGACCGTCAATACTTATCGACATCACTGACGGTGGTACACGCGAGCGATGCACTCCCGCAGCAGTTGAACGCTCTGCAGAAAGCAGGCGGTGCGCTGGTCTTAACACCGATCAGCGAACAACGCGTCGGTTATGGGCTGACGCTGCTTAATCATTTTAAAAGCGTTGAAAAGCAGGGTCTTGGCTTAGACGGTAATGCCTTGTCTGGCAGTGCTAACATGTTTGAAACGCTTCGCACAGCAGCGCTGACTGATAGTGGTGAAGCAAAAGATGAAACACTTCCAGACCCACGCGCGCTTCTGGCGCTGGCCACTCGCCGCTCAGCTGAATCGATAGGACTGGGCAACATAACCGGCACACTTGAAGAAGGTAAGCGTGCTGACATCCAGATAATTAATCCCAACACATTGAACATGGCAGGATTTGGCGGTGGCGATCCAGCTGCGCTAATCGTCTACTCGGTTCAGCCGGAAAATGTTGAGACGGTCATTGTCGACGGCCAAATCATCAAAGCGGATGGAAAACTGCAGGGTGTCAATCTGGAAGAACAACTGAGAGCGGCTAACGCATCAGCAAAAAGGCTTCTGGAGCAAAGTGAGTTGTAGCTATAGCGATGCCGGCTAAAGTTGCGCACATAAGATGATTTACCTATCAAACTGAGAGGCATATTGCCTCTCAGTTGTGCAGGGAAAGGGCCATTGCATGTGATACCCCCGAAATCGATATTCATTTCTTATCCAGATCGACAGGGGTACAACGGTGAATCCCCATTGGGCTGATGCTAGCCAACTCTCCCTGCTAGACTGATGCAAACTGATTCGTAGAACCAATCTGACCACCTAGGTGTCGGGATATTACTGGTGACTGAGTTGGTTAATTTCATGCTTTGTTGAGTAGTGAAAACCCTCCTTGTTCCACTACCTAGCTCCTTTCTTACACCCCCTTCAAATCAAATCCGCATTATAAGACAGCACGTTTTTGAGTCTTTTTGAATCATTTTTATAAGAGTACTGGGTCTTTCTTATGTTCTGATGCCACACGCAACGCTATTTTGAGATTTTTTTAGATTGCATGATTCATTTCAAGATTTATTTGAAACAAAAATTCGATTTACGTCTCAATTTTGATCTTCTTCCATTGTTTTGTGTGTTTAGAATGATCTATTTTGTCTCTATTATGATTCGTTGTGTTTCATAGATAGACAAATTGCCGCAATAGTGGTGTTTCATAATAACAATGGTAAGAAAGTGGAAGAAGACGAAATGAAAAAATCTGTTTGGCTCCTGGGCGTTATCGGCGCTCTGGTAACATTAGCGGGGGTCGCGCTGGCAGCAGGCGGTGCGTATCTCGCGGTTCTGGGGGGAGCTTGGTTCTATTTGTTCGCAGGGATCCTTTTGTCCATTACTGGTCTCGGGTTGCTGTGTAGGCGTTACTATGCCTGGCCGGTAGCGATCGCGCTGGTGCTTTACAGCGTGATATGGGCCTTCTGGGAAATTGGCGGCGACTTCTGGCAATTCCTGCCACGCGTGACGGTATTTCTCGGCATCGGCATGCTGGCATCTCTCTGCGTGCCGTGGTTGACCCGAAAAAATGGTCTTCCAGTACCAAGAAAGTCTGCTTTCACCATGGCAGGTGCCTGCTTCATTGCACTGGTGGCACTGATTAGCGGCATTTTTTTCCCACACGCGGAAGTCACCGCTACGGGCGAAGCCGCGCAGGTAATTAATCCTCAGGCGGGTCACGAAGGTGGTAACGACTGGTCAGCCTGGGGGCGTAATACTCTCGGCGAAAAATATGTCCAGTTTGATCAGATCAATAAAAGCAATGTGAAGGATTTGAAAGTCGCCTGGACCTATCGCACTGGAGATATGGCCGTAGATGGTGCCGAATATCAGGTCACCCCGCTTAAAGTGGATGAGACTGTTTATCTGTGTACACCGCTGAATAAGGTTATTGCCGTTGACGCCACAACAGGGAAGGAGAAGTGGCGTTTCGATCCGCAACCGAAAGTCTTCGAAAGTAACAAGGGCTGGAAGCGTTGCCGCGGGGTCGGATATGCGGATCTTGACCAGTTGTCTGCAAATAACCCGAATACCGTCGGGGTTGCCGCAGCTGCAGTTTCTACATCTGCCACCTGTCGTAAACGTATCATTGAAACAACTATTGATGCGCGCATAGTGGCCGTGGATGCCGAAACGGGGAAACTGTGTGAAGACTTTGGCAACGGTGGCTACGTAGATCTCACGGAAGGACTTCCCGCTGATGCCAAAGGCGGTCAGCAGGGCAGCTATAACGTGACCTCTGCACCACTGGTGGCTGACGGCGTGATAATGGTTGGGGGCCGTCTGAATGATAACCTTACCATTGGCGAGCCTGGCGGGGTAGTACGTGGATATGATGTGGAAAGCGGCAAAATCCTGTGGGCATGGGATGCGAAGCGTGGTGCCAGTGACAGTAGCCCACTGCCAGCCGGCCAGACTTACCCGATTGAAACACCTAACTTCTGGGGAACCGCCGCGTACGATCCTAAACTGGGTCTGGCCTATTTCCCGACCGGCAACCAGACGCCTGACTTCTGGACTGGCGATCGCCATCCGTACTCAAACGAGTATAACGATGCCATCGTGGCCGTTGATCTGAGAACCGGCAAGGAGCGCTGGCACTTCCGTACTGCCAACATTGACCAGTTTGACTACGACGTCTCTACTCAGCCAATCCTGTATGACATGCCGCAGAAAGATGGCACTACCATTCCGGTAATCATCCAGGGCACCAAACGCAGTCAGATCTTTATACTGGACCGTCGTACCGGCAAGCCGGTTTACCCGGTAGAGCAGCGTAAAGTACCGACTGATGCGATGCCGGGGATGCAGGTCGCGGAAACTCAGCCTTATTCCGCGCTCTCCGTCGGCGTCGATCGGCTGAAAGAGTCTGACATGTGGGGAGCCACGATATTCGATCAGCTTTATTGTCGCGTTCAGTTTAAGAAACTGCGCTATGAAGGCGAGTGGACACCGCTTTCTGACAAACAGGATACGTTGATCTGGCCTGGCTACTATGGCGGTCAGAACTGGGGCAGCATGGCGATCAACCCGGCTACAGGAACCCTTTTCATCAACGACATTCGTATGGCGATGGTGGGTCGTTTCCTGTCTCGTGAAGATGCAGCTAAGGGCGGTCTGAAACCATCAACGGAAGGCGAATATTCTGAGCAGAAGGGCACGCCGTGGGGTGTGGAGCGCGGTATGTTCCTGTCACCACTGGGTACGCCGTGTTTTAAACCACCGTTTGGCTCACTGACCGCCGTCGATCTTGCCAGTAATAAGGTTAAGTGGCAGGTTCCGCTTGGTGGTATTCAGGATGCCCCGATCCACAACAGCTTCTTACCGAAGGAGGGCGTTGTACCGAACCTGTATATTCCGTTAGGTATGCCTAACCTCGGTGGTCCTCTGGTGACCGCGGGCGGACTGAGCTTCTTCCACGGAACTCTGGACTATTACCTTCGCGCGTTCGACAACGACTCCGGCAAGGAAGTCTGGCGCACCCGCTTGCCTGTCGGCGGCCAGGGAACACCAATGAGCTACATCGGTAAGGATGGTAAGCAGTACATTGTGGTGGTGGATGGCGGTGCAACCCGTACCGGTACCAACAAAAATCGCGGTGATTATGTCATTGCCTACGCCTTACCCTGATTTAGTTTTAGCTTAAATAGTCTGTTAAATAGCGCTCTGTAAATACAGAGCGCTTTCCAGGCAATGATAAGAAGATTCAGTTTCCGAAATAACGATCTTATTCTCTGAATAATATGGTGATTAAAATGCTGACCTCATTACATGGTATATCCACCAGTCACGGTAATTTAATAACGGATGTGCGCCTCGCTAAAGAGGCAGGATTCGACGCGCTCGAAATATTTTACCCTAAACTGGTTCGATATCTTGAAAATGGTGGAACGACTCAGGATATTAAACGAATAATTGCTGATAATGGACTTTCAATTTCTTTCCTCAGTGCACTGGACAGAATTGAGCGGCATGAGGTCAGTGAGAAACAGCAGTTGCTGACTGAAGCGGAAAAGATCACCCGTGAAGCCGTTGAGTTGGGCACCGACACCGTCATGGTATTACCGCGTAAAGGTATCGACCATTATTCAGATGAAAAGATCATGGACATCATGAGCGAAAATATTTCTGCGATAGCCTCAATCGGTGAACAGCATGGAATTCGCTACATGATCGAGCTGCCTGCTTTCACCAAATTCCGTACGCTCGCCCAGGCGCGGGAGGTGATCCGCCGCATCGGTAAGAGAAATGTGGGAGTGGTCGTAGACTTTTGGCACTTCTACGCCTCTGGCGCAACGCCCCAGGATGTAGCTGCTATGGATAAAGATATGATCTTTGGCGTGCATTTCGGAGACGGACGTGTGCCACATAATCCACAGGAACCCTGGGATGAAACGGTATTACGTGACTGCATACCGGGAGAAGGGGAAATAGATCTGCGCGCCTGGTCAGAAGCCGTTAAATCAACCGGATATAACGGAGCCTGGTCAATTGAATTAATCAGCCCTCGACTGTGGGAACGCGACCCAGCTTTGTTAACAAAGGATTTATTATCCTCCATTAAAAAGTACGCTTTTTAATTTATACAACAACAGATTATAGGTGTTAACGATCTTCTTAAACTAATCACTTCTGATTGTTATCACCTTTATTACTCCTGTATCCATGAGTGACTGAGAGAATAATATGAATAATCCGATCACAGCTCCGCGCTTACCTGTGAGGGTGGCCATCAGTCCGCTCTCGTGGGCAAATGAAGTGATAGAAGAGTTTGGTAAACATGCCACGGCAGAATTATGCCTGACGGGCGCATGGGCGGCGGGTTATGAGGGCGTTGAAATGAGCCGCTTATTTCCCCGCAGTCCTGACGAACTGAACACATTGCTGAGCAGTTATGATCTTTCCCTTGCATCCGGCTGGCACAGCGGCTTCCTGGCCGAGCGTAGTGTGGAGGAGGAGCTGAGCGCGGTTCATGAGTTCGCCACGCTGCTGCAAAAAACCGGTGCCCGGGTGATGGTATATGGCGAGTGTGCCGCGATGGCGGCAAACGCACTGGACGTGCCCATGTCCCAGCGCCATCGTTTAACTCCAGGACAAATGGCAGATTATGGTGCGCGGTTGACCGAGTTCGCCCTAGAGCTGACCGAACGCTACGGACTTGCAATGGCCTATCACCATCACCTGATGATGGTAGTTGAAACTCAGGATGAGATCCGCCAGCTGATGGCAGCAACCGGCGACGAAGTCGGACTGCTCCTTGACACTGGACATGCCCTGACGGGCGGGTTCAATTACGTCGATCTGATCAGTGAATTTGGCCCACGTATTAAGCATATCCATCTGAAAGATGTGCGTAAGCAGGTACTTGAAACCGTGCGCAGCAAAGATCTCTCTTTCAACGATGCGGTTCGTGCCGGCATGTTCACCATTCCTGGCGACGGTGTGATCGACTTTCGGCCGCTGTTCGAGTTTGTTAACAGCTCAGGATACAACGGCTGGGTGGTGGTAGAAGCCGAACAAGACCCTTCGCTGGAACTCCCGGAAGTAACTGTAGCCAGAGCACGTAACTGGTTCAGCACCATCCTGCCTTCCCGTTTATAACGGAGATCAACACAATGTCTTATCAACACAAGTTCAATGCCCGGTACGTGTATATGCTCTGCCTGGCTGCCTCTGCAGGCGGATTTATGTTTGGATATTCCGAAGGCGTAATTGCCGCTTCGCTGGATTCCATTAAGAAACTTTTCGGCCTGAATTCAGTAGAAACCGGGTGGGCGGTATCCAGCGTTATCTTTGGCGGCGTCATAGGCGCGCTGACTGCCGGGAACATGGCAAATAAAACCGGCCGGAAACCCGTCATGCTGCTCAGTGCAGTCCTGTTTGTTATAACCTCATATTTCTCAGCGGTCGCCGATTCGTTTGTTCTGTTTACAGGTTCGCGACTGATATGCGGTATCGCCGTTGGGCTTGCGGCGACAGTGGCACCGATGTATATCTCCGAGATTTCGCCAGCTAAAATGCGTGGCAGAGCCACCGGCACCTACGATCTTTCTATGGTAGTCGGCGTGCTGGCAGTCTTTACCGTCAACTTCTTGATCGCCCGAGGAATGCCTGAGGCATGGATGCTGGAGAAAGGCTGGAGGATCATGATGGCCGCACAACTGGTGCCATCAGTGGCGATGCTGCTATTGGTCATTTTCTTACCCGAGTCGCCGCACTGGTGTATCCGGCATAACCGCGGCGAGCAGGCAATCAAAGTGCTCTCGCGTATCTATCCAGAATTTCATCAGGAAGAGGCCCGTCAGCTGTTTAAACTGCCTGCTTCTGCGCCAAAAAATTCTACAAGAGTGCGAAAGGGTCCGGTGGCCGACAATCCGGTACTGCGCTATATCATGGTAGTGGGCGTGGCCATTGCGGTTTTACAGCAGTTCACTGGTATTAACGTCATCAACTACTACACGCCAATGATGCTTGAAGGTACGACCACGGACAAAGACATCATCTTTTTTGAGCATATTTTTGTGGCGCTGCTCAATGGTGTTGGCGCATTTATCGGTATGAACCTTTTCGACCACTACGGGCGTTTGCCGATAATGAAGATTGGCACTGTGGGCGCAATCGCGGGACTACTGATCGCTTCATGGGGTTTGTATTCCACTGATGTCGGATATATCGCCATTAGCGGCATCCTGATCTTTACGCTTTTCTTTGGGATGGGCTGGGGCGCAGGTGCCTGGGTGATGATCTCGGAAATTTTCCCTGACAGGATCCGTGAATTCAGCATGGGACTGGCCGTGGGACTGATGTGGATCAGCAACTTCCTTATCACTCTGGTATTTCCCATCGTTAACGACAACGCCTGGTTGCAAGAGCAGTTCCATGGTGCGTTTTCAATGTGGATCTTCGTAGCGTTCAATATAGTCTGTTACTGGTTCCTTTCACGATATGTCCCAGAGACAAGAGGCGTAGCGCTTGAAGATATTGAAAAAGTGGCGGAAGAGAAAATGTTGAAAAACAGACTGGCTGTACAAACGAATAAAGTTTAAAGACTCAGCGACTGACGAATATTACTCGCTTTCGTATTAAATCATAATAACGAAAAGCGAATGATATCACGGATCGATTTGAGCATGTAACTCTGTTCGTATCATCTGCCAGATGAGCATTTATACCGTTTGGCAGATGACTTTAGCCCCAGTTATTTAAGACAGGAAAATTCGCACCACCTTAAGAAGTGAAAATTACCGGTAGAAAGAATTCAAAAAATCGTTTTAGCTTTACACATTAAAAATTCCATTTCCTGAGATTGCGCTCGCGCCTGAATTACCTATTCTTGCAGGAGAGTTAACGTCACGACCGAAACTTTCAATCTAAGATGACATTGTCCTAACATTAATTGAAATGAGCAGTTAATAGAAAAAACAGTTTTTTAGAAATGTCTTTTAATTATATACAACGAAATATTCTCAAAAAAATATTTTGATAAAGAAGGAGATTCGACATGATCAACAAAGATTCAAATATTAATGTAGCACTCATTGGGTACGGGTATGCAGGCCAATATTTCCATGGCCCATTAATCAGCGAGACTGAGGGGTTACATCTAAAGACCATTGTTTCAAGTCAGATAAAAAAGATAAAGGCAGATTCATCCGACGTGACAGTGGTTGGTTCTGCAGAAGAGGCGATTAATGACAGAAATATTGATTTAGTGGTTCTAGCAACACCAAATGAAACCCATGCCTCACTTGCAGAAATGGCCATAAAAGCAGGGAAAAATGTGGTCGTAGACAAACCTTTTACCTTAACACTTCACCAGGCTCGTCACTTACAAAGCTTAGCCCATGAAAATCAGGTTTTGCTTTCTGTTTTTCATAATCGTCGTTGGGACAGTGATTACCTTGGCATTAAAGAAGTCATTGAAAGTGGTAAACTCGGACGCGTTGTACATTTCGAATCTCACATTGATAAATTTCAGCCACTCATCTTAGATCGCTGGCGTGATAAGAACTTACCTGGCAGTGGATTATGGTTCGATATTGGTCCTCATATTACCGATCAGGCATTGCAGTTGTTCGGACTGCCGGAGAGTATTCAGGCCAACATTGCCGGTCTGCGAGATAACGCTGAGATAGATGACTGGGCACATGTTGTTTTGAATTATGCAAAACATAAAGTCATTTTAAATTGTACAATGCTCTCCGCGGGTGGCGTTTCACGTTTCACTGTACACGGGACAAAAGGCTCGGTGACAAAGCGAGAAGCCGACAAGCAGGAAGACCAGTTGGTCGCAGGGATCAGACCAGGAACTCTGGATTGGGGAGTTGACAGCGATGACCTAGCACTGTTTGATGCAAATCTGAACGTAACTTCACTGCCGTCTCCAAGAGGCGATCAACGCCAGTATTATTTTGCCATCCGTGACACACTACTCGGTATTCGTGAAAACCCAGTTCCCCCTTTGCATGCCATCGCAGTAATGGCAGTTATTGATGCCGCATATTCTTCTGCAAAAACCGGTTGCACCGTAGAGTTACCTTTGACTACTCCTGAAAAGGAAAATTGGGTATCAGTTTCTTGAGAAGATATTTTATTTTTAAAGAAAATAATGGATGGACTACACGGCGAAAAAAGGCGCCGTGGATGCAGACTATGTTTACAGTAGGTTAAAACAGGACTTTTAGCCCCTATCCGAATGTCGTAAAGATGCCCTGGCTGATTCTGGAGTTCCCCCCATCAAGATTAATGAATCAACAGAGATATCCTGGTAAGGTTGCTGATTCTGGCAACCTGCCGCTCCCAAGTCAATCCTGACTGATTATTCATCTGGTCTCTGCGCATTGTGGGTAAAGATTCTGGCTGATGTAGTTGTTCGATGTATCATTGCAAAACTGAACATCCATCAGCGGCAGGGACCTATTTCGTTCGGGCAACTCTGTCAGAACCTGCAATAGGTCATCACTTCCAATGCCGATAACATAAATAAATATTTAAGGCATGAATGAGTCAGAGTGCTCAGTGTGTTTTTCTAGATGGAAGGGGAGGTAGTTAAACTCCTTGTAACGCAGGCGTGGACCAACGTCCATAAACGTAATTAGCACCATTGCGCGTTCAATTATTTCGTTAAGCGTATTACTGAACGAAGCATGATATCGGTTTACGTTAAACGAATTTTCTGCGGTGGGATTATTAATCACTTGCCCATTATGGCATGTTTCACTCTCAGTCAGACCACCTAATAAAAACAGGCAGTTTCCGGTCAAAAAGATAATTCTGTCGTTATCGCGAGTCAATTGAGGATTTAAAAATTTTTCACCCTTGAAAAACAAGCTCAATTCCGTTTTATGGATGTCCCTGATGAATTCACCGTTAAGATGCTTTCTGATGAAGGCCCTAAACCCCATTTCCTGCTGTTCATCAGAGATGAGATTTATCTGTCCCGGGACAATATATATTTCGGGTGAACAGTAAGACAGGTCACTTTTTAACTTTTCGGCTAGTGCCCAGCCCAGATCCCGGTTATCTATGCCAATGTAAGCTTGTCTGTGACTTGAAGGCAGGTCAGAGAACATCGTAAGCACTTGAATTTTATTGGAAACTTTCGCCAGTTTTGAACAAATCTCTATATCTTGCGCGCTGATTATTATAATGGCATTGAATACGGCGGTACCGGTAATAATTTCGGTCAGGTGCTGCTTGATAGAATCCTTACTGCAGCAATATACCGTAAAGCAAATCTCCTTATCTGCAGTGAAAGGGTTGGCATTATTGAACCCACCGGCAATATGGTATGCCGGGAATCGCGTTGAAACATCTATCAGGACTACAACCTGGAGATGGTCGTGGGTATGCACATCTGCAAACTGGGTAAATCCGAATTTCCAGGCGTTGCTTAAAATACGCCTCGTCTTTGAGGCTGATACATTTGCCCGGTTTTTCAATACACGGTCGACTGTGCTCACACTTACATCAGACAGACGGGCAAGATCGGTGAGCATGTTTCTTTTAGGCATTTGCTGAACAAACCTCTTATATCAATCAACCTTACGGCAACCCGTTCTCAGAGAAGGCTTCATGCGCCAAACTAGCTGACCTTAAATGAAAATTGACTTCTTGTCTGTCCCTTCAGACACATGATGTAATAGTGATCATTTTGATAGTTTTTGCAATTTAAAATGATCTTATTTGTGTCATTAGTTGATCGGCTTCACACTAGTAGCAAGAAAGCGACGCATGCTATTTTTCATAAAATTCAGTGTGATATTATTCAGAGGATTGTGTAATTGCTCAGCCAAAACGATGTCCACGAAATTTGGGCTTCAAATTACTCTCTTAAAGAGAAAAATGACATGCTATCTGGAGGCATTTTGCCTCAATCTGATAGCCTGGGACTTAAGCTCTTAAATGAGTTAACATCCGATGAATGAACAAGTTACTGCAGGCAAATGTTAATGAATCGCAAACCTACGATGAAAGAGCTTGTTGATGCAACTCAACTCAGTAGAGCGACTATAGATCGCGTATTGAATAATCGTCCTGGTGTAAATCCCAAAACCATAGAAGCTGTTCAGCATGCATACTCAGCCCTTCTTGTAGAGGCTGCAGGCTCGGTTCATGTACCTAAAATTCAGACATCCAGTGTATTTTCTGTTGTTGTGCAGGCAGGTGATGAGTACAACGCATCTTTGAAAGCTGCTGCTGAAAGAATTCAGGAGGGATTAGGATCGAAAGGGATCACCCTTCATGTCTGTTGCTGCTCAGATGTGGACGACGGCGAAGTCATCAGGTTGCTGAACACTCAAGCTGAGCGTGCCGATGGTATTGCGATTGTAGCTAAAAATACTCCCGCTATTAATGCTGCCGTGCACAAATTGAAATTAAATGGCAAACATATCATTGCCTTGGTTAGCGATATTGAACCCGATGTCAGAGATGCTTATGTTGGCATAAATAACCGAGCTGCAGGGCAGGCTGCAGGATTTATTCTGGGAAGGCATCTGCAATATTGTACTGATGCCAGTGTTGCTGTGATCGTGGGGACTTTGTCCTACAGTTGCCATGACGACAGAGAGATAGGATTCAGGGCACAAATCCGGAAAACCTTCCCGACGGTGAGTGTATCGGAAGTTATCTCTGGAAATGACAATACACAGCAAACCTATGATGCTGCAATACAACTCCTGAACAATGTTAGAAACATTCGTGCAATTTATAATGTTGCAGGAGGGAACGCTGGGCTTGCTGCCGCGTTGGATGAATTCAAAACTGAAATCCGCCCCATTTTAGTTACTCATGAAGTAAATGAAGTAACCGAAAAGTTAATCATTAACGAAAAGATTGACTACATAATATCTCAGGACATGTCTCAACTGTTAATCAAGACAGTTGAAAAACTTCAAAATATCAAGGAGGGGAATGAGTATGGAACGCATACTTTCCTGCCTATTGAAGTGATAACCAGGTTTACGCTCCCCACAGGTATGTAAGTATAAAAATCATTTTATTACGTGATCACGACATTCAGGTTTTGCTTCCTAGACAGTATTGAAAAGGGGAGGATAACGGGTGCAGTATAGAGACTGCATGCAATTTAACATAATAAGTATTTCGCGAATTAACACTATTACTGCAAAACGCTAATGTCGTACGGAACAATTCACAGATGTCGTCTCTGAACTAATCTTAGATCTCCTCAGGCTCAGCTCAGGATGCAGACTTTATGTTGGTGACCATGACAGATAAAGATCTATACCGGCTCGGCATCATTCAGCGCGTTCACGATCACACTCTGCTGCAGCGTGAAGCTGCGCGGCTTCTCGAACTCACCGTCCGTCAGGTTCAGCGTGTTCTGCGGCGTTATCGTGAACACGGCGCGGCATCGGTTGTATCAGAACGTCGCGGGCGTCCCGGCAACAACCGCATTCCTGACGATTTACGCTGCGCCGCTTTGCATCTGATCCGTCAACACTACGCCGATTTTGGTCCTACTCTGGCCACCGAGAAGCTTCTGGAACGACACGGCATTCCGGTTTCCGTTGAGACTGTCCGCAACTGGATGATTTCAGACGGACTCTGGCGGCCTCACTCACGAAGACAGGTACACATCTATCAGCCGAGACACCGGCGCGACTGCCTCGGCGAACTGGTTCAGCTGGACGGCTCTCACCATGCCTGGTTTGAGGACCGCGCACCGAAGTGCTGCCTTCTCGTGTACGTTGATGATGCGACCGGTCGCCTTATGCACCTGCGCTTCTGTGACTCAGAGTCTGCGTTCGATTATATGACGGCAACGCGCGAGTACATTGATGTTCATGGTAAACCCGTCGCATTTTACAGCGACAAGCACGCCGTTTTCCGCGTTAACGGAACGGACGCTCGCCGCAGTGGCACCACGCAGTTTGGCCGGGCGCTGCGCGATCTGAGCATTGAGCTTATCTGCGCCAACAGCAGCCAGGCTAAGGGGCGCGTTGAGCGTGCGAACCAGACGCTGCAGGATCGGCTGGTCAAGGAGATGCGGCTGAATAATATCAGCTCCATCAGCGAGGCGAACCGCTGGGTAACCGGCTTTATCGATGACTTTAACCGCCGCTTTGCGCGACCGCCAAAGTATCCGAAGGATCTACATCGTCCGTCAGGCCTGTCACCGGATGAACTGGACGATATCTTTGCCTGGCAGGACCTGCGGAAATTATCAAAATCGCTGACTTTTCAGTACGATAAAATGCTCTATCTTATTGAGCCCTCAGATGCAAACACCCGCATCGCCGGTGAAAAAGTCACCGTGTTTGAATATCCTGACGGCAGGATCAGCTTCCGCTATGCTCACCGGGAGCTGAATTATCAGGTTTTTGACAAGCTGGCCTGTGTGGATCAGGGGGAGATCGTCGATAACAAACGTCTTGGCGCCGTACTGCGCCTGGCGCAGGAAAAACAGGATGAGCAGGAAGCAGCCGGGAAACGCTCACGCAGTAAAAAGATGCCGCGCCGAATGGCTCAGGAGCGTGCACTTGAAGCGCTGAGGGCAATCAATCCGGTGCTGGTGAACCCTGCGGACTTTGTCTCAGACCTTAAACGCTGACGCCCTCACCCTGCCCGCTTCCGCGGACACGGCGCCTAAGGGAGGAAAAATGACTCAGGAAAAAAAGTAATGACCCTGCAGGAGCAACTTCGGGCCGACCTCATTGAAATGTATCTGGCAGGTCACGTCACCGCGGCAGAAGCTGCGCAGTCCATGGAAGTCTCTACCCGACAATGCCGGCGTCTGGTCAGCCGCTACCGCGAATCTGGTCGCACTGGCGTGATAAATCTTCGCCGGGGAAAACCCAGCAACTATCAGCTGAACGCAGAGCTGAAATCTCAGGTGGTGAAGCTTATTCGTACACGCTGCCGGGGCATGAGTCCGACCGGGGCATGGCGCTTACTCAACGCAGGCTTCGGGCTGAGCATCTCAAAGGAAACCGTCAGGAGGCTGATGATTGCCGAGAAAACCTGGGTAGCCCATCAGAAAGATAGTCTTTGACCAGCCAGACTCTGTCCATGTCCCAGATGACACTTTAACTTAGCCAGAAAGGCGACATCTTAATAATGGATAGACAAACACTGAGGGTCCAATTTGATAATGTCACTTTTGAGATGCGGATGTTTTCCTGGACTATTATGTTGTGATCCCCAGATGAGTCCGGTACTTTACCGGACTCATTGCACCTAATGATATTTTGATCCGACTCTCGTTATACCAGCGTATGTACCTGTCCAGGAAGCACATAAAATCTTCCAGCGTTGTGCCCGCCCAGTTTCTGCCATAGTACATTTCATTTTTGACCCGCCCGAAGAAGCCTTCACACGCCGCATTATCCGACGAGCAACCTTTGCGCGACATGGACCTTATAAGACCCGATGCGTTGATACGATCCAGCCATCCCGGCCAACGATAATGGCTGCCTCTGTCGCTGTGTATCACCGGCCTTTCATGTTCTCTGAGCGTATCGATCGCCTCATCCAGCATGGCATTCACCAGTTTTGCATCTGGCCGTGTTCCTATGGTCCAGCTCACCACTTTGCCATCAAAACAGTCGATGACTGGCGACAGATAAACCTTGCCGGCCGGAAGCTGGAACTCGGTTATATCGGTCAGCCACTTCTCATTTGGCCTGCATGAGCGAAAGTTTCTGGCGAGAAGATTTTCAGGTGCCTGGCCGATTTCTCCGCAGTAAGCGCTGTAACGGCGACGCCGTGCACGCTTAACTAT
Source organism: Pantoea sp. S61 (assembly GCF_016625145.1). NCBI lineage: Bacteria > Pseudomonadati > Pseudomonadota > Gammaproteobacteria > Enterobacterales > Erwiniaceae > Pantoea > Pantoea sp. S61. The sequence goes on from NZ_JACVUO010000029.1 coordinate 16,195, forward strand.
CAGCTGTTCTTCAGCCATCAGCCTGCGGACAACCTTTTCTGAGATGTACGTGTTGTTTTTACGGAGCATCGCGTGGAGACGCCGGTAACCATAGCATCGGTAATTTCCCTCAAAGATCTTTGCCAGGGTTATGCGTATTTCCGCATACTTGTCATGCAGACGAAGGTCCGCTTTGTGATAAAAATAGCAACTTCGTGCGAGCTGCAGAGCACTGAGCAGTTCAGCAACTGGATAACTTTCCTTTAGGGCATCAACGAGTTGGTTTTTTTCCCTGTTCTACAGGGTCAGGACGCTGATGCCCATGTCTTTTTTTATCAGTTCATTCGCTTTTGTCAGGATGTCACGTTCAAGTTGTAGCTGATGAACCTGCTGTTTCAGCTGAATTATTTCATCGTGCAGTGCATCCTGCTGCATATCCGGAGGAGCTGGTTTTCGTTTACGCATGGACTGATAAGCCTCATCGTCGATCAGGTCTTTCTTCCATTTGTACAGGACCGGAACGCTGATACCTATCTTTTGTGCAACTTTAAGAGCTGTTCCACGGCGGGTGCAGAGCTCACGGACAGCCTGGATTCTTTCTTCCTGGCTGAAGCATTTATGTGTGTTGGAGCGAATAATCAGGGGCCGCCGTCCCGGATAAATCTCTTCGATCCAGCTCTTGAGCACTTCGTTGCTGGGATAGCCAAAAGTGCGGCGCGTATAGGCTAGGCAACCGCCATGCGTAAGGTAATGCTCGACCGCAGCGACTTTCTGCGCGTGTGAATAGCGTTTTCTGGGTTTTAATTCCCTGGGTAAGTCGCCGTATTTCTCAAAAATCCGAACCCACCGACCAAGCTGTTTAACGGACGGATAGCCCAACTCCCTGACAACAACTGTCAGCCTTTTTCCATATCTGAAATAAAGCTCCACAGCCCGGATACGATCTTCATATGAGTGCATGAATTATCTCCTGATGGTCCAGGAAATCGTCCACACCACCAAGCCGGTCATCTCTGCTTAGCTTTAACATATATATCATTGATTTAACGGTGATTTTATTTTGTTTTTAAGTTTCCACAGCCACATCGTGGCATCGACTTAGAAAGCAGATACAGAAGTTCCTGCTATGAAATTTAAGTATGTGATCACAACAGGTCAAAAATGTGACCGGCTCGGCATGGCATCGCTCCACCGGTCTGTTCACAATAAGGTCGTGAACATGCGATCTAAACGCCCTCGCATTTCTGCACGCTGATGCGCTTCAAACATTTTTTTAAGCTTAATCGAGATCATGCTGTCAACGGGCACCGTTAACTCACCGTTTGCTGCCATCTGCATCAATTCTTTTACCAATATAATTGCGATCTTCCAGAATGCCGATGATCACTGCGGTTCCCTAATCACGCATGCCTTCGACCTAATCAGATAATGCATCACCACCGATGATATCGATCAGTAAATCGACTTTATTACCGCCCTGCAGATCACGTACTTGAGCGCCCGCCTGCCTCTCGCCCACTACGATGGCTTGATCAAGGCCGGACTGGTGTAACCTCTCAAGTGATTCCACTCGTGTTCCGGTAACGATCAGGCGTGCGCCCATGCGTGATGCCAACTGAACGGCGCCGACTCCAACACCACACAAAATCAACATGGTCTGGCCGGCTTGCAATTTACCCAGAAGGTAAGCCCATGCAGCGGTACCCGGTGCAACTGGTATGGCGGTCGTTACGCCTTCGAGTATAGAAGAACAGTTATAAGATGAAACTGTACGACATGCTGCATAAGCGCCACGCCAGTTAAAAGTGGCCGCGTTTGTCCCGGAACCAAGCCATGGACATCGCTGCCGGTCGCAAGAATCGTGGCCGCAGAAGACGTTTTTTACCATCTACCGGGGACAGTGTACTATTTCCCATGTATAGTGGTTAATTTACCCGTTACAGTGTATCCAGACCCTCTCAAAGCCCCGAAAACAATGACTTAACGAGGGTCCTATTCTTGATTGATCTAAAGTTGATCCTTTCATGATCTTACTGTTTGATCTATCCAGTGAATAACCATCGAAACGTTGTAGGCAGACTCAGATTTTTCAGTTTTAATGAAATCAATCAGGACATTGAGGCAAGCACTTTGCCTAATGTAAGGAAAAAATTTCTACTTGGTTGTAAGAAGACATCATAGAATGATTAGCCAATATATGATTTATATGGATTTATTAAAATTTATGCACTTCACAGGAGTTAAATAACGATAATAAGAAGATTAATGGTAGAGGGAGGTTTTTTTAATTTGTTGGATGTGTCTTTCTCTGATGGGCTAAATGTGCTTGTTGGAGGCCGCGGAGTAGGTAAAACTTCAATAATAGAATTAATCAGATTCGCATTAGGCATTCCTAATTTGTCAGATTCAGCATCTAGAGATTCTTCTATGCATGCTATGTCCATACTACAATTATCAGGAAGAGTATCAGTTGAAGCAGATATAAATGGACAGACAGTAACAATTTCAAGATCAGCCAATGAAGCAGCCCTACCTTTGCCTTTAATTAATAAGCCAATTATATTTTCACAGACAGAAATAGAGAGCATCAGCTTAAATTCCTCAGGCAAATTGAATTTAATAGACAGCTTTGGAATAAATATAGATCCTGAAAGAAAAAGAATAAACTCTATTAAGAGGGAAATTGAATCTCTACATTCTGAATTCATTGTATTAAGAAAAGAATATGATGATGCTCATGAGTTAGCAGCGGAAAAGCAAAAGCTTAAAACTAAAGAACATGAGTTACTTCAACAACAAGAAATGTTTTCTGATAACAATCAAAACTTAAATGAATATCAGAAAAATTATACTGATATTCAAAAGCAACTTGATGTGATAAATTTAGAAATCAATAATCTCGGCTATATATTAAACATATTTGAAAGTAGGGAAAAAGAATTAACCAATATTAAACCTTTTAATAAGATTGTTGTGAACAATGCCTATGACACTTCTCCTTTCTTTGAAAAAGTTAATAACTTCATAAATATACAAAATGAAAAGATAGAACAAATCATACAATCGAATAAAGATATTCTAAATGAAGTACAGTTAAATTTATCTAAACTACATGAACAAAAAACCCCTATGGAGGAGACTGCAAGATATTATAGAAATGAAATAGGAAAAGTCACTGAGCAAGCTGGAAGCCTATTGGTACAATTGCATCATATTAAATCTGAAATTGTCACCTCTACCGGATGGGAGAATGTTGCAGCTAATAAATATGACCAAATGCTTATTACTTACAATAAAATACAAGATTCATTAAAAGAGTTAACTTCACTCAGAAAAGGAATTTACCTTAAAAGAGAAGAAATAGTAAATAATTTAAATGCATCTCTCAACCCAATGGTGAAAGTGGACTTAACTTATTCGACAGACACTTCATCTTATATGGATTCTATTAAGTCAACCCTTAAAGGGTCTGGATTAAAGTATAATGAGATCGTCAATGAAATATCCAATAAAATAAATCCACAATTCCTGTTTTATTATTGCTTTACAGAAAAATATAATGAGTTTGCTGAGTTATTATCTATACCTCTTGACAGAGCGACACGATTGCTCGGGTATCTAAAGGATATGGATATTGGAGAAATTTTAACTGCCGAAATCAATGATGAATTGAATTTTTTCTTGTTTGATAAAGGTTCTTATAAACGAGTTGAAGAACTTTCAATAGGTCAGAGATGTACAGTAGCTCTGTCAATAATACTTGAAAACAAGAACAGAGGGTTGATAATTGACCAACCAGAAGATCACTTGGATAACGAATTTATAGCTAATACGTTGATTAAATCCCTTGACGTAAGATCTGCTCACGCTCAAACAATACTTTCTAGCCATAATGCTAACATACCTGTTCTTGGTAATGCAGACAGAGTGATTAATTTAGAATCAAACGGAAGGCGTGGGTTTGTAAAACATCAAGGGAGTATTTTTGAAAATGAGATTAAACAAGCCATAGAATCGATAATGGAAGGTGGAAGATCGGCATTCCAGCATAGAGCTATGTTCTACTCTGGAGACTGAAATGAACTTTAAGGAATTAATAGAGAATTTAGATGAAAAAACTCCTGATGAACAGGTGGAGATCTTATCGGCAATATCTAAGCGAAGTGATAATAAAAAAATAATTTCCGATATAGAAGGGTCTTTGAAATATGTCTCTTCCCCATTCATCAGAAACGTTCTTACTGGTATTGTTAAATTAAAATCAGAAAAAATAAAGTCAGTTGGAGCACGAAAAAAAGTTACGCAATTGAATTTTTTTGATGCGGATTTAGATCTTGAATCAATAAAAAGTCAAGCAGTTATGTTAAATATTGGGCAAATGATTCATGAGCTAGAGCCCATAATAGGTTCTCTTAAAACTAACGCTGAAAATGAGATTGAAAATTTCGAGACATCAGAAACTTACAGTGATCTAAAACTTCTTGATGAACTCATGAAAACCTTTGAATCTTGGCAATTAGTAGAACAAGATCCGGATTATGAAACAATTAATGTTAAAGATGTTATTGATTCGACGCTTTCACATTTTAGAGATAAATTTAATGCCGATATAATACTTAATGTTTCAGAAAGTGTTTACTTCATAACTGATCGTTCACTTTTCCATATTATTATCTCGAACGCCATAAGAAATTCCATTCAGGCTACTCCTGAGGAGGACATAGAGAATTTACCCATTATGATTAGTGCTGGGTTAACAGACATAAGTTTCTGGTTGAGCGTTATTGATCATGGAAATGGTTTGAGTGAGCCTGTGGAGATACTGTTATCATCGGGATATACAACTAAAATCGGGAATAAAGGTTACGGTTTAGGTATTATGGAAAAGGCAGTAAAAAGTTTAAATGGAAAGTGGGATTTAAAAAATGGTACTGTTCGCGGAGCAGAGTTTTTTCTTGAGCTACCTTTAAGGAAGTGAAGGTGAATCTATTACATCTCGAAGATGACGTTTCATGGTTTGAGCGTTCTGTAAAACCGCACTATGAAAAAATTACTGGGTTAGCTTTTCAGCATGCTAAAAATACTGAGTCAGCTCAGTTGATTCTTTCACAGAGTGGTATAGATTATGTAGTACTTGATTTATCAGTTCCTGTTAATGATAACGGTGACTCAAATATGAGTCATGGTCTTTCTTTTGCGATGTTTGTACGTAATAATTATCCAGGAACACCCATAATCATTTTAACTGGTCAGTCAACGCAGAAAGCTGCCCAACGTTTTGAAGAGCAAAACACGTTTGCAGTTCATTGGGATGGAGAGAGTAAGAATCTAGTCAAGTTAAGAAGGAAAAGCGATCTAAATCATGTCATTAAGCTTTTAAAATATGAGACTGAATGCCTTAGGGTGTTGGATCAAATTGAGCTTGATTATGATGCAAGCGTACTCCAATTAAGTCGATTTCAAAAAAGAGTAATAAGACTTTTTTCTTTTTCAAATAATGCAATCGCAGCTACAGTACATCCACTGACTGGTGGACTTTCATCAGCGAAGGTTTTAAAAGTTGGATTATTAAATGCTACAGGGAAAATAATTCATTTAGCATTAGCTAAGGTTGATAATTTTAACAAAGCAGATAATGAAAAAAATAACTATACCTCTCATATAACAAAGCTTTCAGTAGGTTGTTTCCCCACCTTTATAAATGAGTATTCTGCCGGATGTGGTTCTGTAAAAGGTGTCTTCTTCCAGTTTGCAGATAAATATAAAGAAAACTACTTTGATTCTTTCATCAAGGGTGATGATTCATCATTTGAAACCATAAGTCTGATTAAGTCTTTATTCTCCTACTGGAAAGATAATACAGAACTAAAAAATTTATCAATTGGTGAGGTAAGGAAAATAGTTTGCAACGATGAGAAGTTCATTAATAAAGCATTTAAATACCTGAATGAATATGAAGATAGTATTAAAGAGCTTGAACTAAAATATGTTAATGTTAATTTTTGTATACAGCATGTTGATCTACACGGATTGAATATTCTACTTGTTGAAGATAAAAGAAGTCTACCGCTAATAATTGATTACGGTGATGTACAAAAGGCACCCGCTGCATATGACATTGTCACACTTGAATTGAGTCCCTACTTCCACCCTTATATTGTTGAAAAGTTGAAATTAGACTTAGCACCTCTTGATGCTTGGTTCAATGATAGTGTTGCTCCAACACTCGGACGAAACCCGGAAACATCACGATTTTTGAGAGCTTGGGCAAGGGAAAATGCATATTTGAAACAAGATTATGCTGCTTGTGTTTATGCATATGCCGTTAAACAACTCACATATGATGATACAGATAAGCGTGCGGCTCTAGCTCTTATTCAAGGTGTTTTGCGAGTGTTCGATTGATTTTTTTAAGGTAAGTGTCTTAATAGTGCTTACCTTCTTTCTGATTTTTTATTAACAGCGTGTCAAGGGAAAAAGGGCTTCAGTAAAATCCCAGCGATCGCCGGAGGAAAGCGATCTACGGCAGGACAGAAGAAATGAAGGCGGTAAAACGGATAAGAGATGCAACAGACGTCAGGAGCATAGTTTGTTTTTTGATAGCATGCCTGATGCTCACTCCTGCAGCATCAGGCAGCCTGTTGTCACCGGAGTGTCTGCGCAATGTTAAGCTGATTTGATTTCCATGGATTGTGAATAGTTCTCAAGAGTGGTAATGAGCCTTTTATTTTCCTGTTCTACCCAACCTGTAATAGAATTAACTGTAAGGTTATCTAGTGTCGAATTTTCTTTTCCTTTTATTTGAACCGGGATATAAGTCCCGTTAGACAAAACGAGCTCAACCGTGGCTCTTACCCCGCGTGAAGTACAGACAGAATATATGTAAGCGTCTCCGGATAAAGCTCTTGCCTTGTAGGAGGCAACGCAGTGCTTCATTTCCCTTCCCTCGGTTATGAGAGCATTCACAGAGGCGATAAACTTAATACCTGGAGCAGGAACCAGGCTGGGTTCTTCAAAGAAGATATCCTGCTGAATATATTTGGTGGTTTCCAGAAGTCGATTTGACCACTCATCATGTAATGCCCTAACCTCCTCCCGGCTCCGGCAATCGAGCACTATACTGGTCGCTTTCTTTATCCCGATATTTTCACCGATCCTGATGCTGTCCTTAACTGTATGTTCGATTGAGGACATCCCCGGTTTATAGTCCCTCAGATAAGGTTTACTCTGGAGAGTCAGTGACTTCAGCAGCTGAGAGCCTGCGAGGATGCGGTAGCGAAGTGACAGATATAGCTCCTGAAGTGATATGACCTCATGATGCTTATAGGCATCCATAATTTCATCATTGCCTAGGGAGCGTGCCAGCCATCTGAGTTCTTCCCTCCTGCCGGATAACAAGGCCGTTTTCTTCAGTATTCTGACGCGATTTTCGGTGGATGGTATGTCATTCAGCCAGGAAATTAAATGGCGCCTTTTCATTCTGGACAGATATTCGTAAACGTGACCACTTTGCGAATAATAATTCTGCAATACCATGACCCAGACCAGATTCGGGCAGTCGCTGAAGAGTTCCATCAGGGTTCGGCTTGATAACAGCGAGTTAAATAACTCAACCTGTGCATCCACGTATCTCAGTTGATATATCAACTCATCATCAGGCTGTCGACCAAGTAGATATGTCAAATGATTAACGGCATCCCGACCCATCACATCAACATTAAATAAAGGGATCCCACAGTCCATTTCACGGGACTGAAAATTACCTTCATGATAAATATCGGAGAGAATAAGACCATTCTCGATATAAACATTAATTGCAACGTTCAGAACAGGTGTAAAAGAAATGAATAATTTCTCCTTCAGTAGATACACCTTCATGCCACCTCCTTTTGAAGCATGTCTATATTTTCTCTTAACTCAAGAATCAGTCCATTAAGCTTAATGTGCTCTTCACTGGTAAAGCTTCTTGAGAAGTTTGCCCGTGTCACTTCTAACTCCAGCAGGCGTGTTCTGGCCATGACAAGGCTGAGACTGTTCATACTTTCAATCGCTGCATTGCCCTTGCGTGTCAACTCACCAATTTCAAGCTCGAAAAAACCAAGTTTAGCCTTAGCAGTGTTGCTGTCTGCCATGCGTCTTAAAAGGAGATTGATCGGCTTAAACATTATCACCATGCAGATAATAGAAGCGGCGGGCCAACTCAGAAATAACTGTAGAATCTGGATAGTTTCACTCATGAAATAAGTATCTACTGGTTTTTTTTGAATGATTGCTTAACTGATAAGTGCTGTCAACAGCACCTAGAACGATTAACATGATTAATGATATCTTTGAAAGGCCATGTCATCACTGCGTCCGCGAATTGTGGAAACCGGATACGCAGTAAAAATCTCTGTTCGACGACATCTGCGCCGCCCGGGGCATGCTTTATTTCCTTTGCCAACTCGTCAGGTAAAGCTAGAAATGGGAAAAGGATACGGGTGGGAGCCTGCAGTTTCACATCCATCAGTTCAGGCTCAACATCAGCCACGCGGTCCTTCACAAACGTGACATGCACTTTTACAGCTCAGAGGACATGAATAATGGGTTGTGCTGAACCCTGTGATCGGCAATGATGATTTTTTATCGGGCGCCCTGCGGCAGCATCAATGCGGATATAAATAATGACAGATAATAAAAAATCTCCGGCGGATATTTCGGCTTCACTGCAGTCACTGGCCAGCATGAAGAGCCTCAGTAACACCCTCGCCCTCTCAGAGAACCCTTTTAAAATAAGTAACCGGTATGCGGAGCTGATAAAGCAGGCGCAGGTTGTTGCGTTTCCGGGCGAACTTTTCAGGAATAGCCACCTGATGGGAGATTTAGCCAGAACGGTCAGTGAACTGACCATTACACGCAAATTCCCGGAGCCTGACTTCCGCACGAAGATGGCATTACGCGCAATCGAGGATGTTAAAAACAGTCCAGCACTTAAATTTACAGAGGCTATGAAGGAATTAAACGCATTACGCTCGGACAGTATTTTTAAAAACTGGCTGGAAATTCGGAACAGCCATGCTTTTAATATCATTTTGGATATCCAGAAGGAACACGGTGAGCGGGTAAATTCGCTTCTCAAGAGTATCGGACAAATGTCTGAAATTTTTCCTTCAAAGCTTGTCAGTGACAAAATGCTGGAAGGCATTATCGGTAAAAGTACTTTACCCGACTGGGGTAAATTGGCACGTCTAAGCATACCTGCGCTAAGTATCAACCAGCAGGAAAGAGCTTTCACTGCAGTCAGCGAAATCTTTTCGAATCACAGCGCCTATTTTTCTACGTTTACGACGGACGCCGTCAGATCTGTTAAGACAGACGAAATAGAACAGATTGCCAAATGGGTGGAAAGTGAGCCTGACGCCGGAAAGCAGTTCATGCTGCTCCCCACATGGCTTAAGTGGGTGGTCCTCACCATACTGACCCATCTTTTTTTGCCTACTCTGGAGGCGATCCGGGACGACGTTGCTCTGGAATACTTGAAGAAAAAATGCTTCACTTCCTACTTCTGCGAGAATAAACGTCAGCAGGCAAACATCATTACTACGGATAAGCCAGAAGAACTGAGTTATTCAGATTTAAACAAGTTCAGGCTAGTCACGAAAGATCACGTCAGGCTGAGAAGTTCTCCATCTATGAAAGGCGAAGTCATTGAAACCTTGCCTCTTAACCAGCCGCTGCTCATCATTAACAGAGAGAACAGATCATGGATCTTGATCCGCACCCAGATTAATGGCGAAAACATTGAAGGCTGGATAAACAGGGCATATACCAGAGCTATAATAAAGTAAAGCACCAGTTATCGGGATGTTGTTAATTCCATAAATATACTTAATCAGCTCATGGCATTATTTTTAGGCTGATATCTTCATTCCTTACTTACTTATTAACGTCGATAGAGTGGTGATACTAAAACCTAATAATTTTTTAATGAATTGCGCTTTGGTGGATAATGTAATTCAACATAACACCCGTTATGATCACTCTCATAATCTGCTGATTAATATGCATAAATATCATTTATTGCACCAACTTCAATTTTCCTGATATTCATTCTCCGATGCGGATGTTTTCCTGGGGGTCTTTGACGGGGGCGCCCCGGCATTCGCTTAAGCCTTATCTGCCGGGCACTGTGCTGGGTTTTCCCTGAGCGCAGCCACACGGTTTTCTTTACGCCAGACGCCGGGCGGCACGCCGTACCGACGCCTGAAAGCCCGGGTAAACGTATGCTGAGATTCGTAATGATAACGCTCAGCGATCTCCGCAATCGTTTTATCAGAATGAATGAGCTCTTCTGATGCCGCCGCCAGCTTCCGTAGCCGGATACAGGTACTCATCCCCATGCGCTGGCTGAACAGGCGGTTCAGATAACGCTGGGAATATCCGGAGTATTCGGCAAGTTCGCGCATGCCAATCCTCCCGTCCTCATGACTCATCGCTCAGCGGATCAGTTCTGAAAAAAAATTATCATTGGTCACAGCGATCACCAGTCAGTCACGGCCAGAACACCGGCACAGTTACCCTGTTACCCGGTCGTTTTACCCGCCCGCAGTAATGAACAGATAAACGATAAAATACACCACGCCGTAGCCGGCGGTGGCCACCATCATTGGAACGGCGTCTTTCAGGGAATACATGACCTGCCGCCTCAAAAGGTATAGGTGACGGCGACCGTACCGGTCCCTTCATTCCGGCGAAGCACAACCGGGCTGTCAGCGGCAGTGTCATCCAGCCACGTGTAGCCCGCGCTCAGCACGCTCCCCCAGTTGGCATCAAACTGATGGCTCCAGGACAGCCTGGTGTCGGTGCCGTAAAATCCGCCGGCCGCGTCATAGCGTGAGTAGACGCTGTTATGGCTCTGCGTCTGGCTGACGCCGTACCAGGTATTCATAAAACGCGCATCGCCAAAGAGCGCCGCTGACTGCAGCGCCACCGTGTCGCTCTGCGACTGCAGCGGGACCAGCGTCACCGACGCCTGATAGCTCGCACCCTGGTCGTCACTCAGCGGTAACACTGCTTTTCCCTCGACGCTGAACCAGGGGGTGACCGCCCATCCCAGCGCCAGCCCGGTATTGACGGTGGCCTTAATGTTTCCCATGCCCTTCAGATTGTCAGCACCGTCCCGCCAGGAAGCGTTCCTGTCGGCGCGCCCCAGTCCGTAACCCAGCGTATGCTCTAAATAAAAACCGCCGTCGCTCTGCAGGTCATAGCCAATGCCCTTTTGCGCATCCGCAAACAGGGCCCCTTTACGCGCCTGGAAGACCGGCACAGGCTGCAGGTTCATTTTGTCAGACCCGCTGTAGCGCGGGGCGAACTGCGCGCCCAGCCCGAGGGTGACGCCGTCCTGAGGTCCGCTGTCGTCGGCCTGCCCCGGGACCGCTACTACCGTCAGTACCAGGCTGGTTATGTACAACGCCGTTTTTCTGTTTATCATCGTGTCACCTCATCATCCGTCCGTATGCCACCCCTTGCCCGGGTGGTCGCATCGCGAAACCGGAGTATCCCGTGGCTGTGTCAACAAACCGCCAGGGATTTATGAAGAAACTGTCAAGGTGAGCCATGCAGAACAAAAATATTCTGATAATCGAAGATGACGCCGACGCGGCGGAGGTGCTGGAAGCCTACCTGCGCCGGGAGAACTATACCGTCAGGGTCACGACAGACGGTCTGAGCGGGCTGGAACAGGCGGAACGCTGGAAGCCGGACCTGGTGCTGCTGGATGTGATGCTGCCAGGTCTGAACGGCACCGAGGTGCTGGCAAGGATCAGACGCAGCAGCGACGTGCCGGTCATCATGGTCACGGCGATGGGCGATACGCCTGACCGCATAGGTGCGCTGCGCTATGGGGCTGACGACTATGTAGTAAAACCTTATCATCCGGGGGAAGTGGTTGCGCGCGTGCAGGCCGTGCTGCGGCGCAGCGCTGCGGTGCGACAGGCTGATGAGGTGCTGCGCTGGCAGGGTCTGGAGGTCAACACCTCCGCCATGACGGTGACCGTCACGACCAGTGAGGGGCCCGTCATCAGCGTGGAAACGACGCCCACCGAGTTTGCGCTGCTGGTCACGATGATGCGCGCGCCGGTTCGCGCGCTGAGCCGCCAGTATCTGCTGGAGCAGTGCCTGCCGGAAAGCGATGCGCTGGAGCGCGTGGTCGATACCCACGTTTATAATCTCCGCCGTAAGCTTGAGGCGGCGGGCATCCCCGACGTGCTGCTTAACGTCCGCAGCGTGGGCTACCGGTTCCGTCAGCCATGAAAGTAAAACGCCCTCAGACCCTCTGGCGCTGGCTGTGCCTGCGCATACTGACTCTCGCGATAGGGACCGTCGTTCTGATTGCGTTGTGCATGTGGCTGCGGTTCACCGTGCAGTATCTCTGGATCACGCACCATATGCCGCCTGCGCTGTTGCAGGAGTTCCTAGCCCTGCGCGAGCACCCGGAGGCGGATCCGGCGCGGTACCATGAAATCGTCGATGCCTGGTGGGGGATTCGTTATTCTGACCCTTCCATTGCCTCTTCTGACTGGATCACGGTCGGCATTCTGGTGCTGGTGACGAGTCCTTTTATCACGTCTCTGGGGTTGCGCTACGCCCGGCCGCTGTCCCTGCAGTTCAGCCACCTCAGGCGAACCGCGGAGGCAGTAACGGCGGGACGTTTTGGTTCACAGTCCGCGCTGGTTACCGGTGCGCCAGCAGAAGTGCTGCACTTTGCCGGCGACTTCAACGCCATGACGCGTCAGCTGGCGCACTACGAGCGGGAGCTCCGGGCGTCTCACGTCGCGATGGCGCATGAGCTGCGCTCGCCGCTGACGGCTGCGATAGGCAGGCTGCAGGGCCTGATTGACGGGGTTTTTGACGACGACCCGCGCCACCATGTGATGATCATGAGCCAGCTGCGGTACCTCAGCCGCCTGATTGATGACCTGCACCTGCTTTCCCTTGCGGATGCCGGTCAGCTTAACCTTGACTGCGCGCCCTGCGATCCTGCGGACCTGCTGCGCGAACGCATTGCCTGGATAAAGCCCCAGCTCGACGCGGCGGGCATGCAGATCGGGCTGACCGTCACCAGCCAGCCGGCCGTCACGGCGGATGCCTTCCGGCTGGCACAGGTGTTTACCATTCTTCTTGAGAACGCCCTTCGTTATGCCGGCGCCGGATCCTGCCTGCGTATTCGCCTGCAGCAGCGAGCCGGTACCTGCCTGATTGATTTTCAGGATAACGGACCGGGCGTTCCGGCTGACTTTCTGGCCAGTATGTTTGATCGTTTCAGCCGCGGGGAAACCTCGCGCGCGCGGCACTCGGGCGGCAGCGGTCTGGGGCTGTCAATAGCCCGGGCTGTCTGCCGCGCGCACGGCGGTGACATCAGCGCGACGCTTCCGGCCGGCGGCGGTCTGCGTATCCGGGTCGAACTGCCGGCCAGATAAACCCCTTTTTTACCGTCTTGATACGTTCTTGACCGTTTATCCGCTGAATCTCGATAGTCAGCGGATGTAATGGCGCGGTCTCTCTAAAGGAACTGTGCCATGACTGATGATTTCACCCGCCTGCTGAAGGAGGGAGCCGAACACCTGCTGGAACCCCGGCGCTTTGACCTGTTACTGCCCCTGCTTCCCTGCCTGCTTGTGCTGGTCCTGAGCGGGTGCGGCCATCCTCAGGAAGATACAGCGGCACCGCCGCGCCCGGTCCGGAGCGTCACTGCCCCCGCCCCGGCTGCCCCGGCCGCCCTGAGCCTGACCGGCGAGGTGCGCGCCCACGACGAGATGGCCCTGAGCTTCAGGCTCGAAGGACGGGTGCTGACGCGCCGCGCCGACATCGGCATGGACGTTCACGCCGGCGAGGTGCTGGCCACGCTCGACAGCCAGACCGTGGCGAACCAGGCCAGCAGCGCGCAGGCGGATCTGGCCAGCGCACGGGCAGCCGGGCAGCTGGCTTCCCTCAACCTGAAACGCATGCGGGCGCTGATGCCTTCCGGTGCCATCGCCCGGGCGCAGCTGGATTCAGCGGCGTCAGACTGGCAAACCGCGCAGTCCCGGATTCAGAGCAGCGAGGCGGCGCTGAAAACTGCGCAGGAAAACCTTCGCTGGACCTCGCTCACCGCACCGGAAGCCGGCGTGATCACCGGCGTCAGCGTCTCGGCCGGCCAGGTCGTCAGCGCGGGCCAGACGGTCGTGACCCTGGCTTCAGGGAACAGCCGCGATGTGATCGTCGACGTGTCCGATCCCGGCAGGATCCCGCGTGCGCCCGGCGACCTTTTCCGCGTCGCGCTGCTGACCGACCCGGCCGTGTCCGCGACCGGGCACCTGCGGGATATTAGCCCGCAGGCCGACCCGCAGACCCGCACCTGGCGGGTTCGGATTTCCCTTGACAGCCCGCCTGCCGCGCTGACGCTCGGTTCAACCGTCACGGTCATGCTACCCGGTACCGGCTCACCGGTGATGGAGCTGCCGGCGTCCTCCCTGACGCGGCAGGCCGGTCGTCCGGCCGTCTTCGTCATCGACCCCGGGCAGAACCGCCTCCATATTCGCCCCGTGGTGATTGCGCAATTTTCAGCCAAATCTGTGTTTATCAGCGCGGGCGTCATGCCAGGCGAACGCGTGGTGATCGCAGGCGTCAGTAGCCTGCGAGACGGCGAACGGGTCGCAAAAGATGAAGAAGGACAGTCCTGATGAAAAGCGCCTTTAATCTTTCGGCCTGGGCCCTGCAGCGTCAGCAACTGATGGCGTTTCTGATGCTGCTGACGATGGCGGCCGGCATTTTTTACTATGAGCAGCTGCCGCGCAGTGAGGATCCGGCGTTTACGATCAAAACCGCCGTGGTGTCCGCGCAGTGGCCGGGCGCCACGCTTAACGATACGGTCCAACTCCTTACCGATCCCCTGGAGAAGAAGCTGCAGGAAATCCCGTGGCTCGATTACGTTCAGAGCGAAACGCACGCGGGCCGCAGCGTAATATTCGTGAACCTGCGCGATGATACTCCGCCAGAAAAAGTACCCGGCATCTGGTATCAGATACGTAAAAAAATGCAGGACCTTTCCCCGTCCCTGCCCCAGGGGATTCAGGGTCCGACGGTAAACGATGAATTCGACGACACCTTCGGCACTATTTACGGCTTTACCGCCGACGGCTTTTCCCCGCGGGAACTGCGCGATCGGGTGGAGATGGTCCGCCGCGACCTGATGAGTCTGCCGGACGTGGGCAAAATTCAGCTGCTGGGCGAGCAGGAGGAGCAGCTGGTTGTTGCGTTCTCCCCGCGCAGGCTTGCCGGGATGGGGCTGAGTCTGCAGCAGGTGACGGATGCCCTGCAGGCGCAGAACGCGGTTGAGCCGGCGGGTACCGTCCGCACCGGCGATGACAACATTGCCCTGCGCGTCAGCGGCGCGTTCAGAAGTGAGGAGAGCCTTCGGGCGGTTACGCTGCACGTCAACGGGCGCTATGTGCCGCTCACCGATGTGGCCACTATCACAAGACAACCCGCGGAGCCCCCGTCGCCGCTGTTCAGGGTCAACGGGCGACCGGCAATCGGGCTGGCGGTATCCATGGCGCCCACCGGAAACATGCTGGATTTTGGCCAGGCGCTCAACGCGCGCCTGCGCGCCGAGGCGCAGCGTCTGCCGTACGGCATAGAGATGTCACGGGTGGCCGATCAGTCGGCTGTGGTCGGTGAGGCCGTCGGTTCCTTCCTCCACGTGCTGATCGAGGCGGTCATTATCGTGCTGGCGGTGTCGTTTGTTTCCCTCGGGGTGCGAGCGGGCCTGGTCGTGGCGGCCGCCATCCCGCTGGTGCTGGCGATGACGTTTACGGGCATGCACCTGGCCGGGATTGGTCTGCAGCGCATCTCGCTCGGTGCGTTGATTATCGCGCTCGGCCTGCTGGTTGATGACGCGATGATAACGGTCGAGACCATGGTCTCCCGGCTGGAGGCTGGCGACACGCGTCGGGAGGCGGCCACGTACGCCTTCAGAACCACGGCCATGCCGATGCTGACCGGCACGCTGGTGATGATAGCGGGCTTTATACCTGTCGGCTTTGCCGCCTCCAGCGCCGGAGAATACTGCTATACGCTGTTCGCGGTGGTCATGATTGCGCTGCTCTGTTCATGGGGCGTCGCCGTTCTGTTTTCCCCCCTGACGGGGAGCTGGCTGCTGCCCGCCCGGCTGCCTGCTCACACCGCAGGCCCCGGCAGGCTGGGCAGCGCCTACCGCCGCCTGCTCGGTGCGGTGCTCCGCCACCGGCTGACCACGATGGCCGTCGCGCTGCTCGCTCTGCTCATGGCGGGGGCCGGCACCACCCTGATGCAGGGCGAATTTTTCCCGGCATCCGATCGCCCGGAGCTGCTGGTCAGCCTGACGCTGCCGGCCAGCGCGTCGCAGGATGCGACGCTCCGCCAGGTGCAGCGCCTTGAAGCGGTGCTCAGGGACAACAAACTTATCGATCGCTATTCGGCCTACGTGGGCTCCGGGGCCATTCGCTTTTATCTGCCGATGGACGTACTGCTGGACGATGAAAATACCGCTCAGCTGGTCGTGGTCGCCAGAGACCTGCCGGCCCGCGAACAACTGCAGCAGCAGCTGAATGCAGTTCTCGCGCAGCATTTCAGTGAGTTTACCACTCGCGTGTCTCCGCTGGAGCTGGGCCCGCCTGTAGGCTGGCCGGTCCGCTACCGGGTCAGCGGACCGGACTATACGCGCGTCCGGGCGCTGGCCGGAGAGGTGGCGTCGACCCTGGGGGCATCATCACTCACTCGCGGGGTCAACCTGACGGCGGGCGATCCGGAGCGCGTGATAACCCTGGCCGTGAACCAGACCGCCGCCCGTGCGGCAGGGATTTCTTCCGAAGGCCTTGCGCAGTATCTCAACGCCATATGGTCCGGCCGCGTGGTCACGACGGTGCGCGACGGCAACCGAATGCTGGACGTTGTACTCAGAGCCGGCGAGGCGGACAGGCGCGATCTCAGCAGCCTGTCGGGGATGATTCTGACGTCGGATACCGGCGCGAAAATACCGCTTTTACAGATTGCGCAGCCTCAGGCAGGGCTGGAAGATATGGTGATATGGCGGCGTCAGCGGCTTCCTTTTATCACGGTGCAGACCGATCTTGCTCCCGGACTCCGGGCTCAGGCGGTCTCAGCCGGACTGCGTCCTGACATTGACAGGCTGCGGGCGAAACTGCCGGCAGGCTACAGCATCAGCGAGGACGGCACGGCGGCTGAATCCGATAAGGGCAACAATTCGGTGCTAAGCGTCCTGCCGGTGACCCTGCTGGTCATGCTGGTGCTGCTGATGGTCCAGTTGCAGCGGATCTCCCGCATGCTCCTGGCGCTGTTAATGGCGCCCTTTGGCCTGCCGGGGATCGTCATGGCCATGTTGTCCACCGGTACCCCAATGGGATTTGTGGCGCTGCTGGGCATTATTGCGCTCGCGGGCATGATTATCCGCAATGCCGTCATCCTGATTGTGGAAGCCGACGGCAAAGTCAGAGCCGGAATGGCCGCGGATGATGCCGTTACAGCCGCAGCCCTGCACCGTGCCAGACCCATTCTGCTGACGGCCTGCGCTGCCATACTGGGCATGCTACCGATATCCCAACAGGTGTTCTGGGGGCCAATGGCCTGCGCAATTATTGGAGGGCTTCTGGTGGCGACGGTGGTGACGCTTACCGTCCTGCCTGCTGCACTGAGCGTAATGATTCAATATGAACAAAGCGGAACGCCAAGATGGAAGATTCTGCAGAAGGCCTAGAGGGTTTGACGGGCTACATGGCGAGCGCAACAAAACGCACTTTCTCTACGGGAGGTTAACAACATTGCTTGTGCTTGCCACTTATCACCTCGATCCTTAGCACAGGACAATCCTACAAAAATCCCTATGACTATGTGTTACAAGTGAGGCGTCCGGTTTGAACGGAGGCTATTACAGTGAGAATTAATGATCTCTGTTTAACGATAACGCAATAGGTAGACGCATTGTTGAACTTAATATCTAATTAAAATCCTCTCAGTATCAAAAGTTCTTTCAATTTCTTTGGCTTAAGCGCATAGAACTTACGACTTCCGCTTCATGACCCAGAATGACCAACTGTGATAAATCAGCGTAAGCGGAACAATGATGGCCGATCCGATTAAAACAAAAACCTGAGCGGTTTGAGGTGCTGCACCCTGATAAATATCTAATTCATTCATCAAAATCCAGGGATGCATGCCAATACATCCACCCAGGAATATCAATGCGACCAACGCTTGGGTGAATACCAGTCACATTAACGGATGTCCGCGCCAGAGCCCCCACACCTGTAGGCAAGCCGCGACAGTCGCCATCAGAATCACCAGTTTCCCAATCAAAAGCGCCCAGCACTGCTCCCACAGGGGCATATTAAACCACAGCAGTACTGCAAAAATTAGCAATGAAACCAGCCACCATACCCAGCACCAGCCTCCTGCAAGGGGAACCGTTGTTTCCCCCAGCCGCCAGCGTACCCAACAGCAGGCCATGAGGAGATAAACAGCAATGAGACCCAAACCCGACAGGCATCCCGTCAGGTTGAGGATATCAGCCATCGCGTCCGGCTGCGTGCTCAGCACAGCATTCATACACAACCCCTGAATCATAGCCGCAAGCCCGGAGCACGCCATCATCAGGCGATCGAGCCAGCGTTTGAGCTTCACCCCAGCTTCAGCGCGATACTCCAGCGCCAGCGCGCGCAGAAACAGGCATAAAAGCATGACAAAAACAGGCAAGGCCAGAGAACTCATCATCAGGCTAAAGGCAGCAGGAAAAAGCGCAAACATTCCCCCAGCCAGAAGCACCAGCCAGGTTTCATTTGCGTCCCACACCGGCAGAAGCGTATGCGTCATCTGTTCCCGCTGCTCATCTGCCCTAAACCAGAAGAACAGCATGCCGGTTCCAAGGTCTGTTCCATCCAGCAGAATGTACATCAGTAAAGAGAAGCCCAGGAGGACCGCTGAGAAATCTGCCAGTAGCATGTTCAGCCTTCCTTAATGGGGTGTTTTCAGGGCAACGGCAACCATACCTGGCTTATCAGGGATTGGAGCAGAAGCGTGGCGCAGGAGATATCTCAGACCCAGCGTGAAACCAGAAGCGTAAACAACCAGGATGGCGACAAAGATGATGACAGTGGACGTCAGAGAAAGGGGTGAAACACTCTCTGAGGTGCGCAGGATGCCGTATACCGTCCAGGGCTGTCGCCCCACCTCAGTCACTACCCACCCCGCAATGAGCGCGGTAAAACCTGACGGTGTCATGCAGACCAGCCATCGCAACAGTTTAGCGGAATGATTAAGCCTGCCACGCTTGAGTTGCATTAGTGCCACCAGCGAAGTGATCAGCATCAGCACTCCAAGCCCAACCATTATCCGGAACGCGAAAAATACGGGAGCAACAGGAGGTTGATCCGCTCGCGGGAATTCACTGAGGCTTTTAATGTGACCCGTGAGATTATGGCGCAGATAAAGCGAGGCAACCGAAGGAACCAATATTTCTGCCATATTACGTTGGGCCTTTTGGTCGGGCCAGGCGAAAAGTCGCAGCGGCTCCCCTTCCCCTTGTGGCGGCGGTTGCCAGCTTCCCTCGATAGCCGCCAGTTTGGCGGGTTGATACTTCAGCGTGTTCTCGCCGTGGAGATCACCGGTTACCATCTGCAGCGGCACGGCGAGAAGCGTCAGAGTCAGCGCGCTCTTCAGCATGAGTTGAGAAGCCATTTCTCCCGGAAAGCGCAGCAGGCGCCATGCCGCGATACCCATCATAAAATACGCGCTTCCGATTAGCGCAGCGGTCACCATGTGGGCAAAGCGCCAGGGAAACGAAGGTGCGCGAAGGAGAAGGATTATGCTTTCAGGAACAAAGTGCCCCGCGTCATCCCGGGTAAAGCCCACCGGTGTCTGCATCCAGGAGTTGGCGGCCAGGATCCAAAAGGCACTTAGCAGCGCCCCAAAAGCCACCATGCAGGTCACGGCAAAGTGAACATGGGGGGGGATGCGGCCAAAGCCAAATAACATCACGCCAGTGAGTGCCGATTCCAGAAAAAAAGCGGTAAGCACTTCATAAAACAGAAGCGGCCCGATCATGCCGCCCGTTTGCTGAGAAAAAGCAGCCCAGTGTGTCCCGAACTGAAACTCCATGACGACGCCAGATACGGCTCCCACCGCCACGGTCAGGGAAAATATCTTTATCCAGAAGTGCAGCGCATCACGCGCCGCAGTGTTTTTTTGCCACAACCAGCGAGCTTCAAACCAGACCAGCAGGGGCGCAAGGCCCATGGTGAGCGCTGCCAGCACGATATGCATCGCCATGGTCAGAGCAAACTGCACGCGCGCAATCAGCAATACCCATTCGGCGTCATTCACGCGTGGGCTTTCCGCTATAGCGTGTCACCGGGAGTTGTTCCTTACGTCGTATCTCCGTGACAAACGTTTCCAGCACCGCCATCAGTGGGCGGAGGCTTTGCCAGAGCTCATCGTCGTTGAGAAGTTTGATAATGCCCCGCAGACCCGGTGCTTTCTGACCCTCATTCAGTTCACTGGCGGGTTTCGTCGCCATCACAGCCGCACGCAGCGCCAGAAGAATGTGGTTAAAGCGTTCAGGAGGAATGCTGCCTACAGCCATCATCATCAGGGACAGGTTCTGTACCGCATTACGCGAACCGGGGCGGTTGAGCCCGGCCACCAGAATTTTTCCTATTTCGCTGTTTGCCTTAACGATATCGTTGGCCAGTCGGATAAAACCGTGCTGGTGCAGATTTTCCAGCAGTTCACTGAGCGCGTCCTGTGCATTCTGCTCATCCTGAACTGGCGGTACGGTGTAATTGAGTCGCTCTGCCATCAGTATTTCTCCGGATGATCGCTGTGTTCGGGCGGTTCGCGGTATCCCTGCTGCTGCCATTTTTCCTCAACCGCCAGATGGGAAACAGGGGTGCGTTGGCCGTAGCGGAAATTATGTGTGGGTAAAGGATTGGGCTGAGGGTGGCGGCCAATGCGCGTCATTTTCACCGCAATTTCTTTATAAGCAGGCGTGTTGACGTCGGGATCGTGATGGTCTCCGGTGAGGCTGTTGATCCCCTCTTTTCCATGGTGAATGGGAATAAACAGGACGTTTCCCGCTACGCGTGAGGTCACGACCACCGGCACCTCAATATTACCGCGCCGGGAACGCAGGCTGACCCATTCGCCTTCCGACAGCTGGCGCTCAGCGGCCAGCTCAGGAGAGATTTCGACAAACCAGTTAGGCGAAAGGGACATAATGCGGCCTCCCTGCCCGGTCTGATTCGTTGACTGGAAGTGTTCGAGCATGCGTCCATTATTCAGTAACAGGTCGTAGTCATCATTCGCCTCTTCCATGGGAGGCTGCCAGCTGAGCGGATAGAGCCTTGCTTTACCGTCGGGGAAATGGAAGCGATCGGTGTAGAGCAGGGGTGTGCTCTTCCCGTCAGGCGTAACCGGCCAGATCTGTGACTGCCAGCCCACGAGATTTTCATAACTCACGCCAGAAAATATCTCCGCGATACCCGCGGCTTCAGCCATAATTGCGCCGGGATTGGGGTAATGCCAGTGGTGGCCCAGACGGGCTGCAACGTCGGTGAGAATAGCCCAGTCAGGGCGGCTGTCGCCCAGCGGTTTCAGCGCGGGGGAGAAATGCTGAATACGCCGTTCGGTGTTCACAAACGTCCCTTCTTTCTCAACGCTCGGGCACCCCGGCAGAACCACATCCGCAAACTCTGCCGTACGGCTCATGAAGATGTCCTGAACCACCATGAATTCCAGTTGACTGAAGGCTTCATGCACTTTGGTTGAGTCAGCATCAGAAAAAGCGGTTTCTTCCCCTATCACGTACATCGCCCGAATCGTGCCTTCATGTGCATGCTGAACCATCAAGAAGTTATCAGCACCGGGTTTATCGGACAGCGATTCCGGGGAGACATGCCAGGCGCGGGCCCATTTCTCACGGGAAGAAGGATCGCTGACCTTTTCATAACCGGGATAAACGTTGCTGAGGCAGCCAAAGTCACTTGCCCCCTGGACATTGTTATGGCCACGCATTGGATAGCCACCCGTGCCGGGTCTGCCGTAATTCCCCGTGACCAGCAGCAGGTTAGAAAGCGCCGTATTGGTATCCGCACCATGGCTGTGCTGCGTAATCCCCATGGCCCACAGGATACACACGCTTTCGGCCCGACCAATTAACTCTGCCGCTTCCTGCAGTTCATCGACAGAAAGTCCCGTCACGGCACTGGCAAATTCCAGCGTAAACGGGGCAAGCGAGGCCTTATACTCCTCAACGTGATTAACCCGCTGTTCCAGAAAAGGCAGATCGGCATAACCCTGCTCAAAGGCATATTTCGCCATCGCAGATGCCCAGACCATATCTGTACCAGGGCGGATACGCAGGAAGCAGTCAGCGCGGTCTGCCATTTCATGTCGCCGGGGATCCACCACCATCAGCTTCTGCCCCTGATGCTTGTGGCTTTGCTTAATATGGGCGGCGATGACGGGATGATTCTCAGCAAGATTGCTGCCCAGGGTAATGATGAGGTCTGCTTTCTGCAGATCCCTGATGGTGCCGGCATCTCCGCCGTATCCTACCGTCCGAAACAGCCCCTCAGTGGCCGGGTTCTGGCAGTAGCGTGAAGAGTTATCGACGTTGTTTGTTTTGAAAATCAGGCGGGCAATTTTTTGCGTCAGATAGGCTTCCTCATTACTCGCCTTACTGGAGCCGATAAAGCCAATGGCATTTCCACCGTGACGACGTTCAACGTTGCGCAGCCCTTCCGCCACACGCTGCAGAGCCTCGTCCCAACTGGCCGGACGAAACTGACCGTTCTCACGAATTAACGGTGTCGTCAGGCGGTGCGGGCTGTTAACAAAGTCCCAGCCGAACTTCCCTTTGATACAGGTTGAGATTCCATTAGCGGGTGCTTCTGCCACCGGCTGGATTTTCATGATGTGGCGATCGCGCGTCCAAATTTCGAAGCTGCACCCTACGCCGCAATACGTACAGACGGTTTTGGTTCGCTTGATTTCTGCCTGCCGCATCGCATTATCAATAAGCGAAACGCCAGTAATGGGTTCCATGCCGATGCTGGGCTCCAGCGATTTCACAAAATCGATAAGCGGTCGCTTGAGGTCCGGCTCCATAGCCGTAAAAGGACCACTGTCAGGTTGCATGGTTTTCTCAAGCAGGGCATTACAGGGACACACCGTTACGCAGTGACCACAACTGACACAGCTGGAACCCGCAATTTTGGTCCCTCCATCCCACAGAACACGCGGATGAGGCGACTGATAGTCAATCGAGAGTGTTTCGTTGACTTCAACGTTTTGACAGGCTTCTACACAGCGCCCGCAGAGAATGCACTGGTCCGGATCGTAAGTGTAAAAAGGATTGGAGGTGTCTTTTTCCGCAGGCTTGCGTTCGTAGGGGTAGTACTGAATCGGAATATGCATATCGGCAACGGTATCGTGAAGCGTGCAGTCAGCGGTGTTGTGTTCACAGACGGTACAATAGAGTTCATGTCGCTGAAGCAAGCGATCCATGCCCTCCTGCTGGGCCGCCTGCATCATTTCGTTCTGGCTATTGACCACCAGCCCGTCTCTTGTGGACAGCGTACACCCGCGCACTTTTTCACCGTCGGCCTCGGCCCAGCAGACATCACAGCTCTTAAGCGGCGGCAACGCCGGGTGATAGCAGACATGCGGTAGCTTTTTCCCCTGGAGTTGCAGGAAATCAATTAAAGGTTGATTAACCGCTCCGGTCAGTCGCTCACCATTATATAGAATGCTGCAACTCGCTTCGCTCATTAATCGCCTCTCAACGGACGGGATGGAAATCCCCGTAATGAATACTCGTGTAATTGTAAAGTTATGTCTTCAGCTTAGTGAGCAAAGTGAATAATGCAATATTAATGGTTTCGCTTATATATCCATTAAGGTCAGGGTCAAGAAAAATTAGCACAGGAAGTCATTGATGTGAATTAATAATCTTATTTACAACTACTGCCCCAGGGCGTTGGGAAATTAAATTTATCTCGTCTCGCTTATATTACACCCAAAACTTTTCTTATATTGATGATGAGTTTTTTTTGTAAATCACACACCCCTGCAAAGCCATGTAAGATATTAAATCAATAAAATCAACAGACTACATAACACTGAAGATTAGTTCTCACTTACATTTAATCAGGCATTTATAACAATAATTTAAGTGGGGTCTGTATTTATAGTTTTTCTTTTCGCATGCTATCTGGACAGATCCGTAAGCTT
Organism: Pantoea sp. S61; assembly: GCF_016625145.1. Classification (NCBI taxonomy): domain Bacteria; kingdom Pseudomonadati; phylum Pseudomonadota; class Gammaproteobacteria; order Enterobacterales; family Erwiniaceae; genus Pantoea; species Pantoea sp. S61. Next base: position 40,474 of record NZ_JACVUO010000029.1, read on the forward strand.
CATCTTTCTAAACCTGACTGGGCCAATTTTAAAAAAATATCCCTACCTGTTTTTTCTTGATAAAAACCACTTAACTAAACGCTGCGCTTAAATAGTTTAGCTAATTCACCCGTTCTTACGTGACAATCATCACATCTTTGCCAGGCTTAATTAACATGCTAATTATGAGGTTAAGATGAATTTATTCACTAACAAAACACTTATCACTCAGGAATATCCCAAGCCGCCATTTGAACAACAACATCAGCCCATTCCGGGACTGGCCAGCAAGATGGAACCGCGCCCCGATCATGGTGAAACGAGCTATCGCGGCATGGGACGTCTTACCGGCCGTAAGGCGCTGATAACCGGTGGGGATTCGGGCATAGGTCGCGCCGTTGCTATTGCGTATGCCCGCGAAGGTGCAGATGTTGCCATTAACTTTCTTCCCGCCGAGGAGGAAGACGCGGCGGAAGTAGTGAAATTAATCGAAGCGGAAGGTCGCAAAGCTGTAGCGATCCCAGGCGATATCCGTTCTGAAGAATTCTGCCAGCAACTGGTGAAAGAGGCGGCGGAAAAATTAGATGGCCTGGATATTCTGGTGAATAATGCCGGCCGTCAGCAATACAATGAATCTATTCGTACACTTTCCATCGAAGATTTTGACGCCACGTTCAAAACCAATGTTTATGCGATGTTCTGGATAACCAAAGCGGCGCTAGAGTATCTGCCGGCGGGTTCTTCCATTATCAATACTTCTTCTGTACAGGCTTATGAGCCGAGCGCCATTTTGCTGGATTATGCCCAGACCAAAGCGGCGATCGCTGCTTTCACCAAAGCCCTTGCGAAGCAGCTGGGTGAGCAACAGATTCGTGTCAACGCCGTGGCACCTGGCCCGTACTGGACGGCATTGCAGGTCTCCGGCGGTCAACCACCTGAGAAGATCGAACAGTTTGGGGCCACCGCTCCCCTGGGCCGTCCCGGCCAGCCCGCTGAAATCGCACCGCTGTATGTCACTTTTGCGGAAATCAACAACAGTTTCACCTCTGGCCAGGTCTGGTGCTCCGATGGCGGCACCGGCACGGTCTGATATTCTGCAAATTAATCAGAATGTGGTCGCCTGCGCGAGCACATTCTTCCATTGATGTTTGCGGCATATTATCAACTTGCAAAACATACCAACGAAGATCCACGTGAAAGCACATTTTTATTGCCGCGGGTAAGGGGGGCCCTCTTCTGTGCTTACTGAACGGAAAATACACTAAATACTATCTTCTGCATCCAGCGCGTTAAGCCCGGACTAGCGCTGGCTCACAAAGCAGGATGTCGATGCGCTTCACGCTCATAAAAATCTCCCAGGATAATCCTCCTTGATTTCATGAACATCATCATAATGCCCAAATAACCGATAGCGATTCTGTGCAATACGATTGTAAATAAAGTTAGTAATAAAATCAGGCAGGAAACAAATGACAGACAACACCTTCCAGGGCCACGGCATAAATGACATTGCCCGGCATATCGCCTGTGACCTCAGCCAGTGTTGATTCTGATTAATCAGAACGATTGTTCGAATATTTTCATCGGGCAAGCCGGCATATCTCAACAGCGTTTTACCCTTCTCACTCTGAATGGCTACAAAGCGTATTTTGCGATCGATGTGATGGCTCAGCAAAAAAATAACCCAGGCATTGCACAACTTACAGACACCATCATAAATGATGACTTTATCCCCGGCATTGAGAAAGGGCGGCATCGACATAACGATTTTTCCATTCGATAAACAGTCAGTACGGCACATCTTACTCTTACGTCAAGCGATGCGGGAAAGTCTCAATCTAAGCGAGACGGTTTACTGCCCTACTCAGCCGTGTTTAAGCTGTTTTATTTCCCATTCTGCTTATCTCCTGGAAGGAAATAGCCCGGCCAGCCCGCAATGCTGAATTGACGTCTATGCTTAGTGTTTCCAAAAAACCTTATAAACAGAGGTGCCTTAGGCACCCAAATTTTTCTGGAGGCCGGGTATGAGCAACCCAAACGATGTCAACCACCAGCAGGCTAGCGTCAAAGAAGGCGCCAAAACAGCGAACAACGATTCATCTGCGACCGCGTCGGGCAAACACGCGTTAGCCACCACACCGCCACCCGCCTTGATGCCAGTAACCTTGAAAGTGAATGGTAAAGAGCAGTCCCTGCATCTGGATACCCGCACCACGCTGCTGGATGCTTTACGCGAACATCTGCATCTTACCGGGACCAAAAAGGGCTGCGACCACGGTCAGTGCGGTGCCTGTACCGTTATCGTAGATGGGCGACGCATTAATTCATGC